>NZ_JAKJSL010000029.1:0-124015 GCF_050336815.1 Photobacterium nomapromontoriensis
AATACAAAGAGGGAGTTTAAGAAGATAGCCGCGTGGTTAAGACGAAGGTTGAGAAGCCTCCAACTCAAGCTCTGGAAGAAGCCAAGTAAGCTTCATCGAGAATTGAAACAGCGAGGATATAAACCGCCGTTTAGTCACATACGAATGACAGGCTGGAGAAGCTCTGCGAGTCCGTTATCGATCTACGCTATGACAAATCAATGGTTCAATGAACTTGGTTTAGTCAATATTGAACATGTTGTGACAGGGCATGTGTTCAGCACTTACGCTGAATGGAAATGTACATGAGCCGTATACGAGGTCCGTACGTACGGTTCTGTGAGAGGGATGAGGCGGCGACGCCTCACCCTACTCGATGTTTGATCAGGATTCGGCGATCTTAGTGTTAAAAGCAATGTTATATTATTGGTGACTTGTGAGCCATCGATGTAATCTACCGGATTGACGTGATATTAATATCTATGAGTATTGGATTAGCAATATTAGAAAAGTTAAATTCGTTTATTTTATATTACTTATATCTATTGTTTTAAATAAATAATGACATAGATAATCACTCATTAATCATTGAAATGAATTATTAATGATCTTGGTGTATTTATGCTGGTAGATAGTATACAACTAAATCAATATATGAGTTCTTAAAAATTGGACGTTCTCATGAGATCTTCTGTCTCATGGAATAGTTTAAATATAATAGGGTTATAACTGGTCGAGTCTCTTATATGTCATCATTGATTATGATCTCCACACATTGGATATATGTTATAACGAGTTATTATTTGTCATTTTTATCAGTTGGTTATGGTTTGTCAATGTTATCTGGATGAATTCAATAGTAAATTATTATAATTAAAGTGGTGAAATGACAATGTCAAACTAAGCTTATAATCATTCAATCTATATTTATAGTCCACATTGCAATGAATAATTATTTTATTTGATTGTAATGTCATTCTTATATTTATACTTATGTGATGGTGATGTATTTCATATTGAATAAGTAAAATAACAGTTTGGTAGGTGGTAGCTAGCATGGGTAAAGAAAGTAATAAGATGGGATTGGTCGGATTAACAACGATTGTAACTGTTAATATGATGGGATCCGGAATTATTTTATTGCCATCAAGTTTAGCGGCAACAGGAGGTATTGCATTACTGGCCTGGGGTATAACAGCCGTTGGCGCACTATGTATCGCTTATGCATTTTCTAAATGTGGTATGTATTGTACAGATGATGGTGGTATGTCTGCGTATGCACAAAAAGCACATGGTAAGTCTAGTTTTTTTATTGCGTCCTATACATATTATGTTTGCTTGGTGATTAGTGCGGTTGCGATTGCGGTATCAACGGTGGGTTATCTGGAAACTTTTTTCCCTTGGTTAAAAGAAAATCCAATACATACCTTTGTCGGTGTCGTGATCATCCTTATTGTTACTCTTGTCGCTAATTTTCGAGGTGCAAAAATCACGGGTGGCATCTCCGCCTTTACGGTCTGGGGAATTATTATTCCAGTGCTCGGCTTATCGGTTATTGGGTGGTTCTGGTTTGACCCGGAAGTGTTTGCAGCAGGGTGGAACCCTCATGACGTCCCAACGGTGACCGCAATTTCATCGGGTATTGCATTAACGCTTTGGGCTTTTTTAGGGATTGAATCTGCCGGGGCAAACTCGGGGGCGGTAGAGAACCCTAAACGTAACGTTCCCTTGGCATGTATGTTGGCTACGGTTTTTTCTGCGATTACCTATATCGCCTCGACCACCGTTATACAAGGGATTATTCCCAATGAACAGTTATCGAAATCTGATGCACCATTTGGTTTAGTTTTCGCCCAAATGTTTGATCCTATGGTGGGTAATATCATTACGGCAATGGCGATTATTGCTTGTATCGGTTCACTACTCGGTTGGCAATTTACCAATGCTCAAGTCTCTAAAGCTGCTGCGGATATGCAGTTATTCCCTAAAGTCTTTTCTGAAGTAAATAAGTATGATGCTCCCGTTAAGGGAATGCTGATCATGATGGCTCTGGAGCTTATACTTTCCGTTATGACTATTTCTCCGACATTATTAAAGCAATTTAATGTGTTGGTTAATTTAGCTGTATTCATCAATATGATCCCTTATATATTATCACTGTCAGCTCTTGCTGTTATTTTAAGAATCAGCAAAGTGGAAGATAAAGAATATAAGACCGGTATTATACTCGGATCCGTTGCGGTGCTTTATAGTATTTATGGTGCATATGCAACAGGTGAAGAGGCTGTTTATTATGGAACGACAATTACGTTGGTTGGTTATTTCTTCTATGGCTTTATTGCGAGTCGAGACCAGCTGCAAAAGAACTTTGAAATAAATACAAGTTCTAAACATATAGATTAATAGTAAACTATCTTGTCGTCTTATATGACAGGGTTTTAAATTATTTTCTAGGCAAGGAAATAAGAGTATGAAAAATTACGGTAAACATAAGCGGGTATTGATTTTTAATGACACATTAAAAGCAGGTGTAATAGAAAATTCACTCATAAGGTTAGAGGATGAATTTCATAATGAAGGGATTGATGTCATAACCGCTACGTCATTTGATGATTGCTATTCGATTTTAAATGCAAACATGGCAATTGACTGCTTTATGCTGACGTCACAAATGACGGGTCAGCAAGTTGAAGAAAATGAAAAATTTTATCAATTGATTGATAAACTTAATCATCGCCAGCAGGGTGTTCCGGTATTTCTATTAGCCGAACGGAAAAAAATTACCCTCTCGGTGAGTAGAGAGTTAATGTCGCGTGTTGATGAGTTTGCCTGGATTATAGAAGATACCGCTGATTTTATTGTAGGTCGTGCGTTGGCAGCCATGCAGCGTTACCGTGATCAGCTCTTACCGCCACTCATGGCTGGTATGATGAAATATGATGATGTTCATGAATACTCATGGGCAGCTCCTGGGCATCAAGGTGGCGTAGGCTTTACCAAAACGCCAGCGGGTCAGCGCTTCTATAGTTATTACGGGGAAGGGCTATTCCGTACCGACATGGGTATAGAGCGCGGTTCGCTGGGCTCATTATTGGATCATACTGGCTATTTTGGTGATAGTGAGGCCTATGCTGCGGAGGTTTTCGGTGCACATAAATCGTACTCCTTAGTGACGGGAACCTCTGGGTCAAACCGTACTATCATGCAAATTTGTATGAAAGAAAATAGTCTCGCGATTTGTGATCGAAACTGTCATAAATCAATAGAACAAGGATTGATGCTTACGGGGGCGTTACCTGTCTATATGTTACCGTCGCGTAATCGCTACGGTATTATTGGCCCTATCTATCCAGAGCAGCTAGAACCTGCTGCGATCAAGAAAAGCGTATTAGAGAGCCAGTTAACGAAAGATCATGCCAACCAAGAGGCGGTTTACGCAGTTATTACCAACTGTACCTATGATGGTTTATGTTATAACGCCAAGCGGGTTCAGGATATTTTAGGTAAGAGTAGTAATCGCTTACATTTTGACGAAGCATGGTACGGTTATGCACGTTTTAACCCCATTTATAAAGATCACTTTGCGATGCGCGGTGACCCGGTTGAATCGGATGATGGGCCAACCGTTTTTGCAACGCATTCTACTCACAAATTGTTGAATGCACTCTCGCAAGCCTCATGGATCCATATTCGCTACGGTAAAGACCACATTGATTTCCAGCGTTTTAATCAGTCATACATGATGCATGCAACCACTTCACCATTGTATGCAATCAGTGCGTCTAATGACATTGCCGTTTCGCAAATGGCGGGCAATCGAGGCTATTCGTTAACTCAAGAAGTGATTAAGGAAGCGGTGGATTATCGTCAGGCGATGGGGCGTTTATATCGTGAGTTTGAAGCGGATAATGACTGGTTTTTTAAACCGTGGAATGCCGAAACAATTGCCGACCCTTATACTGGCGAGGAGATCCCCTTTGAAGATGCGGATCCTAACCTTTTAGCATCAAGCCAGGATTTCTGGGTCATGAAGCCGGGGGATGATTGGCATGGATTTGCTGATATGCCTGATGACTGGTGTATGTTAGATCCAATTAAAGTCAGTATTTTAGCACCGGGTATGGGAGATGACGGTCACTTGTTGGATTCTGGTGTACCCGCCGCGCTAGTTACTCAATATCTGACACGGTTTGGGATTGTACCAACCCGTACTACTGATTTTCAGATCATGTTTTTGTTCTCGATGGGGATCACCAAAGGTAAATGGGCTACCTTGGTGAACACGCTGCTGAGCTTTAAAAAACATTATG
This sequence comes from Photobacterium nomapromontoriensis, assembly GCF_050336815.1. Classification (NCBI taxonomy): domain Bacteria; kingdom Pseudomonadati; phylum Pseudomonadota; class Gammaproteobacteria; order Vibrionales; family Vibrionaceae; genus Photobacterium; species Photobacterium nomapromontoriensis. The sequence goes on from NZ_JAKJSL010000029.1 coordinate 4,290, forward strand.
ATCAAAATACGCCATTGAAGTCGGTATTGCCTAAGTTGGTAGAGGCCTATCCTGACGTTTATGCCGAAATGGGTTTTAAAGATTTGGGCGATAAAATGTTTAACTATCTGAAACAACATACTCCTTCAGATAAACTCAATGCGGCGTATTCAACGTTACCTGAAGCGGTTGTGACTCCGCGTGCAGCGTTTGAAGCCATTGTTGATAATAATGTGGAAATGGTGCCGTCTCATCAGCTGAAAGATCGGGTAACAGCCAATGCGGTGATCCCGTATCCACCTGGGATCCCTATGCTGATGTCAGGTGAGAGCTTTGGTGATATCACCAGCCCGCAGATCAGTTATTTACAAAGCTTAGAAGTGTGGGATAAAGAATTCCCTGGGTTTGAGCATGAAACGGAAGGGACTGAAGTTGAAGATGGAATTTATCATGTCATGTGTATTAAGACGTGATCTTACATAGTGAATTGCAGATCAAGATAAAAAAATACCGCTAAGACTGAGCGGTATTTTTTTTGTCGTGTATCACTGCTGTATCAAGCGTCGTACCAACCAGTTGGTAGTTAAACTCGATAGTGAGGTTTGTTTTTGGCACAGAGCAACAGGCAAGTATTTCATTTTTGGCAATGAATGCCATGTTATCTTCTTGCTCAACGGCACCTTGGGTGAGTGTACAGCGACAAGCGCCACACATACCGCTACGACACTGGTATTCCGGTTGGATCCCTACGCGCTCCAGCTGAGTGAGTAGAGGTTCACGGCTATTGCCGTGCACCTCTATGCCATTCACCATAAAGGTGAGTTGACTCATAGTTCGAAGTCACCCAGATCGTCGGCACTAACATCGTTATCAATTTGACCAACAAGGTACGAGCTGATCTCCGCTTCTTGCGGTGCTACTTGTACGTTATCAGATGATAGCCAAGAGTTGATCCATGGAATTGGGTTTTGCGTGGCGCCAGGGTAAGCCTGCTCAAGCCCCACTGCGGCCATACGTAAGTTAGTGATGTATTCAACGTATTGGCACAGAATGTTTTTGTTCAGGCCGATCATCGAACCATCTTTGAATAGGTATTCTGCCCACTCTTTTTCCTGCTCTGCGGCATCTTTGAAAATTTGGAAGCACTCTTGCTTGCACTCTGCAGCAATGGTTGCCATCTCAGGGTCGTCATGGCCATTACGCAGTAAATTCAGAATATGCTGGGTACCCGTTAGGTGCAGAGCTTCATCACGCGCGATCAGCTTGATGATTTTAGCATTACCTTCCATCAGTTCGCGTTCGGCAAAGGCAAATGAGCAAGCAAAGCTGACATAGAAGCGAATCGCTTCCAGTGCATTCACTGACATCATGCACAGGTACAATTTTTTCTTGATCTCGTGAAGATCAACCGTGATGATCTCACCGTTAATGGTGTGGGTACCTTCACCCAAACGATGGTAGTCGTTGGTGGCTACAATCAGAGCATCATAATATTTGGAAATATCACCTGCACGCTTGATGATATGTTCATTACCCACGATATCGTTAAAAATGGTCGCAGGATCATTAACGATATTACGGATAATGTGAGTGTAAGAGCGTGAGTGAATCGTTTCAGAGAACGACCAGGTTTCAATCCAGGTTTCAAGCTCTGGGATAGAAACGATTGGCAGCAGTGCCACGTTCGGGCTGCGACCCTGAATGGAATCCAGTAGTGTCTGGTATTTCAGGTTGCTGATGAAAATGTGGCGTTCGTGATCTGGCAGGTTGTTGTAATCAATACGGTCGCCAGAGACGTCGACTTCTTCCGGACGCCAGAAGAAAGAGAGTTGTTTTTCAATCAGCTTTTCAAAGATTTCGAATTTTTGCTGGTCGTAACGCGCAACGTTGACAGATTGGCCGAAGAACATCGGTTCTTTAAGTTGGTCGTTATTGGTTTGACAGAAAGTGCTATATGCCATCTTATCCTCAACATCAATGGGAGCCTCAGGCTCCCATTGTTTTATCTTAGTAACTGATTAAATCTTGCAGCTTGTGCAGTCGTCTGCGCCCACATCCCCTTGACTATCAGAGGCACCGTCACGGGTGTTGTGGTAGTACAGCGTTTTCACGCCGAGTTTATACGCGTTAAGCAGGTCTTTCAGCAACAGTTTCATTGGCACTTTGCCACCTGGCTGCTGGCTTGGGTCATAGTTAGTATTTGCTGAAATTGCCTGATCGATGAATTTCTGCATGATACCGACAAGCTGTAAGTAGCCGTCATTGCTACCGATATTCCATAGTAGCTCATAGTTATCTTTGTACTTGCTGTACTCAGGAACCACTTGCTTTAGGATACCATCTTTTGATGCTTTCACCGATACGAAACCACGAGGTGGCTCAATGCCGTTGGTGGCATTTGAGATCTGTGATGATGTCTCAGAGGGCATCAATGCTGATAGCGTTGAGTTACGTAAGCCGTGAGTTTTGATCTCTTCACGTAGCGTTTCCCAGTCGTAACGCAGTTCAGCAGAACAGACGTTATCAATATCTTTTTTGTAGGTATCGATAGGCAGGATACCCTGAGCATAGGTGGTTTCGTTGAATGCCGGGCAGGCACCTTGCTCTTTTGCTAAGCCGAGAGAGGCTTTCAGTAGGTAGTACTGAATCGCTTCAAAGGCTTCATGGGTCAGGTTGTTTGCGCTACCGTCTGAGTAACGAACACCGTGTTTCGCCAGATAGTAAGCAAAGTTGATCACACCGACGCCCAGAGTTCGACGGTTCATAGTTGAACGGTAAGCCGCTGGCAATGGGTAGTCTTGATAGTCAAGTAACGCATCCAGTGCACGAACGGTTAAGTCAGCAAGCTCTTCCAGATCATCAAGTGTGTCAATCGCACCCAAGTTGAAAGCAGACAGCGTACACAGTGCAATTTCACCGTTAGCGTCTTCAACATTGTTCAGTGGTTTGGTTGGTAATGCAATTTCAAGACACAGATTCGATTGGCGAATAGGTGCAACGCTCGGATCAAACGGGCTATGCGTATTACAATGATCAACGTGCTGGATGTAGATACGGCCTGTTGAAGCACGTTCTTGCATCAGCAGTGAGAACAACTCTATTGCTTTGATTGTTTTGCGTTTGACGCTGCTGTCTTGCTCATATTTTTCATACAAGCGTTCGAATTCAGCTTGATCCGCGAAGAACGCGTCATAAAGTCCAGGAACGTCAGACGGTGAGAACAAGCTGATGTTTTGACCCTTGATGAGACGGGTGTACATTAGTTTGTTGATTTGTACGCCGTAATCCATATGACGAACACGGTTTTCTTCAACACCCCGGTTATTTTTCAATACCAGCAGTGACTCAACTTCACCGTGCCACATTGGGTAGAACAGGGTAGCCGCACCACCACGTACACCGCCTTGTGAACAACATTTAACGGCTGTTTGGAAATATTTATAAAATGGGATACAGCCGGTATGGAAGGCTTCACCACCACGGATCTCTGAACCTAGCGCGCGTATACGGCCAGCATTGATACCAATACCAGCACGCTGAGAGACATAGCGAACAATGGCGCTAGCCGTCGCGTTGATTGAATCCAGGCTGTCATCACACTCGATCAGTACGCACGAGCTGAACTGACGGGTAGGGGTACGCACACCAGACATGATTGGTGTTGGTAGTGAAATTTTAAATTGGGAAACCGCATCGTAGAAGCGCTTAATGTAGCTCATACGTGTTTCGCGCGGGTATTTACCAAACAGGCAAGCCGCAATCATCATGTACAGGAACTGGGCGCTTTCAAAAATTTCACCGCTTACGCGGTTTTGAACCAAGTACTTACCTTCAAGTTGTTTAACTGCAGCGTAAGAGAAGTTCATATCACGCCAGTGGTCAATGTAGGTATCCATCAGATCAAACTCTTCTTGAGAGTAATCTTCTAGCAAGTGTTGGTCGTATTTGCCTTTGTTTACCATGTTAGTGACATGGTCATACAGGGCTGGTGGCTCGAACTGACCATACGCTTTTTTGCGCAAATGGAAGATCGCGAGTCGGGCTGATAGGTATTGGTAATCTGGCGTATCTTCAGAGATGAGATCAGCCGCTGCCTTAATGATGGTCTCATGGATGTCTTCAGTTTTGATCCCTTCGTAAAACTGAATGTGAGATTTTAGTTCGACCTGTGAGACCGAGACGTTTTCTAGGCCTTCGGCAGCCCAGGTAATTACTCGGTGGATTTTGTCTAGATCGATGTTTTCTTTGCGTCCATCACGCTTGGTAACAGTAAGCTGTTGAGTCATTTTTGGTCTTTTTCCCAGATATCCAGCAGTAACAGTGTTTTTTTGTGACTTTCAATCATAACCGTAGCAAAAAATAGATGCCTAGGTGGATTTATGATCATTTCTTTTAACACTATATATTGGGGTGTTGAGCTATTTTGATTACAAGATAGAGGCGATTGAGGGGTATTGCAAGGTGGTAATTTTTGACCAGCTGTGGATAACATGGGGATTCATAAAATATAGTTAGCATTCACTAACTGATTTACGCAGGTCTGACAATATCATAGAAAAATGCAAAGGAAATTCGGTCCAAAATGTGGTTGGAAAAAAAATAAAATTCTTGCTTTTTTATGGGGTATCAATGTTGCTGTGAAAGTCAGCATTTTTGGTTGTTTATTGGCTAGTTAGCTTATACACAAGACAGCTTACTTTGACACTCGAATCCTACACCTTGAGTCTTTATTTGGCTAGGCTATGAGGCTGATCAGCTCCGTTGGGTGAGAGAGCACAGCATGCGAGTGCCAGTCATCCGGTGTCTGATTTTCACCGATATAGCCCCAGCCCGCAACAAAACCCGTCATATTGGCAGCCTTGGCGGCAATCATATCTTTTTCAATATCACCGATATACGCGCAATGTATCGCGCTGACCCCCATACAGTCGCAGGCGTACCACAGTGGTTCCGGATGAGGTTTAGCCAGTGGCAGGGTATCACCACATACCAAAGCACGCGCTCCCATGAGTTCGGGGAAAAATGGTAGTAGTCTGTCGGTGAGAAAACCAGGCTTATTGGTCATGATTCCCCACGGGATCTGTTGGGTATCGAGGTGTCCCAGTAGGCTGGTAACGCCTTGGTACAGGGTGGTGTGCTCGCAGATATTCTCTTTGTAATAATCCAGAAAGCGCAGGCGTAATATAGTCATGTCACAGGGTAAGGGGTGGGAGCCAAAGCCGGCGGTCAGTAATCCTTTGGCGCCATGGCTGGTGTTAGCTTGCACTTGAGCCGGTGACAGTGGTGGCCGATCATACTCAGCAAGTATCCGGTTGGCTGCTTTGGCCATGTCTGGCGCGGTATCGAGTAAAGTGCCGTCTAAATCGAACAATATTCCCTGAATGGTGCTAGCCATGATCCCTTCCTTGTATGACATGTTTGTTGAAGTCATTAATCAAGTATTGGCTGTAAAAGGTACATTTAGCAATTACTTAGCAGGGCGGTATGTACGTCCTGCTAAGCAGATCACAGAGTAGTACAGTGAGGGAAAAGCGTGCTTATGGCTTTACGGTGTGGACGATGTAGTTCACATCGACATTGTTACCTAGCCAGTATTTATGTTTAAGAGGATTGTAGTGTAATCCGATAATGTGGCGTTCTTGTAGTGGGGTGGGGTCGATCATCGCTAGCATTTCTGACGGGCGAATAAATTTGTCATGATCGTGGGTGCCTTTGGGGACGAGCTTGAGTAGCTGCTCGGCACCTACGATGGCAAATAAATACGATTTGATATTCCGATTTAAAGTGGAAAAGAAAACGTGACCACCGGGTTTTACCATGCGGGCACATGCTGCAATGACAGAGGCTGGATCGGGGACATGTTCCAGCATTTCCATGCAGGTGACAACATCGTAGGTTTCCGGGTGAAGGTTGGCGTGTTCTTCTGCGGTACGTTGGACATACTCGAGTTTGGTACCCGTTTCCAGAGCGTGAAGGCGAGCGACTGTTAAAGGTGCCTCTCCCATGTCTAGGCCCGTAACGTTAGCGCCTTCGACAGCCATACTTTCAGCAAGGATTCCGCCACCACAGCCAACATCAAGTACCTTTTTGCCAAATAAACCATCGGCATGATCACTCACGAAGTTAAGGCGCAGTGGGTTGATCTCGTGTAGAGGTTTAAATTCCCCTTCAAGATCCCACCAGCGGGAAGCCATATCTTCAAATTTGCTTATTTCTGCCGGGTCGACGTTCAACGGATTGCTCATGTGATTATGCCATAGTCCTGATAGATGACGGCATTATAACGAAAACAGTTCAATAGATCATACTGAGGATGGGCATGTGGTTGAGCAGACGAGCTTGTTTGAGAAAGTGCATATTGATTATCCGGAATATTGGCAGGGGTGCTTGTGAGCATGCTATCAAGCACCCTTAATCGGTTCAGATAATGTCACCATTGTAATTACTCTGCTGGATCGGCCATGGCTAATGAAACCACATCGGCCTGAACAGACCCAGTTGAAATGGTGATGGCTGCTAAAATGAGCATTAATAGGTATTTCCCGCCAATTACACACATACCAATGGCTGTGATTGCTCTCATCAACATACTGACCTCGCTTGTTTGTAGTGATTATTGGAATCTTAGATTTCCGCTTTGCGCGATCAATACTACGCTTTCATATTTTACTAAACTTGATGATGATCAGATTTATGCACAGCATTTATACCATTTAGCAAAGGATTTAGCGTTCTTAAAGATGGCTCTGTTTTTTACAAATGGTTACAGTTTATCTGTAGTTATGTTGCAGGTGTACAGTGAAATCAGAACGTGCCACTCAAGGGAAATTTGCGCAGAACGGTGCCTGTTGAGGTTGTAAAGGACGTTAGTGATCATTATCTCGTGATGTTTATCTGAAAAATGGGATTTGAGTGAAAAGTGAACGGTTAACCGTGACTTTTCCCGCTTAAGACTTCCGATTTTTTGTTAATCCGATAAATTACTCACAACATAACAGTGAAAGGTGTGCCTATTGAGGCTGAAATATGCTATATTCTCGCACCTTGCACGTACTAAAAATACGACAGAAATTACCTGAGGGATATTGGCTCAATGAGCGATCTTGCAAAAGAGATCACGCCCGTCAACATTGAAGAAGAGCTGAAAAGCTCGTACCTCGACTACGCGATGTCAGTTATCGTGGGTCGAGCGCTTCCTGATGTGCGTGATGGCCTAAAGCCAGTGCACCGTCGCGTATTATTCGCGATGAATGTGCTAGGCAATGACTGGAATAAAGCTTACAAAAAATCTGCCCGTGTGGTTGGTGACGTAATCGGTAAATATCACCCACATGGTGATAGTGCTGTATACGATACGATCGTACGTATGGCGCAACCATTCTCGTTACGCTACATGCTTGTTGATGGCCAAGGTAACTTTGGTTCTGTCGATGGCGACTCAGCAGCGGCAATGCGTTATACCGAAATCCGGATGTCAAAAATCGCCCACGAATTGTTGGCCGATCTTGATAAGGAAACCGTTGACTATGTACCTAACTATGATGGTACAGAGCAAATTCCAGCGGTTATGCCAACTAGGGTGCCTAACCTTTTAGTGAACGGTTCATCGGGTATCGCTGTAGGTATGGCAACAAACATACCACCGCATAACCTAGGTGAAGTGGTTAATGGTTGCTTGGCGTTGATTGATAATGAAGATATCACTATCGATCAGCTCATGGATTACATTCCTGGACCTGACTTCCCAACGGCAGCGTTGATCAATGGCCGTAAAGGGATCATTGATGCTTATCATACTGGTCGCGGTAAAGTTTACATGCGTGCCAAAGCTGATATTGAAGTGGATAACAAAAGTGGTCGTGAAACCATTGTTGTGACTGAAATTCCATATCAGGTCAACAAAGCGCGCCTAATCGAGAAGATTGCCGAACTCGTTAAAGAGAAGAAGGTTGAAGGCATCAGTGCATTACGCGATGAGTCTGATAAAGACGGTATGCGTATTGTTATTGAGTGTAAGCGTGATGCTGTAGGTGAAGTTATTCTGAATAACCTTTACTCACAGACTCAGCTACAGACAACATTTGGTATCAACATGGTTGCACTCGACCATGGTCAGCCAAAGTTGTTCAACCTGAAAGAGATGCTGAAGTGCTTCGTGAATCACCGCCGCGAGGTTGTGACACGCCGTACTATCTTTGAATTGCGTAAAGCACGTGAACGTGCACACCTTCTTGAAGGTTTGGCCATTGCTTTGGTTAATATCGATGAAATCATTGAATTAATTAAGAGCGCGCCAACACCACAAGTGGCACGTGAAGGATTACTTTCTCGTCCATGGCAGTTAGGTGATGTGGCGGCTATGCTTGAGCGTGCCGGTGTTGATGCTGCACGTCCGGAGTGGCTAGAGCCTCAATTTGGTATTCATGGTGGCCAGTACTTCTTAACTGAGCAGCAAGCCCAAGCGATCCTTGAGCTGCGTTTGCACCGTTTGACAGGCCTTGAGCACGAGAAGATCCTCGATGAATACAAAGGTCTGCTTGATATCATCGAAGAATTATTACTGATTTTGGGCAGCTCTGAGCGCCTGATGGAAGTGATTCGCGATGAGCTCTACGCAGTTAAAGAGCAGTTTAACGATGAACGTCGTACTGAAATTACAGCGGCAAGCCACGATATCGATCTAGAAGATCTGATCACTCAGGAAGACGTCGTTGTAACGCTATCTCATGAAGGTTACGTGAAGTACCAGATCCTGAGCGACTATGATGCTCAGCGTCGTGGTGGTAAAGGTAAAGCGGCAACGCGCATGAAGGATGAAGACTTCATTGAGCGTTTGTTGGTTGCTAATACTCACGATACCATTTTGTGCTTCTCCAGCCGTGGTCGCATGTACTGGCTGAAAGTGTACCAATTGCCTCAGGCGAGCCGTACTGCACGTGGTAAACCAATTGTGAATATTCTGCCATTGGAAGAAGGTGAGCGTATTACTGCGATCCTACCAGTGAAAGAGTATGAAGCCGACAAGTTTGTATTCATGGCTACCGCTGATGGTACAGTGAAGAAAACACCACTGACTGATTTCAGTCGTCCACGCAGTGCCGGTATTATTGCGGTTAACTTACGTGAAGGCGATTCATTGATCGGTGTGGATGTGACCAATAGCACAGACCAAATTATGCTGTTCTCTGAAGCAGGTAAAGTGGTTCGCTTCTCAGAAGAGCAAGTGCGTGGTATGGGCCGTACTGCTGCGGGTGTCCGTGGTATGAAGTTGGCGGAAGGCGATAAAGTGGTATCACTTATCGTACCGCATAACGACGGTGACGTACTGACTGTAACCGAAAATGGTTATGGTAAACGTACTGAGCTTGCGGAATATCCAGCGAAGAGCCGTGCGACACAAGGTGTTGTGTCAATTAAGGTTTCCGAGCGAAACGGTAGTGTGGTTGGTGCTGTCCAAGTTGAAGACGGCGACGAATTCATGATGATCACAAACGGCGGTACACTGGTTCGTACCCGTGTTGCCGAAGTGAGTCGTGTAGGTCGTAATACCCAGGGTGTCACCCTGATCCGCACCACTGATGGTGAGCTAGTTGTTGGCCTTCAGCGTATTGATGAACTGGAAGAAAACGAAATGATCTCTGATGCAGAGATTGTTGACGGTGAAGCCGTTCCATCGACAGAACAGCCAGCGGCTGATTCTGCTGCAGAAGGTTCTTCTGAAGAAGAATAAGATTGATAGTAATATCATCTAAGAAAAACGCAGCCCTCGGGCTGCGTTTTTTTTATCTCAATAAAAACGTCCTAACTATTTACGGGTAACCCCTTTTCAGTACGTCGAGAAAGGTGTAAAAACAAGGATATGACCGCTGTCACAGTTGCCGCTTATGAACATGAGTGGTGCTATAGCGAATAATTGCAATCCCATGTTTTAGCAGGAGCAAGTCTTTTATCATGGATAAGGTTTTTAATTTTTGCGCCGGACCGGCAATGATCCCGGCAGACGTTTTGAAAAAAGCACAACAAGAGCTCGTTGATTGGAATGGATTAGGTACCTCGGTGATGGAGATCAGCCACCGTAGTAAAGAGTTTATCCAAGTCGCTAAACAGTCTGAAGCAGACTTACGTGAGCTTTTATCCATTCCTGATAATTACCATGTTCTGTTTTGTCATGGTGGCGCTCGTGCCCAGTTTGCAGCGGTACCGATGAACCTGCTTGGTGATGCCACCACGGCTGATTATATGGATGGTGGCTATTGGGCTCACAGTGCTGCGGAAGAAGCCGCGAAATACTGTACGCCGAACGTAGTGGATATTACCTGTAAAAAAGACGGTAAAATTGCAATTTTGCCCGCGTCAGAGTGGCCTTTGTCAGATGAAGCGGCGTTTGTCCATTTTTGTCCAAATGAAACCATCGACGGTATTGAAATTCGTGATTTACCTGTTACGGATAAGCCGATTGTTGCGGATCTGTCATCGACGATCCTATCTCGCGAAATTGATGTGTCGAAGTATGGGGTCATCTATGCCGGGGCACAGAAAAATATTGGTCCTGCGGGGTTAACCATCGTCATTGTACGCGATGATTTATTAGGCAAAGCAAAAACGTGTCTGCCAAGTATTTTAGATTACCGCGTCCAGGTGGACCAAGAGTCTATGTTTAATACGCCACCGACCTTTGCTTGGTATCTCTCTGGTGAGGTGTTTAAGTGGTTGAAGGACATTGGTGGCGTTGCTGAAATGCAACAGCGCAATGAGGCGAAAGCCAAGCTGTTATATGACTATATTGACCAGTCAGATTTTTATCGTAATGATGTTCACAGTGATAACCGATCATTGATGAATGTGCCGTTCCAGCTGAAGAATCCTGAACTGGACTCATTATTCCTTGAGCAAGCGGATGCTGCAGGGTTAAAAGCACTGAAAGGTCACCGTGTTGTCGGCGGGATGCGTGCGTCAATTTATAACGCCATGCCACTGGAAGGTGTGCAAGCGTTGGTTGATTTCATGCGCCAGTTTGAACAGCAACAGGCTTAATCACGTAGTGCGTTGACACTGCATGTGAGCCACATAAAAAAACCGCCAGTGGGCGGTTTTTTCATGTCTATTTATGGTGCTTTGCAATCGATCTTTACTCATCTTCGAAACGTTCTTGATTAGTCCCTGTTTTTGCACTTATTTTTCCTAGACCCTAGACCCTAGACCCTAGACCCTAGACCCTAGACCCTAGACCCTAGACCCTAAGTAATAAGTGGGAACTCTTACATCGCAAACGTTATTGCAGTTTTAAATTGCTTACCATTATCATGAGTTGAGAACTGCCAACCCATGCGTTCGCAGATCCGTTCAACAATGACTAAGCCACAGCCATAGCCGGCGTTGTAGGTTTCATTACCTTCATGGCGATTAATGATGATGAGGCGAAGCCCTGCTAATTGGATGTAAATATCACCGACGCTATAACTGAAGGCATTCTTTATTAAGTTGTTGATGACGATGGTGATAAAGCTTTCTGGGGCAGTGACAGAGCCGGAAGATAGAACTAAAAGGCGGTAGCTGGCATCTTGTTTAGCAAATAAGGGGGCCAGTACCTCAAGTTGTTGGCGTAGGTGTTGCTCCAACTCATAAGACCCTAAGTGATGGGCTTCAATATCTACTTTACCCAGCAACAGGAAAGCCTCAGTTAATATGCGCATTTCCTCTGTGGCACTTTGCACCCGATCTATCGCTTTCAGTGCGACCGGCGGTTGGTTAGGGACTCTGCTTAATAATTCAGCCGAACCTTGAATCACCATAATAGGGGTTCTGAGTTCATGAGACGCAAATCGGCTAAACTCTTTTTCACGCTGAAAAAATCCAGCAATATTGGTTTTACTGTCTAGGAGTATTTGTTCAATATTGCGGGTTTCATTATAGGCGGTATCGACCTTAAAGTCGGGTTGGTCTGGGGGCATCTGGCTTATTTTTGCCTCAATGGCAGCCAGTGGTTTTGACAGGGTTCGAACGAAATAGATCCCATAAATAGCCATTCCTAACGACACGATGATTCCAAAGAGCATGATGCAGTAATGAAGCGTGTCTTCATAATTATCAAGGTAATCGTCAGCATCATCCTGAAATAGAATATACATCAGCCCTTTACCTGATGGATGGTCAATTACGATGAAGTGCTTATCTTCCTTTCCGAGTAAATGTTCATAAAAACCGGGCTTATCGTAGGCTTTTAGCCATTCAGGGCGAGATGATTCGCTCCAATAGCTGGTGAATTCGGTCGTATTGGGGGGGAGTGTATTTTCTTGATGGTATTGGTAATCCGCGACATAACGGTTCGCCTCTGTGTCTAACCAATGATGTAGGCTAATAACTTCCAGTTGATCTTCGGCGATATAAATGATGCTCCAGAAAATGGCAAACATCATCAGCGTCATGCTCCCAAAGCTCCACCGAATTTTACGGTAGATGCTAGGGTAGACGTTATGATTTGATTCGGTAGCCTTGTCCATGAATAGTCTCTAGTCGTGAATGTTCAAACCCTTTATCGATGGCATTGCGTAAACCATAAATGTGGCTTCGCAGAGCATCACTGGATGGGGACTCATCTCCCCATACGGCATCAATGACTTCTTGGCGACTGACGATACTAGGTGCTCGTCGCAGCAGGGCTTTGAGTATTTTGTATTGGATCCGGCTGAGTTTGATCGGTTGTCCTGCGCGCACGACTTCGTCAGTACGGGTATTGATCGAAATATCGGCGTATTTTAACTCACCAATATCTTGTCTTGGGCCTCGATTACTCAGTGCATGGAGGCGTAAAATAAGCTCCTGCATCGCAAACGGTTTGAGGAGATAATCATCGCCGCCAGCTTGGAAAGCTGCCACTTTGTCATCAAGAGAGTCTTTAGCGGTAAGAAAAAGAATGGGGGTTTGGCAGAACAGCTCTTCACGGATTTTTTTTACCGCAGAAATACCATCCATTTTGGGCATCATGATATCCATGATGATCACATCATAATGATTTTCAGCAATAAGGGTGGCCGCCGCTTCACCATGATAGGCACAATCAATAGTTATTCCTTCTAGCTCTAGATAATCGGCTATGGTTTCTACTACGTTGTGGTTGTCATCGGCAATCAATACTTTCATAGAATAATTTTGCTTTTTTCACGAGTGCTTCACGTTAGGGTCACTAATATACTGCCTATGAAATCAATATTCTTTAATTTGTAGGTGTTTAGATGAAAAAGTTGGCGCTCGTTCCTATGATTGGTCTGATTCTGTCTGGCTGTGGTGGCAGTGGTAGTGATAATAGCCAGCCGCAACTTGACGTTGCGCCAAAGGCGGTACTGGGAACCATTGATTCAGTTGATGCCATATCTAAACAAATTGTGGTTAATGGCTACCGTTATGATGTAGCGAGTGTTGCTTACGGTGCAAACCCACTGGCAGTTACCGATCTGAAGGCCAACATGATGGTACAGGTTGCTTCTGCTGCAAAATCTGGCGTGCAGGTTCAGGTTGAGCCGACTATCGTGGGTATGATTACTGGTATCGTTGGTAATACGTTTAAAGTGAACGGCATCAGTCTGACGTTCGACGGATTGCATGCTGATATTGATAATGGTGACTGGGTGATGGTGTCATCTCTGCCAACTGCGACCGCTGGTTATAAAGTATTGTCTGTGGTTGAGTTTGAAGCGGACAAGCTAGGAAACACTGTTGAAGTAGAAGGTCGTCTTTCTGGCTTAGATAATAATAATAATACATTCAAACTTGGTGCTGCATTAACGGTTAACTATACCCAACAGGTAGTGGAAGATAATGCCACATTACTGAATGGTCAGTGGGTAGAAGTGACAGGTTCAATCAATGGAACAACGCTTGATGCGACAGAAGTTGAAGTCGATGACTACGATGATCTGGGTGATGATAACGAAGTAGAAGGCGTGATCACTTGGGTTGCCAATGATCAGTCTGCTTTTGAATTGAGCTTCCGTGGTCGTTTTGTTGTTAACAATGGCACAGAGTTTGATGATGGTAATAAAACCAACCTGAAACAGGGTGTGGTTGTTGAAGTGAAATCTGTAACGCAGAATGGTCAGCAGATCGCGACTGAAGTTGAATTTGACGACGATTACACCACAGGTCCTGGCTGGAAAGAAGTTGAAGCAGAAGGTATAGCAACGGTCATTGATGCTGATGCCGCAACATTCTCGGTGTTGGATGCTCAAACAGGGAATACAGTCAACTTTGTCACTGACAGCCAAACGGTGTTTGAAGGGGTGAACATGGCGACTCTTGGTGGTTCACGTGTAGAAGCAGAAGCCGTGGTGATCAACGGTAAAAATGTTGCCCGTGAAGTTGAACTTGATAACGACTAATTAACAGATTACGCCGTATTTTTAGAAGCGCCCTTAGGGGCGCTTTGTTTTTATATGCTTTAGCGGTATGGTTGCTGCTTGAACATGATTTTAAACGCTACGTTAAGAAGGCCTTATGAAGACATTGAGCATTGCGGTTGCACTAAGTTTACTATTGAGTGGATGTGGGGATAAATCCCCCGCGCCGGAGCAAGTTAAAGTGCCGCAAGTGGTATCAACGTCAGTTTCTGGTGTGGTAGATGCCGCCTCAGCCTATGATGTGACCGTGAATGGTAAAACTTATGTGACTCAGCATGCAGAAGTCTATTACGAAGGTGGCGATTATAATATCAGTTCAGTGAAAGTGGGGATGAACGTGAACTTGCTGTTGCAAGATAATAAGGTCACTGAAGTGGATTTAGATCCCGCATTTTCAGGTCTGGCGGTCCTTAACCCTGATAATCAATTAGTGATGAACGGCATCAAACTCTCCATTTCGGACCCACAGGTATTTAATCTTGATTATAAACATGGTGGGGGCGATCTTGGCTGGGTACTGGTCTTTGCTCACCTGAATGGCAATGCACAATGGGTAGTGACCAATGTTTCCCCTGTGAATGCGATGCCAAGTTCAGAAATTGAAGGTAAAGTGTCAGATCTTACGGCCAGCAGTTTCATGCTGGGTACAGCCAAAATTGCCTATGCGCCACTGACAGTAACGGCGGGTAAGCCATTAACTAACGGGATGTACGTGCAAGTGATCGGTAATTTTATCAATGATCAGTTAACCGCGAAGCGTATTGATATTAAATAGCGGTGCCTGATGAGCGTCGGTTGATATTGATTAGTATAAAAGCGCATTGTAATGGTAAATGTTAGTCTTTCCTGCTTTGAGTGATGGGTGTATGAGCGCGCGGGTCATACCGATAACATGGGTATAGATCACAATGATAATATTCGTTACTCTGACAGCATGCTTTATTGAGGATAGATAGGGATAAATGGAAAGCCTAACATTACAACCGATCACATTGATCAATGGGGAAGTGAACCTGCCCGGTTCAAAAAGTGTCTCCAATCGCGTATTACTATTAGCTGCTTTCGCTCAGGGAACGACGCACTTAACCAATTTATTAGACAGTGATGATATCCGCCATATGCTGACCGCATTAAAAGCGCTCGGTGTGAACTACCAGCTATCTGAAGATAAGACGCAATGTACAGTTGAAGGGCTAGGGCATACGTTCGCGTCATCTCAGCCACTAATGCTTAATTTAGGTAATGCTGGTACCGCAATGCGTCCGTTAGCTGCTGCCCTGTGTCTCGGGCAAGGCGAGTTTATCTTAACGGGTGATCCGCGAATGAAAGAACGGCCTATTGGTCATTTGGTTGATGCATTGTGCGCGGCAGGAGCCGATATTGAATATCTGGAAAATGAACACTATCCGCCGCTGAAGATCACTGGTACTGGCCTGCAAGGCGGGGCTGTTGAGATTGACGGATCAATTTCCAGTCAGTTTTTGACTGCTTTTTTGATGGCGGCTCCATTGGCGCAGGCCGATACTATAATCAGCATTAAAGGTGATTTAGTTTCTAAGCCTTATATTGATATTACATTGCAGATCATGGCCCAGTTTGGGGTTGAGGTAGAAAACCGCAACTACCAACAGTTCGTGGTCAAGGGGCAACAAACGTATCAGTCGCCCGGTAACTTTTTAGTGGAGGGTGATGCGTCATCCGCCTCTTACTTTCTCGCGGCAGGAGCTATTCGTGGCGGAGAAATTAAAGTCACGGGAATTGGCAAGAAAAGTATCCAGGGCGACATTCAGTTTGCGGATGCGTTAGCCGCCATGGGGGCTGAAATTGAATGGGGTGATGATTATGTCATCGCCCGTCGTGGTGAGCTAAAAGCGGTTGATATGGATTTTAATCATATCCCTGATGCAGCGATGACGATTGCTACTGCGGCATTGTTTGCTAAAGGAACGACGGCGATTCGCAATGTTTATAATTGGCGAGTAAAAGAAACCGATCGTTTAGCGGCAATGGCGACCGAGTTACGTAAGGTCGGCGCTGGCATTGAAGAGGGTGAGGATTACATTATTATCACGCCGCCAGCCAAGCTTAAGCATGCCGCGATAGACACCTATGATGACCACCGAATGGCGATGTGCTTTTCGCTGGTGGCATTAGGTGATACGCCAGTAACCATTAACGATCCGAAGTGTACGTCGAAGACATTTCCAGACTATTTTGACCAACTGGCTATTTTGAGTCAGTAAAGATTGCACTACACTTAATAGATTGACTGTAAACCCGCCACTTGGCGGGTTTGTTTTTTACTTCGGATACCGGGATATAGGCAGGATTACCGATTGGTATCATCATTATTTTCCCGTATAATATGCCCCGCTTAAAAGATGTAATACGGATCGATATTTGAAAAGGTATTGATCCGTATTACTGCTTATATTAGAACAAGTTCGGAGAAAACTTATGTCTATTCATGCTCCAGTCATCACAGTCGATGGCCCAAGTGGTGCCGGTAAAGGTACCCTCTGTATGCTATTGGCGGATAAACTGGGCTGGAAGCTACTTGATTCTGGTGCCATTTATCGCGTATTGGCACTGGCTGCAATTCACCATGGTGTTGAATTAGAATCTGAAGATGCCTTAGTGCCATTAGCGGCGCATCTAGACGTTCAATTTGTCGCAGAAGGTGATTTAGTCAAGGTTATTCTGGAAGGTGAGGATGTCTCTGGTGAACTTCGTAAAGAAGAAACCGGTATGGCAGCATCGAAAGTTGCCGCGCTGCCTCGTGTTCGAGAAGCATTATTACGTCGTCAGCGAGCATTCAGTGAAGCGCCGGGCTTAGTTGCAGATGGTCGTGACATGGGAACGGTTGTGTTCCAGCAAGCAGAAGTCAAGATTTTTCTCGATGCCAGTGCTGAAGAACGTGCGAAACGTCGCATGAACCAGTTGCAACAGAAAGGCTTAGATGTTAACTTTGACCACCTTTTGAAAGAAATTCAGGAACGTGACTATCGTGACCGCAATCGAGCTGCCGCGCCGTTACGTCCCGCAGCTGATGCTTTGCTGCTAGACTCTACTGAGCTTTCTATAGAGCAAGTTACTGCGCAAGCATTAGCGTATATTGAAATGAAATTGTCTGCTGAATAATCAGTATGACCGCGTCGGTGTCAAGGATGATAACTGACATTACTACCAACCCCATGCGGTAGGATACCCATGGTTGTTAATCAGATTGAAGATAAATAATGACTGAATCTTTTGCTTTACTCTTTGAAGAGTCTCTAAACGAAATCGAAACACGTCCTGGCGCGATCGTTAAAGGTACTGTTGTAGCTATCGAAAACGGTTACGTACTAGTAGACGCAGGTCTTAAGTCTGAGTCTTCTATCCCAGTTGAAGAATTCAAGAACGCTGCTGGCGAACTTGAAATCGAAGTTGGTGCAGAAGTTGACGTTGCTCTAGATGCAGTAGAAGACGGCTTCGGTGAGACTAAGCTTTCTCGTGAAAAAGCTAAGCGTCATGAAGCTTGGATCGTTCTTGAAAAAGCTTACGAAGATGCTGAAACAGTTATCGGTATCATTAACGGTAAAGTTAAGGGCGGCTTCACAGTTGAACTTAACGGTATCCGTGCGTTCCTACCAGGTTCTCTAGTAGATGTTCGTCCAGTTCGTGACACTGCTCACCTAGAAAACAAAGAGCTAGAGTTCAAAGTAATCAAGCTTGACCAGAAGCGTAACAACGTAGTTGTTTCTCGTCGCGCAGTTATCGAATCTGAGAACAGCGTTGAGCGTGATGAACTTCTTGCTTCTCTACAAGAAGGCATGGAAGTTAAAGGTATCGTTAAGAACCTTACTGACTACGGCGCATTCGTTGATCTTGGCGGTGTTGACGGTCTTCTACACATTACTGATATGGCTTGGAAGCGCGTTAAGCACCCAAGTGAAATCGTTAATGTTGGCGACGAAATCAACGTTAAAGTTCTTAAGTTCGACCGTGAGCGTACTCGCGTATCACTAGGTCTTAAGCAACTAGGCGAAGATCCATGGGTAGCTATCGCTAAGCGTTACCCAGAAGGCACTAAGCTTTCTGGCCGTGTAACTAACCTAACTGATTACGGCTGCTTCGTGGAAATCGAAGAAGGCGTTGAAGGTCTAGTACACGTTTCTGAAATGGATTGGACTAACAAGAACATCCACCCATCTAAAGTTGTTAACGTGGGCGATGAAGTTGAAGTTATGGTTCTTGATATCGACGAAGAGCGTCGTCGTATCAGCCTAGGTCTGAAGCAGTGTAAAGCGAACCCATGGCAGTCATTTGCAGAAATGCAAGCTAAGGGCGACAAAGTAACTGGTAAGATCAAGTCAATCACTGACTTCGGTATCTTCATTGGTCTTGACGGCGGCATCGACGGTCTTGTTCACCTATCTGACATTTCTTGGAATGTTGCTGGTGAAGACGCAGTTCGTGACTTCAAGAAAGGCGATGAAATCTCTGCAGTTGTTCTAGCAGTTGACGCTGAGCGTGAGCGTATTTCTCTAGGCATCAAGCAGATCGACGAAGACCCATTCAACGGTTACGTTGCAGCTAACAAGAAAGGTGCTCTAGTTACTGGTACTGTTACTGCTGTTGACGCGAAAGGCGCAACTGTTGAGCTAATCGAAGGTGTTGAAGGTTACCTACGTGCTTCTGAAGCATCTGTTGACCGTGTTGAAGACGCAACTCTAGTTCTTTCTGTAGGCGATTCTGTTGAAGCTAAATTCACAGGCGTTGACCGTAAGAACCGCGTAATCAACCTATCTGTACGTGCTAAAGACGTTGCAGAAGAGCAAGAAGCAATTGCTACACTGAACAAGCAAGACGAAGCTTCTTTCGGTAGCGCAATGGCTGATGCTTTCAAAGCAGCTAAAGGCGAATAATTGAGCGAAGGGGGAAGATTTTTCCCCCTAAGCGGTTATACTATTGAGAAACATACTAAAAACGGAGTGTTTATGACAAAGTCTGAATTAATTGAAAGACTATGTAGTCAACAAACACATCTTTCTGCCAAACAGGTAGAAGATGCAATCAAGGAAATCCTTGAACATATGGCGACAACGCTTGCCGATGGTGACCGTATAGAGATCCGTGGCTTTGGTAGCTTCTCATTGCATTATCGCGCTCCACGTGTTGGTCGCAATCCTAAAACAGGGGACAAAGTTGAGTTGGACGGTAAATACGTTCCTCACTTCAAACCTGGTAAGGAATTACGTGACCGTGTTAACTTGGCACTAGCTAGTTAACCACGGATAGAACAAAAAAACGGCATGCTGCTTAGTATGCCGTTTTTTTATGCTTATTGAATATGGTCTGATGATGAAAAATCTTGCATAATCAGCCTACCCATCTGTTTTAGTACCTGTCACCGTCTTCTATAGAGCATTTACTTCATCAGATTGGTATCATCAATATTTCGATTAAGTGGGAAGGATTCACGATGAAGATACTGACTGTTATTTTATTGATTGCCTGTTTTCTGATTACGCTTGCTTTGGGTGCTCAGAATCAGGAATTAGTGAATTTCGACTATCTGATTGCCCAAGGAGAGTTCCAGCTTTCTACTTTACTAGGGATTGCGTTCGGTTCCGGGTTTGCGATTGGCTGGCTGATCTGTGGCTTGCTGTATCTAAAAGCACGTTTTACTAAAAACCGTTTGAGCAAAAAAGTACAGAAACAACAAATTGAACTGGATCAGCTTCGTGCCGAGCCTGTTAAGGAATAATCGTTAATGCTAGAGCTGTTGTTCCTGCTATTACCTATTGCTGCCGCTTATGGCTGGTATATGGGTAACAGGAGCGCTAGTAACAAACAACAGGAGCAGTCTCACCATATGTCACGTCAATACGTGACAGGTTTGAATCTGTTGTTGTCAGACCAATCTGACAAAGCGGTGGATGTTTTCATCGAGCTGCTCCAAGTTGATAGTGAAACAATTGATACCCACCTGGCTTTGGGCAACCTATTTCGTAGCCGGGGTGAGGTTGATCGCGCCATTCGTATTCACCAAAATCTCATCGCCCGTCCAAACTTAACTATCGATCAGCGAAATCTTGCATTGCAGCAATTGGCTCAGGATTATATGGTCGCTGGTTTTTTTGACCGCGCCGAAAAAATCTTCGAGCAGTTGCTAGATGAACCCGATCACCGCAAAGGGGCATTGCTGCAGTTACTAACCATTTATCAGCAGACGCGTGAGTGGGAGAAAGCAATAGAGGTGGCTACTCAGTTAGTCAAGCTCGGGAAAACCAAGCTCAAGCATGATATTGCTCATTACTGGTGCGAGATGGCGATGCTGGAGATGAGTGCCCAGCATTCTGACAAAGCCAAACAGCTGTTGAAGAAGTCGCTTTCTGCAGATAAGTCCTGTGTTCGTGCGAGTATTATGTTGGCGAAAATTCTGATCGCTGATAATGAGTATAAGGCGGCCGCAAAACAGCTTGAACGGGTTGCTGATCAAGATATGGAATTTATTGGTGAGGCATTACCTCTGCTACTCGAATGCTATGAGGTTACCAATAATGAATCAGGCTGGTTAAAGTACCTGCGTTATTGTGTTGAGGAAAAAGCCGGTTCGACCGCTGAATTGATGCTCGCGGATGAAATTGCCAAGCGCGAGGGGGCGACCATGGCGCAGGCGTATATGACACGCCAGCTTCAGAAAAACCCCACCCTAAAAGGCTTTTATCAACTGATGGATTATCATCTGGATGAAGCGGAAGATGGACGCGCCAAGGACAGCTTAACGACGTTACGGGGCTTGGTTGGGGAGCAGTTAAAGATCAAACCCCATTACCGTTGTCGCCAATGTGGTTTTGCGACCCATTCCCTCTATTGGCAGTGTCCGTCTTGTAAAAGCTGGGGAACCATTAAGCCAATTCGAGGCCTTGATGGTGAGTAGCCTATGTTGCTACCCATAGCGTGACTATAGAAGAGCCTGTTCTTATGGACAGGCTTTTTATTATCAGCTGAAACGTATCTTTCATCTTCTTAATCGATCCCTGCAATACCGATAAAGCTTAATGGTACGGACAAACGATTGCAGCGCTAAGAAAACTCTGACTTTTGAGTGTTACAAACACTATATCAATAATTTCTCGCATAAATACTTTTTTACGGTACAATCCCGACCGCGTTCAGGAAGCTGAATCGACATGTTTAATAATTAAGCAGGAGATGCCATGTTAGACCCAAAAGTGATTGTTGCTCTCGACTATTCAAACCAAGACGATGCATTCGCCTTCGTTGACCGTATTGAACCGGGAACTTGTCGACTGAAAGTTGGCAAAGAAATGTTTACTTATTTTGGCCCTGACTTTGTGCGTAAACTGCATGATCGGGGTCATTCTGTATTTCTTGACCTGAAATTCCACGATATCCCAAATACCTGTTCTCATGCAGTCCGTGCAGCGGCAGAGCTGGGTGTCTGGATGGTCAACGTGCACGCCTCTGGTGGTGAGCGCATGATGGCAGCGTCCCGTGAGATCCTTGAGCCGTATGGCAAAGATCGTCCATTGCTGATTGGCGTGACAGTACTGACCAGCATGGAAGCGACAGATTTGCGTGGAATTGGCATTCAGTGTGACCCACAAGAGCAGGTACTGAATCTGGCCCGCCTGACGAAGAACAGTGGTCTGGATGGAGTCGTCTGTTCCGCACAAGAAGCGAGCCTGCTAAAAGGTGAGCTGGGTCAGTCATTTAAGCTGGTCACACCGGGTATCCGTCCTGCAGGCAGCGCCGCAGGTGATCAGCGCCGTGTAATGACGCCTGTAGAAGCGGTAGCCGCGGGTTCTGATTACCTGGTTATCGGTCGTCCAATTACCCAGGCGGTAGATCCTGCGGCAGTATTGGCGGCGATTAACAAGACATTGGCATAATGCCTCGCTTGTTATTATCAAAATTGTAAAAAAACGGGACCTTGTTTGTACAAGGGCCCGTTTTTTATGCGTTGCTTGAAGCGCGAAAACGCATACTTTTTCAGGCAGTAAAAGGTTATGAGGCTTTTTTCACAAAGGCAGCGGTGACCATCATGTCGCCAGCACCATCTAACTTACAGTCTAACTGATGATCTTTGCTCTCCACGATGCGCTTGATTACGCCTTTCGTGCCGATTTTCAATACCATCGAGCTACCTTTTACCTTCAGATCTTTCGCTACTGTGATCTTATCGCCTTCTGCCAGCAGGGTGCCATTGGCATCTTTGACGGTGAACGTTTCTTCTACCGCGTTTGGATCCCACTCGTGGGCACATTCTGGGCAAACGAGATGGTTTTGGTCGGGGTACACATATTCAGACTGACAGTTAGGGCAAGGAGGAAAAGACATAAGATACCAAGAGTTAAAGTAAAAAGAGGGCTGATAATAACCAATGTATCTGTTTGCGACTAGGTTAACCTATATCTCAACTTTATAGGATAGTGATTGAAAGTCTGTTTGAAAGCGGTAGTCTGCCTAATTAATCAAGGAACGATGAGGAACGTCATGCGCGTTGATTATCATAAGCGATTTATTCCCGTAATCCGTTATCTGGAAAAACATTTTAACGAGCCATTGAACCTGCTTGAAGTGGCTGCGTTAGCCAACCTGTCTCCGTATCATTTTCATCGTACCTTTAAAGCGGTACAAGGTGAAACGCTGGCAGATTTTATTCGGCGCTTAAGGCTGGAAGCAGCGGCGGGTGAGCTATTTAAATCTAAACAACCAGTGCTGAATATTGCGCTGGAATACGGTTTTTCGTCTTCTCAAAGTCTGGCGAAAGCCTTTAAACAGCATTTTGGCGTCACACCTACTGAGTTTCGTGATTGTGAAGATCAGAAAGCATTTTCAGCTCTGGCGAGAAACAGCAAGATTGGACACACGTTGCGCAAGATTGGAAACGAAGCGAAAGCGGTTGATATATATACTGGTTGTGAACTTACACAATGGAGTACAGCAATGGAAACGCAAGATTTTGAACCTTCGAAACTGGCATATATTCGTGTCACGGGTCCTTACGGTAAAGGCTATGAAGCGGCAAGCGGGCGTCTGTATCAATGGGCTGGTATGAAGGGTTTGGCAGGTAATACGTGCATATTTATCTACCACGACAGCCCAGAAATCACCCCCGATGATAAGTGTCGTACCGACATTTGTCTAATGGTGCCAGAGGGGACAGATGTCCCAAGTGGGATTGAGCTGCAAGATTTCTCTGGCGGCCAGTATGCGGTGATACGTCAAACCATTACTGATTTTAGTCAGTATCCAAAAGCATGGGATAATTTGATGGGTGAAGTCACTGCCTCTGGCGTAGAGATAGACTGCCGACCGTGCTTTGAGCTATACCACAGCTTTGATCCGCAGACCCAGCATGCGGATGTGAGTTTCTGCACTGCGATTAAGTAGGGCGAGGAAGAGCGGAAGAGCAAAGGGGCCATAGGTCCGAAAACCTGCTTTCCCGCTCTTCCTAGTCCCTCGAACCTCGCAAACTCCGAATCCGTGACCCACTCAGTATTCATTGCCCGCTACAGCCCCTAAACTAGATCTATCACCCGTCAGTGGAGGTCGCTATGGATACGTATTTTGACTTGTCTTCGCCTTACATACGGTTAGCGATTGCTTTGCTGCTTGGTGCAATTATTGGTATTCAGCGTGGGTGGGTTGATCGTAAGGAAGCGGCGGGTAGTCGTATTGCAGGGATCCGCACTTATTCTCTGGTGGGGTTGCTTGGCGGGTTATGCGGACTGTTGGCAGAGCATTTTTCAGAATTATTTCTTGGCCTCTCTTTTATCGCTCTTACCATCATCGTGACGGTGGCTTACACTAGCAGATTACGTTGGCACACTAACCTGAGTATTACGGGGTTGATCGGTACCTTGATCACCTTTTTACTGGGGGCTTTTACCATTGTGGGCGACCCCGTACTCGCGGCTTCTGCTGCGGTGATCACCGCGATTATTCTCGATAATAAAAAAGAGCTGCATGGCGCGCTGAACAAGCTTCAGGAATATGAGCTCGATGCGGCATTGAAGTTACTGCTGATCTCTGTCGTGATGTTACCTCTGCTCCCTAACCAGCAGATGGGGCCATGGAATGCGATTAATCCGTATGAGATATGGTGGATGGTGGTATTGATTGCCAGTATTTCCTTTGTCGGATATTTTGCGATGAAGATTGGAGGGGCAGAAAAAGGAATTTTATTGACGTGCCTGTTTGCGGGTTTAAGTTCTTCCACTGCACTCACATTGCAGTTTTCCCATTTATCGAAACAGCAACCGCAGATAAGCGGTTTGCTCGCCAGTGGCATTTTATTGAGTTGCGGAACCATGTTTCCACGGATTCTGTTTGTTTGCTCTGTTGTGAATACCGCACTGCTAGAGTTACTTTGGCTCCCTATGGGGGTCATGATGCTGGGATTTTATCTATCTGCGGGATGGATTTGGTCACGGCACAATACGAATAATCAGACTAATCCAGAGATGAAACAAAATCCGCTGGCGCTTTCTTCTGCATTGATCTTTGGTTTTATTTTGATGGTAATCATTGTACTGGCTAATGCATTACAAGAGTGGTTTGGTAACGCCGGGACACTGATATTAGCGGCGATTTCCGGGATCTCGGATGTCGACGCCATTACGCTGGCTCTCGGTCGTCAAAGTGCAAATGGAGAGGGCATCGCTTTAGCCACTCTGGGGATATTTATCGCGGCGGCAGTCAATAGCGTAGTGAAAATGGGCATGGCGTGTGTGATCGGTGATCGTGCCATGCGCAAGTTTGTGATTGTACCGATTGTGTTGTCGGTGGTGCTGGGTGGGGTGGCTCTGCAGGTGTAAAAAACGGGCGTGAAGCCCGTTTTTAGTTTTTATATTGCGGATTAATTTGTGAGCACGATGTTTAGGCGCGCTAGCACTCAATCTTCGGTGTCGCACTGCTGATCCGGTTGGTGCGATCATGAGAGGGGGCTGAAAAGTGACTGTCGAGCAGTTTTTGAGTCAGTGGGTGCTGAGGGTTGGCAAACACCTCAGCGGTGCGCCCTTGCTCAACCACGGCACCGTTTTGCATGACCATGACCTTATCAGTGAAGTGTTTGATCACTCCCATGTGCTGAGATACATAGATATAGGACAGGCCCATCTCTTCTTGTAACTCTAATAGCAGATTGATCATCTGTGAACGCATTGACATATCAAGGCCGTTTAATGCTTCATCAGCAACAATAATACAAGGCTGTAGGATCAAAGCTCTGGCAAGAGAGACTCGTTGTTTTTGACCTGTTGCGAGCATCTGTGGATAAAAATAGGCGTGTTCAGGCAGTAAGCCGACGCGCTTTAATGTTTCCATGATCCGTCGCTCACGGGCCTGCGGCGTCATATTAGTATTACGCTTGAGTGGCCCTTCTAAAATTTTGCCGATTTGAATTCTCGGATTCAGCGAGGTGTTGGGATCCTGGAAAATCATCCGGATCAGCTTGCATCGGGTCTGGAAGTCACGATGGGCAAGGGGTTCACCATTAACCCGGATAATACCATCGGTGGGTTCAACAACACCGGCCAGCATTTTAGCTAGCGTAGATTTTCCAGAACCATTCTCTCCCATAAAGGCGACGGTTTCCCCTGCTTCTAAATTGAAAGAAACAGGTTTAACTGCCTCTATCGTCCGGCGGCGAAACAATCCGGTTCGATAGTGATAGTCTTTTTTGAGATTCTCGACTTCAAGTAATGCACTCACTTTGTCGGTTCCTCCATATTCAATGGGAAGTGGCAGCTGAACTTATGCGTCTTGATTTTTTGCCGTTGTGGGACTTCGACGCACTTGCGTTGGGCATGTGGGCATCGAGGACCAAGTCGGCAGCCAATAGGAAGATGCTGAAGAGGAGGAATTGAGCCGGGTAGGGCTTCGAGTTTACTTTTATGCGGAAGCTGATCTAGATTGAAATCTGGCATGGCCCGCAGCAAGGCTTCGGTATACGGATGGTGCGGTGTTTCTAAAAGCTGCTGGCGACTGGCTGACTCAACAGACTGGCCACAGTACATAACGGTAATACGGTCGGCCCATTGGGTAACCGTGGTTAAGTCATGGCTCACCAACAAAATGGTGGTGTTGCTGAGCTGGTTCATCCGGCTCAGCAGGCGGAAAATCTGCGCTTGGGTGATCGGATCTAAATCATTGGTCGGTTCATCGGCGATCAGCAGGCGCGGGCGGTTGGCAATTGCCATCGCTATCATCACCTTTTGGCACTCACCGTCAGTGAGTTCATAGGGATAGCTGCGCATAATCCGCTTATGATCTTTGATCCCAACCTTGTGCAGCAAAGCAATTGCTTGTTTCTGACGCCAATGGAAGCGCTGCCAGAAACGGCCACTGAATGAACTGGATGGGATCGCTTCTTCTAATTGTTCCCCAACGTGCTCTGAGGGATCTAAGCAGGATGACGGTTCCTGGAAAATCATCGCAATTTCTCGGCCGACGATTTTGCGCCGCTCACGGGTTGATAATGCGAGAAGATCGATATCCCCCAGACGCAGACGATCTGCACTGATGCGCCAGTTACTTTTGGTGACGCCGGCGATAGCTTTGGCAACCAGGCTTTTACCTGAGCCGGATTCGCCTACCAGGCCACGGATCTCGCCTTCGTTGATGGTGAGGCTCATACGATCGACAGCTTTAACCATACCCTGTGGGGTATCAATTTCGATCGTTAGGTTTCGAATATCTAATAGTGGCATCAGTCAATCCCCGCATTCATGGCTTGGCGGAGTCCTTCTCCAACTAAGTTTACAACCAATACACTAAATGTAATGGCAAGGCCTGGCAGTGTGACGGTCCATGGCGCGAGATAAATTAACTCGATTGAATCCCCCAGCATGGCTCCCCATTCAGGAAGGGGGGCTTGGGCACCCAATCCAAGGAAGCCCAATGCGGCAATATCTAAAATGGCAATTGAGATTGCTCGCGTTAGCTCATTGGTCAGTACCGTCAGAATATTTGGCAAAATCGAGTTATACAGTAGATAGAAATTGTTGGCACCATCAAGTCGGGCAGCCAAGATGTAGTCTTTTTCTACCTCATTATGCACTGCCGTATATACGGCACGGATAAAGCGCGGGATCAGTGCTAGCCAGATAGCCAATAGAACACTGACTTCCCCCGGCCCCATATACGCGACCATAATAATGGCTAACAGCAGTGACGGTATTGACAGAAAAGTGTCGAGCACATGATTTAATATGCTCGATTTCAAGCCACGAGTCATCCCCGCCATGATACCAATCAGGATCCCGATAGCCGCAGAGGCCAGAGCGACTAAAATGGCATAGCCAAAGGTTAGCCGGGTTCCCATCAGTAGTCGGCTGAGAATATCTCGACCAAGATCGTCGGTACCAAAGAAGAATTCGACATAACCGTGCGGATCCCAAGAGGGTGGCATGAGTATGTCACCGACTTGATCCACCGCATTGTAGGGGGAAATCCAAGGTGCAATTAGCGTGATTAGGATCAGTAGCAATAAACACCAAAAGCCGAATACTGCGAGTGAGTTTGATCGAAAGTTCTGCCAGGCACGTTCCCTTTGCGTCGGGATCTTGGTCTCTTGGTAGATATTATTTGATAGCATACCATTCCTTGCGAACAAGCGGGTTAACAAAGGCGCCAGCCAGATCTGACAGGATATTAGCGATCAAAATAAAGCAGCCAACAGTGATCACCCCGGCTTGGATCGCGACATAGTTTTGCGCAGAGACGGCATCTAATAGCCAGCGGCCAATACCCGGCCAGTTAAAAATATACTCTGTCAGCATGGCAAAGGTCATCATGGTGGAAAACTGCATGCCCAGTTTCGGAATAATGGGTGGAATAGCATTACGTAAAACATGCTGTGTGATGATTTCAAACATCGATAAGCCTTTGGTTTGCGCAACCTTAATGAAATTCTGTTCCATCACATCGGAAACCGATGTCCGGGTTAAGCGAATCACTTCAGTCATCGGGGCCATGGCCAGAACAATGGTCGGCAGAATTAAGTGGCGTGCGGCATCTATTAGCGCTTCAGTGCGATACGGTTTATCTGACAGCATAATATCGATTAATGCGACGCCAGTAACATGATCAAATTGATACAGCAGGCTGTAGCGGCCCGAGACGGGTAGCCAGCCAAGCTCGAGTGAAAACAGCATGATCAACAACATGGCCAGCCAAAATAGCGGGATCGAGTAGCCGACGAGTGTAATCGATGAAATGGCGGTATCGATGTAACTTCCACGCTTAACGCCAGCGAGTGTACCCAGCGGGATCCCAATAATGAGTGACAGAACAAAGGCAAAGAAACTCAATTCCAACGTTGCCGGGAAAACGGAAAGCACCTCATTGAGAATCGGTTCTCCCTGTTGGTTCAGGCCGAGGTGACCGGTAAACAGATTTTCAAGATATTGAGGCCAGCCAGTCCAGAAGCTCTCGTGACTCCAGAGAGAGTCAGGATCAAGGCAGAGAATGCTATAGCCAATCAACGTTAAGATCAGCAAAGTGATCAAAAACAAGTTTAGCCGTCGGATTGTGTAAATAAACATACTATTTTTCGCTCCGATACACCGTTGAGAAAGAACGGGTACCAAACGGACTTATTTGTAAGCCATTGAGTGATTTGTGATTAGCTTGGAAGTGTACGCCATGAGCCAATGGAACAATAGGTACTTGCTGATCAAGAATATTTTGTGCCAGTTGGTAGTAATTCAGCCGCTGGTTGAGGCGGGTCGTACGTGAAGCCAGTTCCAGCAGATTATCAAAATCCAGATTGCACCAATTGGCGACATTTAATCCTGCTGTTTTCGCATCGCATGACAACAATGGGCGTAGGAAGTTATCCGGCTCGCCGTTGTCGGCAATCCAGCCCGTTAGGATGAGATCACTGCTGTCTTTATCAATGGTATTGAACGGGCCGACCGAATCTTGTGAGATGATCTCGACCTGAATCCCCACCGCATTGAGATCCGCTTGGATAAGCTCAGCGGTTTTACGAGGGCTTGGATTGTATGGTCGAGGGTCCAATGGCACCCAAAGTGTCAGGTTAAGGTTCTTTTCGTAGCCCGCTTCTTTTAACAAAGATAGAGCGTTGGATGGGTTATAGCCTAAGGCTTGGCTGTCGTGGTTATGCGCCCATGACATCGGTGGTAAAATACTGCGCGCTTCGGTCCCCGTACCGTAATAGACTGAGTTAAGCAGGTTGTCACGATTTATCGCATGGTTGATGGCTTTACGAACCCGGAGATCTTTTAATTCAGGCTGGGTAGTATCGAATGCGAGAAAGGCGACATTCATTCCTGTTTGGGCATTCAGCTCGAATTCGTCATTGGCACTGATCACCGGCAGCTGACTTGCTACGGGTGATGATAGCACGTCACATTCTTCGCTGAGTAACTTGGCGAGCGTGCCAGTCCCCCGAGAGGCGATATCAAAGACCACTTGTTCCATGGGAGCCGCACCTTGCCAGTACTGCCCGTGTCGATGAAGGCGAATAAATTCATGGGGTTGAAATTGTTCCAGATAAAACGGTCCCGTACCAATGGGTTGCATATCAAGTTGATCTGGCCGACCTGAACGAAGTAGGGTATCGGCATATTCCTGAGAGTGGATAACCGCATAAGTCGTTGCTAAATTTGATAAAAAGGCGTTGTCTGGTCGAGAGAGATTGAATCGAACGGTATGGGGATCTACGATTTCGATATCATCAATGAGATTAGCAAACCCTTGGCTTTCAAACCATGGATAGTGACCACCGGAAATGAAGTGAAAAGGATGGCTCGGGTCAATGACTCGCTTAAAGCTAAACACCACATCTTGGGCACTGAACTGGCGTGTAGGTCTAAACCAATCAGTTGACTGAAATTCGATTCCTTCCCGTAAGGTAAAGGTATAGGTCATACCATCATCACTGATGACCCAGCTACGGGCGAGTGATGGTTGTGGCAGATGGCTGATGGGGTCCAGCAACAAAAGGCGGTCAAAGATTTGCGCGGCCAGTGTATCAGCCGTTAATCCACCATCAATCAGCTGAGGATTAAGGGTTTCTGGCGTATCTTGCCCGCAATAGACGAAGCCTCGGCTACGAACATTGCTTCCCTGCTCAGGTTCACTACAGCCAACGAGACTGGCTAAGCTAACACACGCAAGTAGAAGACGAGTATAGGCGCTCATAAGATAAGAAGTTTTTTGAAAATAAGATTGTAAATTTACCATTATCCCACTTCGCCACCAAGTCATCTCCGTAAAATACCTACAATTGCTGTGCGCATTTCGTGCAGGGTGTGTGCAGAGTAGCCAATGTGCTGGATTAAAATCAGTTTTCACCACTGCCAACCAATTGGTATTTACGCAGTAGCCCTCTTAGTTGATGGTAGCTCAAGCATAACAATTCTGCGGCTTTACGTTGGTTGAACTGTGCTTGTTCCAGCGCTAATTGGATAACTTCAACTTCCTGATCTTGCTGCCATTGGCGAAAATCGAGCGGAAGGATGGGAGGCGGTGTTGCTATTGCCGTTTTGTCTATTGCTGAAATTGAAACGGATGGGCTTGGGGTGTCATGCCAGGGGGCACGGAATGGATCGATAATGATCTCGCTGACGGGCTCATCTTCTAGGCCGTGGCGGAAAATCGATCGTTCAACGACATTTTTGAGTTCACGAACATTACCCGGCCAGTGGTATGCCATGAGTTGCTGAGTGGCCTCCGGTGTAAAGCCGGCAAAGTAGCTGTATCCCAGCTCTTGGCACATTTTAACGGCATAGTAATCGGTCAGTGGCAGGATATCATCACGTCGCTCGCGCAAGGGGGGAAGATGAATAATGTCGAACGCGAGGCGGTCAAGCAAATCGGCGCGAAATACGCCGTCAGCGGCTAATTGAGGGAGGTTTTCATTGGTGGCACAAATCAGGCGTACATTCGCCTGACAGGTTTTATTGCCGCCAACCCGTTCATATTCGCCGTATTCAATCACCCGCAATAGTTTTTCTTGTACGCCAAGTGGTGTTGTCCCTAGCTCATCGAGAAATAAGGTGCCATTTTCCGCACGTTCAAAGCGACCTTGATGCCGCCCTTTGGCCCCCGTGAACGATCCGGCTTCATGGCCGAACAGTTCGGAATCAATCACGCCTTCACTAAGTGCGGCACAGTTAAGCGACACCAGAGGCTGATCCCAACGTCGTGACAGGTAATGCATCCGTTGTGCGATCAATTCCTTACCCGTACCGCGTTCACCTACAATCAGGATTGGGCGATTGAGGGGAGCCAGACGGGATGTGTGATCCAGCACGCTGAGAAAGGCCTCGGACTCACCGATTAAATTATCTGGTTTTCGCATGGTTAATCTCGCTAACTATTGGCGTATATGGTCATACCCTATCAGGGCGCCTGGTAACTTGCAAAGCTAAACCTATGATATGTAAGAAACAAAAAGTTGGCATGCTTGTTGAATTACTATTGAGACAGAATGCAAACATTGCTCTACAACACTGGAGATAAAATTATGGGTATTTTTTCACGCTTTGCCGATATTGTTAATGCCAATGTCAACTCGTTGCTTGATAAGGCTGAAGATCCACAAAAAATGATCCGCTTGATTATTCAGGAAATGGAAGACACCTTGGTGGAAGTGCGTACTTCTTCTGCGCGCGCATTGGCGGATAAGAAAGAACTTCAGCGTCGAATTCAGGCGATTGAATCACAGAGTATAGACTGGCAGCAGAAGGCGAGTCTGGCCCTACAAAAAGGCCGTGAAGATCTTGCACGTGCGGCGTTAATTGAGAAGCAGAAGCTGAACGATGTCGCTTTGACACTGAATGAAGAATACAAACTGGTTGAAGAGTCGATTGATAAGTTGGCCGGTGAAGTGGCTGAGCTTGAACGTAAGCTGCAAGAAACGCGTGCTCGTCAACAGGCTCTGGTTATGCGTCATCAGGCCGCAGGTAACCGTCGTGATGTTCGCCGTCAGCTTGATACCGGAAAAGTGGATGAAGCGTTGTCAAAATTCGAGCAGTATGAGCGTCGCATTGACGAGATGGAAGCCGAAGCTGACAGCTATGGACTTGGCCGCGGTAAAAATCTGGAAAGTGAATTTGCTGATCTGCAAGCTCAAGACGAGATTGAAAAAGAGCTTGAGCGCATGAAAGCGAACATGAAAGGCAAAGAGTAATTCACTTGGGTGAATACCGGTTGTTATGATGACCATTGCGTTAATCAAATGAATCTGCGCGTATTAAGGAGAATGTAATGTCTATGGGGTTTATTGTTGGTCCACTTATTGTGTTTATGGTCGTGGTTGCCCCACTGTGGTTGATCCTTCACTACCGTAGCAAGAAGCATACGAATGAAGGGTTATCTGGAGAGGAGCATCAGAAGTTACAAGAGCTGGTGGCGCGCGCAGAGCAGATGCAAGAACGGATTGTGACACTGGAACGTATTCTGGATGCAGAAGCGCCACAATGGAGGCAGAAACCATGAGGGAGGCACTCTATCGTGATCCAAAAAATGGCAAACTCGGAGGCGTTTGTGCTGGCATCGCTGAATATTTTGGCTTAGAAATCTGGTTGGTGAGGATTTTAGCGGTATCAGCCTTTCTGCTTGGGGTCGGTTTTTTTGTCACCCTGATCTACATCGCCGCTTGGCTTATTCTTGATAAAATGCCGGAAGAGCGGATCATCAAACAGACGGTATTTCGCGAACATCACGTTAAGCAAAAACCGTGGCAGGCCGGTAAGCCTGCTGGGCAGATCCTCCACAGTGTTGAGGCTGAGCTGAATAATATTGAGCAGGATCTGCGTCAGATGGAAGCCTATGTGACATCATCTGCATTCAGCGTTGACCGTGAGTTTCGCAACCTCTAACGATGTTTAGGGGATACAGACAAGCAGGCTAAGGCCTGCTTTTCTTTTTTTGTGCTTAAAAAAGTTCACAAGTTGAACGGCAGATTCATCATGGGTTAATCTGTAACCTGTTATATTTTCAATCATTAATTGTTTCGGTGAAGTGATGATGTTGCTTTGCCTCTGAGCAAACTGTGCAGGATGGACTATGAGCCTATTGGGTAATGAGTTGAACAAGCTAGTGAACCGAAGTTTAGACCGGCATGTGCGTTTGGCGGTGACGGGTTTATCCCGGGCGGGTAAAACGGCCTTCATTACTTCATTGGTGAATCAACTGATGCATGTCAGTACCAACCCCCGCCTGCCATTGTTTACGGCGGTGAGGGAGGGGCACTTAATAGGCGCAAAACGTGTACCACAGCTTGATATGCATGTGCCGAAGTTTGGCTATGAAGAGGGCATGAATGCACTGCTTGCCAGTCCGCCATCGTGGCCAGAAGCCACCCGAGACGTCAGCCAGACACGTCTGGCGCTGCGTTATAAGCCGCAAAGC
This sequence comes from Photobacterium nomapromontoriensis, assembly GCF_050336815.1. Taxonomy (NCBI): domain Bacteria; kingdom Pseudomonadati; phylum Pseudomonadota; class Gammaproteobacteria; order Vibrionales; family Vibrionaceae; genus Photobacterium; species Photobacterium nomapromontoriensis. Next base: position 38,066 of record NZ_JAKJSL010000029.1, read on the forward strand.
GGGCCGATGAAGCTACTGCAAGAGACGGCAACGCTGTATCTCGACATTGTTGACTATCCCGGCGAGTGGTTGTTGGATTTGCCATTGCTGGATCTTGACTATATCGCCTGGTCTAAACAGCAGAGCCAAGTGATTAAAGGTAAACGTAAAACGTTGGCGCAGGAATGGTTAGCCGAAGGGGAGTCATTTGACCCGTTTGCGCCAGCAGATGAAGCCTTGATCGAGCGCATCTCTGCCCGTTTTACCGAATATTTGTATAAATGCAAAGCTGAAGGTGGCTTGCACTGGGTACAGCCGGGTCGGTTTGTTTTACCCGGTGAGCTGGCTGGCGCGCCAGTGTTGCAGTTTTTCCCAATGGTGTGGCTCAGTGATGTCACTGAGCAGCAGCTTGCACAGGCGGGGGAGGATACCAACGTCGGGATGCTGAAAAGTCGCTATCGTTATTATCAGCAGCATGTGGTGAAGGCCTTCTATAAAGAGCATTTTTCGAAATTTGATCGTCAGATCATACTGGTCGACTGCTTGCAGCCGCTTAATGCCGGGCCGGAATCATTCAATGATATGCGTCAGGCGTTGGATCAATTAATGCAGAGTTTCCGTTATGGTCGAAGCTCACTGCTACGACGTTTGTTCTCGCCCCGAATTGATAAAGTACTCTTTGCCGCGACGAAAGCGGATCATGTAACGCCCGAACAACATCCTAATTTGGTTAGCCTGCTTCAGCAGTTAGTGAATGAAGCGTGGCAGACCGCATCGTTTGAAGGGATCAAAATGGACTGCATGAGCTTGTCCTCGATTCAGGCGACGCAGCTTGGTATGGTGGATTATCAGGGTAAGCAAGTACCTGCATTACGCGGTCATACTCTGGATGGTGAGGCAAAAACGGTTTTTCCGGGTGATGTGCCGCGGCGCTTACCCGGTGATGAATTCTGGCAACAATCCGGATTTGATTTTATTAACTTTCGTCCTTTAGGGCTCCAGATTGATGAGCCTCTACCACATATCCGGATGGATAAGGCGCTCGAATATCTGTTGGGAGATAAACTACGATGAGTGAGCAATACAAGGGCAAAATTGAATTTGATGACGCATCCCAGGCTCATGGTCGATCCGGTGACGAGCTGGAACTGACGTCGCAACTGCAGTTTGCTGAACAAGAAACGTTTTTACCTGAAAGCACCGATAGCCAAGCCACAGAGGCTGAGCATGAACTCACTGATGCCTTGGCAGCCAAACCTAAGCGTCGCTCGGGCTGGTTGAAAGGGCTGCTGGTGGGCGGTGCGGTGATGGTCGCTTGGCAGACGGTGGACTATGTGGTCACGGCCTATCAGAGCGGTGATTGGCTGGCACTGGGCTGGAGTGTGATTGTTGCCGGATTGGCAACTGCCGGGGTCTCGGCCTTGGGCCGTGAGTTTCTGAGCTTACGTCGGCTTAAACAACGGCAAGAGGTGCGTGAACAAGCTCAGGCATTGCTGGATGCCGACGGCATTGGTGGCGCAAAAGCGTTCTGTACCCGACTGGCACGGAAAGGGAATATTCAGGAAGAGCATGCTGGGTATGATCGTTGGCAACAGTCGCTGGCCGAGACCCATAATGATCGTGAAGTGATGCAGCTTTACGATCAAATGGTGCTGGGTTATCAAGATAAGCTTGCACGTAAACTGGTCGCGAAATACGCCAGTGAAGCGGCAGTGATGGTTGCGGTCAGTCCGCTGGCTCTTGCCGATATGTTGCTAGTGGCATGGCGTAATTTTCGTTTGATTGAGCAGGTATCGGCTGTTTATGGCATCGAGTTGGGTTATTGGTCGCGGATCCGCTTGATCAAACTCGTGTTGGCCAATATGGCAGTGGCTGGGGCGAGTGAGCTGATCGCTGACAGCGGGATGGATATGCTGTCGATGGATCTGGCGGGTCGAATGTCAACCAGGGTCGCGCAAGGGGTCGGGGTCGGTTTACTGACTGGCCGTTTGGGGTTTAAGGCCATTAATTTAATGCGACCATTGCCATGGCTACCGGATCAGCAGCCAAAATTGAGCGAAATCCGTCGGGATTTGTTAAGTCAGCTCTCCTTTAAAAAAGAGAAATAGAGTTGAGAGGAAGGCGCCAGTTTGGCGCCTTTTTTTGGTCCTTTGTTTTTGTGATTTATATTGCGCTAGCTTTGTAGAGAGCCTGCGACAGTGCTTCTCTCCTGCGACTCACAATAACGAGGAAAAGAGCTAATCTTTCATTACCACGACAGAATAGACATACAACCTATTCAGGAGTTGATAATGAAAGAACACGTAACATACATGACGAAGCAGGTACGAATCGGGGTGGTTATGGCCTCGCTGATCCTCATGCCACAGGTACAGGCCGAGCAGGATAACACCGTTCCCAAGGGCTATAATACGCCCATTCCAAGCGGCATCCTTACCCCTGACTCGGTTGAGACCAGTTTAGGGACATTGTCATTCAATGATGGGGTTCCATCAAAGCAGAGTAGCCAGAAAGTCTACGATTTTCTTGATACAGCCCGTGCGGCTGAGGTTTTCCTGCTTGCTATCCCGATGGCGTCACTGGAAGCCCTTAGGCTTGGTCATGCTAAATTAGGGATCACGCAATCGAATCAGGTTCTGCTGTTTAATAAATTAATGGATTCTAATTCGTTATTTCTGACCGGGAATACGGATACGGTTTACGCATCCGCATTTTTAGATTTGGAGCGAGATGGCCCGACCGTGATCGAAGTGCCGCCGGAAATGGGCCCAACGACCGTCAATGATGCGTATTTCCGGTTTGTGACTGATCTGGGTATTGTCGGGCCGGATAAAGGCAAGGGCGGGAAGTACCTGATTTTGCCGCCGGGCTATAAAGGTGAGATCCCTAAAGGGTATTTCGTCTCTCAATCGACGAGTTACACCAATTGGTTTATTGCGCGTGGTTTTCTAAAAGATGGTAAACCTGATGCCGCGACAGTCGCATTTAAGCAGCATCTGAAAATATACCCGTTAGCGAAGCAAGCTAACCCACCAAAAATGGCTTTTACCTCAGGCAGTGGTAAGGTTTTTAACACCATACATGCCAATGATGTCCATTTTTATGATGAGCTAAAGCCGGTGCTGGATAAAGAGCCCATTGCGTTTATAACCCCTGAATTACGCGGCATGATGGCGAGTATCGGGCTGATGAAAGGGAAGCCGTTTCAGCCTGATGAGCGCATGCTTAAGCACTTAATTGACGGGGTGGCGATTGGTAACGCGGCGGCGCGTTCGTTCTTTTTTAATCCACGGCAGAATGACATCTATCGCTATCCTGGACGGTTGTGGAAAAGAGCCTTCATTGGTGGGGATTACCGCTGGTTAATTGACGACGGTGAAGGGGGGCGTAATCTGGATGCGCGAAGCTATTTCTTTTATATCGCCACGGTGAATACGCCAGCTATGGCGCTGAAGATGGTGGGGAAAGGATCAAAGTATGCCCTTGTCGACCAGTCGAAGGATGGCCGCGCTCTGGATGGCAGTCAGCAATATAAGCTGACGTTACCTGCGAATGTACCCGCTAAAAACTTTTGGTCCATTGTGGTTTATGATCCCCAGACTCGCTCTGAGTTACAGACAAGTCAACCGTTTCCAAGTAAGAACAATACCCGCGACAAATTGTTGATGAATGCAGATGGTTCGGTGGATTTATATTTTGGCCCTAAGGCGCCTGAAGGTAAAGAAGCCAACTGGATTCAGACTGTACCGGGTAAAGGATGGTTTACTATATTGCGCCTTTACGGGCCATTGGAAGCCTGGTATGACGACAGCTGGCAGCCCGGTGATATTGAGCCCGTCGCGCAATAATGTAGTCAACATACAGGGTTACACAAAAGCACCTTTTGGGTGCTTTTTAGTTTAGGGTGGCAATGGCTTGACTCAAATTCGGGGAAGGCGCACACTTTAAGTGTCAACAATTCCTGACACTTTGGATGAGAAGAGTATGAGACTACAAGTCTTTTGTGAAGACCGAGTTGGAATGACCCGAGAGCTGTTGGATATTTTAGCCAGCCGTCAGATTGACCTGCGAGGCATTGAAATTGACCGGGTCGGGATCATTTACCTGAATTGCCCAGAAGTGGAATTTGAGCAGTTTAGTCAGTTGATGTCACAGATCCGTCAGTTGGATGGGGTGACGGATGTTCGAAAAATTCAATTTATGCCCAGTGAGCGAGAGCACAAAGAGTTGAAGGCCTTATTGGAAGCACTGCCTGATCCTTTTTTCTCGATCAACTTACAGGGAAAAATTGATCTCGCTAATGATGCGGCAGAAGGATTGCTCGGAAAGTCTCGTGGTGAGATTGTTGGTGAACATATTCATACTTTTGTCGGGTTCAATGTTCAGCAATGGCTGGAAAAAGATCATGCCAGCAAGCGGAGTGAGTTAGTCGTACTGTCTGGCCTCGATTACATGATGGAGGTGATACCCGTCTATGTCACTGATGAAAGCGAAGAGCATGTACTGGCCAGTGCAATGATTTTGCTTAAATCATTGTCTGAAGCTCAAATGCCTATCGCAATGCGCAAGTTGGATGGTGACAGTGGCTTTGAACATTTAGTCGGCCAGTCTTCCCGTTTTAAACAGCTGGTTTCGCAGGCTAAGAAGCTGTCAATGTTGGATGCACCATTATTGATTCAGGGCGAAACAGGCACGGGTAAAGAAATGCTGGCTCGTGCATGCCATCAGCGTTCTCTGCGTCGTGAGAAGCCTTTCCTCTTGGTTAACTGTATGTCTATGCCAGACAATGCGGCAGAAACAGAGCTGTTTGGTATGGCCGCAACGGTGACGGAGCCCGGCAAAAAAGGCATTTTCGAGCAGGCCGATGAGGGAACGGTATTCCTTTATGAAGTCGGCGAAATGTCGGATCATCTGCAAATTAAGTTACTGCGCTTCCTTCAGGATGGTACCTTCCGTCGGGTTGGTGAGGAACGGGAAATGAAGGTGAATGTGCGGGTGATTTGCTCGACTCAGAAAAAGTTGCCTGATTTGGTTGCCTCCAATCAGTTCAGGGAAGATTTGTATTATCGACTTAATGTGTTGTCACTGATTGTGCCGCCATTGCGTGAGCGGACTGCTGATATTGTCCCGTTGGCTGACTTGTTCCTTTCGCAATTCGCACAGGAATTGCAGCAGCCCAAACCGCAGATTTCTGATGGTGTTGCGCAGTATTTGAGTCAATATGCATGGCCTGGAAATATCAGACAGTTACGTAATGTCTTATTCCGTGCAATGACCCAGCTAGATGGGCCTGAGATGCAGGTCGATGATGTTCAGTTGCCAGAAAATGAATCAACCTCAGTGATCAGTGAGGAAATCTTAGATGGCTCGCTGGATGAAATCATGAAGCGGTATGAATCCGGCATTTTGGGTAACCTGTATCAGAGCTACCCGTCAACACGGAAATTGGCAAAACGCCTTGGGGTATCCCATACAGCGGTGGCAAATAAGCTGCGTGAATACGGTATAAACAAGCACTAGCACATTGAACTAAAACCAAATATTTAAAAGGGAGGCAATGGTTGCCTCCCTTTTTTCGTGTTAGGCTCAGAGCAGGCTAAGTTCCCCCTTCTCTAGGGCGCGAAGTTGACTGATCATCTCCTGCCCATAGCGGCAGCTATCTTGGGCATCGACTTCAGATGCGACGCGGTGACATGGAATGATAATAGGAATGGGATTGACGTTCTTCGCGGTACCGATGGCTAATATGGCACAAGGTTGATTGAGTGTTTCGGCGATTTGTTGGTAAGAATATTGGCTGTTATAGGGAATATTAACCAGAGCATGCCAGACTTGGCGCTGGAATTCAGTACCTTGTGGGGCGAGGGGAAGGGTGAACTGTTTTCGTTTACCATCGAGATATTCTGTGAGTTGAGAGATAAACGGAGCCATAAATTGTGGGTTATGCTCCCAGTGGCTGTGTGGGGTAAATCCTCCGCTGGCGATGGTAAGTTGCCGTAATCCTTGCTCATCTGCCAGTAAATAAACCTTTCCTAATACCGAATCAAGGTAGTCGTAGTACATAATTAATCACTATGCTGGTTGGTGGTGATCGAGGCATCGATAACACAATCATAGTTGATCTCTAGTGGCTAATCTTTGTCTTAGCGTATGCTTTTTCCGTTAAATATTGCTCTGAATACCACCTCTTGAGGGAACGAAGGGATAGTGTAGATTGATAGCCTATGCTAACGTTTTATGACCAATGATAGCCATAGGATGACATGCTGTTGTTTCATTCAATCATCAGTCGAGCAACAACCATTGATGTCGGCGATTTTAACGTCCGGCTTATTACCTTGAAAGATGCGACGGCAATTGCTGCTTATTATCAACGTAACCGAGATTTCTTGCAGCCATGGGAGCCACTGCGTGAGGAGGCTTTTTTTACCGAATTTGGCTGGCAGCTGCGGCTGGAGCAGTTGATGAAACTGCATAAACATAAAATGGCTTATTACTTCGTTATCCAAAAGAAGAATAGTGATGGGATTTGTGGGGTAGTCAATTACAGTAATCTTGTCCGTCACCCTTTTCATGCCTGCCATGTTGGTTATTCACTGGATCAACAATGTCAGGGCAAAGGCATGATGAGTCGAGCGCTGGAAGCAACCAACCGATGGATGTTTGAGGATCAATCGTTTCATCGTATCATCGCCGCTTATATGCCGCGTAATGCTAAGAGTGCGGCGGTATTGGCCCAGTGTGACTTTGTCATTGAAGGCGAAGCCAAGGACTATTTGTTGATCAATGGCCGGTGGGAAGATCATGTTTTGACAGCCCGAATTAATCCTGACTGGGCGCCGCCAATCAGTTAACCGTATAAAAAAGCGAGTGCCATTGGCGCTCGCTTTTTCGTTAATAATATGAGGCTAAGTCATCGTTAAATACGTTGCCATAGCTCACTATAACGGCCATTTTGCGCTAATAAATCAGCATGCTTGCCTTGCTCTATAATTTCGCCTTCATCCATCAGGCAGATTTGGTCCATCTGTTCTAGCCCCACTAAGCGGTGGGTAATGAAAAGCACCGTTTTGTGTTTAGCATGCGTCAGTAATAACGACATAATTTGCTGCTCGGTGCGGCGATCCAGTCCTTCTGTGGGTTCATCCATCAGCAGGATTGGTGCGTTATGAAGTAACGCGCGGGCTATCCCGATTCGGCGGCGTTCACCGCCAGAAATCTGGCGACCTCCCTCACCAAGCCAAGTATCCAGTGCCTGTCCTTCTAGCAAGCTATCGAGGCCAACTTGGATGAGAACCGCTTTGAACTCTTCATCAGTACCGGCAGGTTTTGCCAACAGTAGGTTTTCACGTAGTGAGCCGTTAAAGACGTCAACACGTTGACTTACCACGGTGATAGCCGATCGTAACGTTGCTTCCTGCCAGCGAGGTAGGGGCTGGTTGTCGAGTAGGATTTGGCCTTGTTGCGGATCCCAGTTACGAGTGAGCAGTTGAAGCAGGGTGGATTTACCACAGCCGGTGCGTCCCAGCAGCGCGACTTTTTCCCCTTGCTGGATAGATAAGCTAAGGTGCTTGAGCACAGGCTTATCACTGCCGCAATAGGTATAGCTGATATCTTGAATATCAACCGCACCCTGGACTGTCGCCGCGTAGCCATTCGGATCAAAGGGCGTATCAGGTGTCGCTTCAATGATCTCGTTTAAACGGCGGGCAGACGTTAAGGTCTGGCCGAGGTATTGGAACGCGCCAGCCACTGGCATCATCAGTTCAAAACTGGCCATGGTGGCAAAGGCGACCATGGCAATAAATGGATCGGGCCCCTGGCCATTGATACCATCAGCTGCTAGCCAGGTGATGAGCACCAGCGTCCAGCCTGTTGCGGCCATTAAGATGGCGTTGGCAAGACCAGTCAGGTTGGCCATTTTACGTTGGGCATTCAATAATGCTTCTTGCTCATTCAGCGCCGCACGGTAATAACGATCTTCAGCATTGAACAGTAATAGCTCGGCATGACCTTGGATCCAGTCAAGTAATTTGACTCGGTAATTGGCTTTAGCCAGTGTCAGTTGTTCACCATTGCGTTTACCTAGGCGATAGAAGATGACGGGTTGGCTCAGCATCAGCATCAGCAATATCCCGCCTAGCGTCAGACCAATGGTGAGGTCAAACCAGGCTAGAAAACCAGTGATCGCCAAAATCCCAATGATCCCAATGATCAATGGGCTGACTAAGCGCAGGTAGACGTGATCCATCGCATCAACATCAGCGATAAGACGGTTCAGCAAGTCGGCATCACGTAAATTAGCCTGACGGCCTGGGATCAATGGGATCAGTTTACGGAAGAAAAACAGGCGTAAATCAGCCAGTAGCTTGAACGTTGCGTTGTGGCTGACAACACGCTCTCCCCAGCGGCCGGCGGTTCGTGCCATCGAGAAACCGCGTACCCCTGCACCCGGTAACATATAGTTAAAGGTTTCACGGGCGATAGTTAAACCTGCCACCGCAGAGGCGGCAATAAACCAGCCGGATAAGGTTAATAAGCTCATGGCTGCAAGCAGGGTTGCTAAACCAAGTAGCATCCCAAGAGTTAGGCCAAACCAATGTTTACGATAAAGTTTTAGGTAAGGGATTAAATCACGCATCGAGATCCCTCTTATCTGAGTGAGCCAGCATATCGGCGAGAAGTCCTTGCTGGCGAATGTGTTCGAATTTACCATTCTGTACTAACTTGCCATGATCCATGACTAAGACGCGGTCCATTGCGGCAAGTTGGTCGAGACGGTGGCTGACCATCAATGTTGTTTGGCCAGTAACGGCGATTTTCAGGCTTTCTAATACCAAATGCTCACTGTTGGCATCCAGACTGGCTGTCGGTTCATCAAGTAGCCAGAAGGCACCGCCTTGCAACATGGCGCGTGCGACAGCAATGCGTTGGGCCTGTCCGACAGACAGCCCGCCAGAACGGTCACTGACCTGATGTTGGTAGCCCAGATCTAAGCGTTGAATAAATTCATCAGCATAGGCTTGCTGAGCCACTTGCCTGACGTGTTCATCGGTCGCCAGAGGATTACCCAGCGTGATATTGTCACGGACAGTACCGTGCAGCAGGAGTGGATTCTGTCCGACCCAGCTGATCGCTTGACGCCATTGACTATGATCCAAAGATTTTAGTTCAACCCCATTGATTTTCAGGCTTCCACTATAGGGTAAGAAACCCAATAGGGCGTTGAGTAAACTGGTTTTACCCGCGCCACTTGGGCCAATTAGCGCCACCTGTTCATGGGCCTGGATATCAAAGTTAAGCGGGCCAGCTAATACTTGGCCTTCAGGGCTAAGCACTTCTAAATCGGTGACTTGGATAGAAATGGTTTCTGGAGCGTCTAGGTTTTGCTGCCCATGATCCATCCCGTCGGCTTCTGCATTCAGAAACTCAACAATGGATTCAGCAGCACCAATGGCTTGAGCTTTTGCATGGTAGAAGGTCCCCAAATCGCGCAGTGGCTGATAAAACTCAGGGGCTAACACTAAGACAAACAGGCCGGTAAATAGGGTGATAGGAACACCGTAGTGACCGAAGTTAATTTCACCGATGAAGGCAAAACCAAAATAGACCGCAACGATAGCAACGGAAATGGCAGAGAAGAACTCCAGTACCGCTGATGATAAAAACGCCATCCGCAATACTTCCATGGTACGCTTGCGCAGCACTTCAGAGGCGGCATGAAGGTTTTCAGCTTCCGCATCCGCGCGGTTAAATAAGCGTAATGTGGGTAACCCTTGCAGGCGGTCATAGAAATGGCCGGAGAGGCGTTGAAGCGCTTTAAAGTTGCGGCGATTGGCGTCCGCAGCCCCTAATCCCACCAATGCCATAAAAATGGGCACTAAAGGTGCGGTAAGCAGGAAGATTAAGCCTGCTGCCCAGTTGAGCGGAAAGACCGCAAATAAGATCACCATCGGAACTAATACCGCAATCGACATTTGCGGAATATAGCGGGAGAAGAAGTCTTGCATTTCTTCCACTTGTTCCAGTACTAAGCTTGCCCATACACCAGCTGGTTTCCCTTTGATGTAGGCTGGGCCCAGTTGTTGTAAACGTTGCAGAATGAGCTGGCGAATATGCAGGCGGATCTGCTCCCCACATCGGTAGCCAAACACTTCTCGTCCCCAGCTACAGGCAGCGCGGAGACCGACAATGATAAACAGGCCGATAAAACTATTAACGAGCTGGTGTTTATCGGTATGTTCGATGATGAGTTGATGCAGGATGTTAGCAAGCAAGGCGGCTTGGCCAACCAGTAGCAACCCGGATAGAAAACCAAGGCCGACACTGAGTACGAGCCAGCGTTTGGCTAGTTTACTCTGTGATTTCAACCATTTGGTTAAATCGCGTTGTAATTGTTTATCCATATAAAATCTTGAACCGCATGTTGCAGCAGGTAGAAAGCTGAAGGCTGTAAAATGGCCACCCAAGAAGGGGGGCGGGGTAACCCCAAGTTGCCTCAATGAGCCCTAAATGCTGCACATTGAGATAACTTGGAATATTCAAATTATTATTGTTGTTCTAAAGCGTCGAGATAGCGTTCTGCATCCAGAGCGGCCATACAGCCGGTTCCTGCAGAGGTAATTGCCTGACGGTAGCTATGATCCATCACATCACCTGCGGCGAAGATACCTTCTACGCTGGTTTGAGTGGCGTTACCATCGGTGCCGGATTGCACTTTGATATAGCCGTTATGCATCTCTAGCTGGCCGTTAAAAATAGCGGTATTTGGCTGGTGGCCGATAGCAATAAAGGCACCCATGACGTCAATAGTTTCAGTGTTGTCAGATTGCGTATCTTTGATACGTACAGCAGTAACGCCCATATCATCCCCTAGAATTTCATCTAAGGTACGATCGGTATGAAGGATGATATTGCCATTTTCAACTTTATCCATCAGTCGCTTGATAAGGATCTTCTCTGAACGGAAGGTATCACGGCGGTGGATTAAGTGAACTTCAGAAGCGATATTTGACAGGTAAAGCGCTTCTTCAACCGCGGTATTACCGCCACCCACAACCGCGACTTTTTGGTTGCGATAGAAGAAACCATCACAGGTTGCACAGGCAGAAACGCCACGGCCTTTAAAGGCATCCTCTGACTCGAGACCAAGGTATTTGGCTGATGCGCCAGTTGCCAGAATTAACGCATCACAGGTGTACTCACCACTATCGCCTTTTAGGCGGAATGGGTGCTGGCTAAAGTCAGTTTCGTTAATATGGTCGTAAATGATTTCGGTATCAAAGCGTTCAGCATGCGCTTTCATGCGTTCCATCAGTGCTGGGCCAGTCAGGCCTTCAGCATCACCTGGCCAGTTCTCAACTTCCGTTGTGGTTGTCAGCTGACCACCTTGCTGCATACCTGTAATCATTACCGGATTCAGGTTGGCTCGAGCTGCATAGACTGCTGCAGTATAACCTGCAGGGCCAGAACCAAGGATGAGCAGTTTACAATGTCTTACGTTACTCATTTCTTCTCCAGGCTAACTAAAATAATATTATTCTTATGTGAAGGCTGATTGTAGGTAAATTGGGACGGTATTGAAAGAGGGATTTCTGTGTGCTGATATTCCGTAAATGTTGCCTATCCATATTTAAGCCACCTCAAGATGCTCGCTTCAGAGAGCAGCGATAAGGGGCAATGACGGTGTGGATTTGTTAGTACGTGGAGTACTCAGAGCATCCTCGGCGATAGTGATGTTCGAATTCTCTATATCATTTCATTATAAGTAATGGCTGAGGGTTATAGTGGAAAACAGTATTAATGCATGCTGATAACCATTACCGAAGCAGTCAACGCTGTAATAGCAGCGTTTTACTTTGTCATCGACATTTTTGCTGTGATTTCTCTCTCTAACACAACGATTCCTCAAGGGAATAGCATCGATTCGGATTATGCCAACTGTCATCATGTTCACCGTGGTTAATCACACCAAGTTAGCATTATTGGGAAAATGAGGCTGAGCGCATCGTGGCTATCATGATTATTTTCTAGGAATTAGGCGCGTGTATGGATGTACATTCTCCCGGTGATTTTCGTAACGGGTACTAAAATCGGGGATTTGTTTAAGGGAACGGTAATGGTGATGTCAGGGATCAAGTTACGTTGCTGTTAATTAGGCCTTTAGTTTGTTGATAATCTGGTGCAAGATGAAGAGAAATGATTAATATTTATCCATTAAAATGCATGAATCTTTCTACTGCTTGAAGCGCTTTTACTTTGACAATCATCTCTGATCTGGTAAAAACTTCATTAGCGTTAGAAATAATCACAGCGCCAGCATTTTTATCGTCAGAGTTTAGCAGCTTGATCCTTGTGATAGTTGGGGTGATAACGAAGATGTGACGGCCAATAAAGGTCTTTTACAAGCATTGCCAGCGTTCAGAACAGAAACGGCAGTATTGGTGATGGTTGATTGTATAAAGGGTATCAAATGATAATCCTGTATCTCTCTTGGCCTTTAGTATGATTGTCTATTGACAAGGATGTAAATACAGTCCTACTAGCATTATAGTTTGACTATTAGAGTATTTGATTCTAAAAATTAGAAAGTTGTAGTATATTTTTTTGCAAGGAAGTAAGAAGGTGGAATAAAAAATGGTAGATACCAAGAAAAAACCATCCAAGGAATTGGATCGTATTGACCGCAACATATTGAATGAGCTTCAAAAAGACGGTCGGATTTCAAATGTTGAGTTATCCAAGCGTGTAGGCTTATCCCCAACGCCGTGTCTTGAACGAGTGCGTCGTCTAGAGCGCCAAGGCTACATTAGTGGCTACACAGCACTTTTAAATCCGCAATATCTAGATGCATCGCTCTTGGTGTTTGTAGAAATCACGTTGAACCGTGGCGCACCAGATGTGTTTGAGCAGTTTAATAAGTCGGTTCAGGAGCTAGAAGACATTCAGGAATGTCATCTTGTTTCCGGTGATTTTGACTACCTGCTTAAAACACGTGTATCAGATATGTCGGCATACCGTAAGTTGCTGGGGGAAACTCTGCTTCGTCTACCTGGTGTAAACGATACCCGTACTTATGTGGTTATGGAAGAAGTTAAGCAGACAAATAACTTGGTTATCAAGACACGTTAAGTTTTCGTGTTGAGATAGTATAGATCAAGCGGCCTAAATGAGCCGCTTGATTTGTTTTAGGCGCGGATTTTCCCCTCATTATCTGAAAAATCACCAACTCTTTACCTTCCCTTAGCAGCATAATGGCAAAAATAGCTCGCATTTAGTATAAGATAAGGCATTACGGATCTGGTCAGCCAATTTCTTTATTTATAATAATGGGCGCTACCTTGTTTAGGATAATGCCAGACGTTCATCATTTGTTATATTGGAGTGTTTTTTGAGGAAAGTTAAGGGCAAGAAACAGCCCCAATCGCGCCTTTCCGGGGGACAGCGCTTACTGGAAAGCTTTTTGATTATTGGCATTTTGTCAGCAATTTTTATTATGGTTGCGCTCATCAGTTTTGATCCTGCTGACCCTTCTTGGTCCCAGACAGCTTGGGAAGGGCCAGTACAGAACAAAGGGGGAGCTTTGGGTGCCTTGGTGGCCGATACATTATTGTTTACCTTGGGCTCACTCGCATACCCTTTACCTGCAGTCATTATTTTAGCCGCCTGGATTTTATTTCGTCGTAGAGAGCAGCCGTTTAAGGTGGATTACATGATCTACGGTACACGATTACTCGGGCTGTTGCTCCTGTTTGTGACAAGCTGCGGTTTAGCGGATCTCAACTTTGATGATATTTGGTATTTCTCGTCAGGTGGCGTGATAGGGGATGTGGTGTCGAATATGGCCCTGCCACTCTTTAACCTACTAGGGGCAACGCTTGTTCTGATGTTTGCTTGGGCCGTTGGGTTTACCTTATTCACGGGTATTTCATGGTTGACTATCGTGGATACGTTAGGGGAGAGTGTGTTGGCTGCATTGGCTTGGGGGCTAAATAAGGTACGCGCCGATAAGTCAGAAACATTATCTCCGTTTGCGACGGATATTCCCGATGAGCAGAATACAGAATTTGGACGTCATTTAGTTCAGCAAATGGCTGAAGAGCCTGATGCTGACGATGCGCTTTTAGCGTCTAGCAGCTATACCGCTGCCGCTAACCCGGTAGAAAAATCTGACGTTAATGATCGTAACTTGTTTTCTCGTCAGGAGCCGCAGTTTAGCCATATTGCCATTCAAGATACGCAGGACAACACTATTCAGCGCGAACCAGATAACGACACAGGTCCGGTTATTGTTATGCCTCAGCGCCAACCCGTCGCTGTTCAGACGGTGCAACAACCGACCGTTCAGGCTGTTGTGGCAGAGCCTGTCGAACCTGTCGCTATTCATTCAACGATGCAAGCTAAAGGCATGACCATTGCAGAACTTGAGCGAGCGCTGGAGAAAGACGAAAATTTCACCGTCAATATTGACGATGTTACCCCGACCGTAACGGTGACCAATGCCACTGTTTTAGCATCGGAGGATAACGAGACGGTGATGTTACCGCAGGAAGATAAGGAACAACGGCAGGATAATCGGGAAGATATCGGGGCGTTGCAGCAAAGTCATAATCTACCGATATCGGTCGAGATGCCGATCGAGCCTGTTTTATCAGCGCCTGTAGCCGCTGCTGAAGGGGTAATACAACAAGCATACGATCCATACATAGATACTCAGGCCACGGCTGAGCGTGAGGATTCACATCCTGTTCACATGACTGCTGATATAACAGAAGCAGTATATTGTGACGAGGCAGAGTGCATCGAGCCTGTTGAGACTGAGGTAACTCGGGTTACGCCAACGGTTATTGAAACGGTATCTCACCCATTAAATGCGGAACCTGATGTTGCTCCGGCACATAATATCGAAATTGGTGTCCAGGATGGCATGTCAGAGCTGGAGCGTGCAGAGCGCGGAAGTAGTCACGAAGACGAGTTAAGTGATGAAGAAGCATTCCTTAAAAAAATTCGGGATGCACAGAAGGCACAGGCTCATGCTGCAGGCTTAGACAATCCTTTCTTGATGAAAAGAGAGGCTGATTTGCCGGTACCGACAAGTCCGATGCCAACGGTGGATCTGCTGGCTCCGGCGAAGCAGAACGTCGAACCAGCCAGCGAAGAAGAGTTGAAGCAGACGGCGATGCTGGTTGAGTCTAAGCTAGCTGATTATAAGATCAAGGCTAAGGTCGTTGGGGTTTATCCTGGTCCTGTGATTACTCGTTACGAGCTGGATTTGGCTCCAGGTGTAAAAGTGAGTCGGATTTCCGGTTTATCGAAAGACTTGGCGCGGGCCTTGTCCGCGTCGGCTGTACGAGTGGTTGAAGTTATTCCGGGTAAACCTTATATCGGTCTTGAATTGCCGAATGTTAACCGTGAAACCGTGTACATGTCGCAGGTGGTAGCCAGTGATAATTTCCAGCATAAAAATAGTGCATTGCCGATCGTATTGGGTTACGACATTGCAGGTGAGGCCGTTGTAGCTGATCTGAGCAAAATGCCTCATTTGCTGGTGGCGGGTACAACCGGTTCTGGTAAGTCGGTCGGTGTAAACGTGATGATTTTGAGCTTACTGTATAAGTGTAAGCCGGAAGATTGTCGTTTCATTATGATCGATCCGAAAATGTTGGAACTCTCGATTTATGAAGGGATTCCACATCTTTTGACAGAAGTGGTAACCGATATGAAAGATGCCAGCAACGCCCTGCGTTGGTGTGTCGGTGAAATGGAACGTCGTTATAAATTGATGGCTGCGGTTGGAGTGCGTAATTTGGCGGGCTTTAACGACAAATTGCAAGAAGCGGCAGCTGCAGGTCATCCGATTCATGATCCGTTATGGAAACCGGGCGACAGTATGGATGAGTTCGCTCCTCTACTAGAGAAAATGCCAAGTATCGTTGTGATTGTCGATGAATTTGCCGACATGATGATGGTGGTCGGTAAGAAAGTAGAGGAACTGATCGCTCGTTTGGCCCAGAAAGCACGTGCGGCGGGTATCCATTTGGTACTGGCAACCCAGCGTCCGTCGGTGGATGTGATCACCGGTCTGATCAAGGCGAATATTCCAAGTCGTATGGCCTTTACGGTATCGACGAAAACTGACTCACGCACCATTCTTGACCAAGGTGGCGCAGAGTCGCTACTGGGTATGGGGGATATGCTGTATTTGCCGGCCGGCCAAAACCATCCGGTGCGAGTACATGGTGCCTTTGCCTCTGACGACGATGTGCACAATGTTGTTAATGATTGGAAGGCGCGCGGTAAGCCACAGTATATTGAAGGGATCTTAGAGGCAGACCAAGGTTCTGATGGCTTATTACCCGGTGAAGCTCCGGTTGCCAGTGAAGATGATCTCGATCAGCTGTTTGATGAGGTTGCGGCTTTTGTTGCTGAAACGCGCCGCGGATCGGTATCCGGTGTGCAGCGTAAGTTCAAAATTGGCTATAACCGTGCGGCACGGATTGTTGAGCAGCTAGAGGCGCATGGTATCGTGAGTACTCCCGGCCATAATGGTAACCGTGAAGTGCTGGCACCACCACCGCAGCAGCGTGATTAATGTCGCTGTTTTGCACTAGAATAATGATTAAGCCAGCTCTTTTGCTGTGAGCTGGCAATTAACCAGAAGGTTTTTAATACAATGATGAAGAAAGTCGTATTCAGCGTGTTGATTGCAGCTCCGATGATGCTTTCCACCCAAGCTATGGCAAATCCACAGCAAGAACTCAGTACCCGCTTGGGAAAAGTTAATGCATTCAGTGCCGATTTTAGCCAAACGGTGATTAGTCCTGAAGGAAAGGTATTGATGGAAGGTGACGGTGATGTGTCGATTAAGCGACCTAATCTGTTTCGCTGGAACACTGAAACACCGGATGAAAATATCTTAATCTCAGACGGTAAAACATTGTGGTACTACAGCCCATTCATTGAACAGGTCACTGCAATGTGGTTGGATGATGCCACCGATCAAACTCCCTTTGTGCTTTTGACGCGTAACAGTAGCGCCGATTGGCAGAAGTATAATGTTGCTCAAACCGCAGATACTTTTACGTTGACGCCAAAAAGCAGCGCATCCTCTATGGGGAAATTTGTGGTAACAGTGGCCAAGAGCGGTGATGTTCGAGGGTTCTCTGTGATTGAGCAAGACGGCCAACGCAGTAACTTCACCTTTACGCACTTTGATAAAAAAATCCCTGCAGCGAACATGTTTACCTTTACACCACCAAAAGGTGTCGAGCTAGATGATCAACGTAATTGATTAGTTTGCTACTCAGCATTCGAGAGGGGATGAGTTGACATTGGTGATTGATATATCACACTGATACTCGATACTCGATACTCGATACTGTTATTTAGGTGGCACCAACGTGCCGCCTAATTTTGTTTTTAAGGAATCATGACCTTGAATAACTTCAGCCTGGATTTTTCATCAGACTTCCGTCCGCTGGCTGCCCGTATGCGCCCCCGGACTGTGCAGGAATATATTGGCCAGCAGCATATCTTAGGCGAAGGTAAACCGTTGCGCCGAGCATTAGAAGCCGGTCACTTACATTCAATGATCCTCTGGGGTCCTCCGGGGACAGGAAAAACAACGTTAGCTGAAGTGGCGGCACATTACGCGAATGCTGAAGTGGAACGAGTGTCTGCGGTGACCTCTGGCGTCAAAGATATACGTGCCGCAATTGATAAGGCACGAGATAATAAAATGGCAGGACGTCGTACCATTTTGTTTGTGGATGAGGTACATCGTTTTAATAAAAGCCAGCAGGACGCATTTCTCCCCCATATTGAAGATGGTACTGTGACCTTTATTGGAGCAACAACGGAAAATCCGTCGTTTGAGCTGAATAATGCACTGCTGTCGCGGGCGAGAGTGTATAAGCTGAAATCACTCGAAAATGATGAGATCCTAGAAGTGATTGAGCAGGCACTGGCGGATCAAGAGCGCGGGGTTAGCGAAACAAAATTACATTTTATTGATGATGTTAAAGTGAGATTGGCGGAGCTGGTGAATGGCGACGCAAGAATGTCGCTCAATTACCTTGAGCAGATCATCGATATGGCTGACGAAGACAGTCAGGGGTATAAACAAATTACGTTGGCCCTGTTAGCGGATGTGGCCGGAGAGAAAATTGGTCGCTTCGATAACAAGGGCGATTTGTGGTACGACATGATTTCAGCGGTGCATAAATCCATTCGAGGCTCCAGCCCTGATGGGGCATTATACTGGTTTGCGCGAATGCTACAGGCCGGGTGCGACCCGTTGTATGTGGCCCGACGCTTATTGGCTATCGCCTCAGAAGATATCGGTAATGCCGATCCGCGCGCGATGCAAGTCGCGGTATCTGCTTGGGATTGTTTTACTCGAGTGGGTGCTTACGAAGGGGAACGGGCAATTGCTCAGGCGATTGTTTATTTGGCCAGTGCACCCAAAAGTAATGCAGTCTATACCGCGTTTAACCAAGCAAAGCTGGATGCCGCCAATCATCCTGACTATGAAGTGCCACATCATCTGCGCAATGCGCCGACTAAGCTGATGAAAGAGCTGGGTTATGGCCAAGAATACCGCTATGCCCACGATGAGCCGGGTGCGTATGCGGCAGGGGAATGTTACTTTCCGCCAGAGCTAGCGGGTACGCGTTATTATCAACCGTCAAATCGCGGCTTGGAAACTAAAATTTCAGAAAAGTTAGATTATCTTGCTTCATTAGACGTAAAAAGCACGTTAAAGCGCTATCAATAATAGGGCTTTTTGGGTATTGTTGACCCACTAGCGTTAGGTTTTCTAACGTCTTCTGAACAAAAAATTATTTAGCCAGCAACTTGGTTAAATAATATGCACTTTAGAGCATTATGAGCACAGGATTAGCATGCTAGATTCTAAATTACTTCGAACTGAGCTGGACGCAACAGCCGAAAAATTAGCGCGCCGTGGTTTCACTCTTGATGTTGAGTTACTACGTTCCCTAGAAGAAAAACGTAAGTCACTTCAGGTTCAAACTGAAGAGCTTCAGGCACAGCGTAATTCGCGATCGAAGTCCATTGGCCAAGCAAAAGCGAAGGGCGATCACGAAGAAGCTGAGCGTATCCTTGCTGAAGTCGGTAACCTAGGTTCTGAACTGGATGAAGCGAAAAAAGCACTTTCTGCTCTGCAGTCAGAGCTAGATGCTATTACTCAGACAGTCCCTAACCTGCCAGACGACTCTGTGCCTGTAGGCAAAGACGAAAATGAAAACGTTGAGATTTGCCGCTGGGGTGAGCCGAAATCTTACGATTTTGAAGTAAAAGATCACGTTGACCTAGGCGAACTGGCTGGTGGTCTTGATTTTGCGAGCGCGGTGAAAATCACCGGTGCCCGTTTTATCGTGATGAAAGGTAAATTTGCCCGTCTTCACCGTGCAATTGCTCAATTCATGCTTGACCTACACACGGACGAACACGGTTATACGGAAATGTATGTACCGTACCTTGTGAATTCTGATAGCTTGTTTGGTACAGGTCAGCTGCCTAAGTTTGGTGCCGATCTATTCCACACTCAGCCACTAACGGAAAAAGTGAATGACGAGGAACCGCGTGTTCTATCACTGATCCCAACGGCTGAAGTACCTGTAACCAACTTAATGCGTGATACCATCAGCGAAGAGGCTGAGTTACCTATTAAGATGACAGCACATACCCCTTGTTTCCGTTCAGAGGCAGGCTCTTATGGTCGTGATACTCGCGGTTTGATCCGTATGCACCAGTTTGACAAAGTTGAATTGGTTCAGATCACTCGCCCTGAAGATTCAATGGCTGCGCTTGAAGAGCTGACTGGCCACGCTGAGAAAGTACTTCAGCTGCTAGAACTGCCTTACCGTAAAGTTGTGCTGTGTACTGGTGATATGGGCTTTGGTTCAGCGAAGACTTATGATCTTGAAGTCTGGGTTCCAGCTCAAGAAACGTACCGTGAAATTTCATCATGCTCAAACATGTGGGATTTCCAGGCGCGTCGTATGCAAGCGCGTTTCCGTCGTAAGGGTGAGAAGAAACCAGAATTGGTTCACACTCTGAATGGCTCAGGTCTTGCTGTTGGTCGTACTATGGTGGCTATTCTTGAGAATAACCAAGAAGCTGACGGCCGTATTCGTATTCCTGAAGTACTACGTCAGTACATGGGTAATGCAACACATATCGGATAACTATCCAGATAGTGTAGAGACATTAAAAACCGGCTAAGTAGCCGGTTTTTTTATATCCTTTCAAGTTTGCTGCCGACTCTATTCTCTGTCGGCGAGATGCTTGGTAGCTTCACCGAGACCTCATTGGCAATATCAATTAACACATTGTCAAATAAGTTGAAGAGCGTGTCGGAGATTTGTAAAGAAAGCGCGTACAGTTCTCTATTGGCTTGGCGGCCATGACTATTTTTTAAGTCAATTTCATTAAACTGGGCAAAGAGTGATTCGATCAGTAATGGTGGAATAGCATTGCTTTTTGACAGCACCATCTGGTTCAGTCGGCGTTTAAGAATCTGTGTATGTAGCAATAATTCTTTTTCCATTGCACTACTGTCAGCGGTGTAGTTATGAATGGTGTAGCGAAATCGACTCAGGCTATCGATGGCATTTAACGTGATCGGCCAGACTGTTTGATATTGGTGTAATAAATATTGCTTGTCTGTAGCAAGTAAACTCTGTGTCAGGATATCATCAATAAGGTATAGGACGTGACGAATCGCTTTCCCATGGGATGATTGATTTCGCAGTAGTGAGTATTTAGGCCAATCACTTAGCAGGGTAGTAATGCGTTTTTGCAAGATTCGATACATTGGTTTGCTACTGGTATCTGTTTGAGTAATTAAGCTTTGCAGCAAAGCTTGTATCGCCATGGACTCCGCATGGATGACAGGTTGAGATTGAGTTGGATTATTGTCTTGAGTGAGAATCTGATGTGCATGACGTCGATGAAAACGAAGTAGATGAATTAACTGCCTGAGTCCGATAATTTGATTGAAGCGGCTTTGTAAAAAATGGTGATTCTTTTTTGTCTGGACAACAAATATGCCGACGATCAGACTCAGTGCGCAAACAGAAATAATCAAAAATAGCATAAAGCATCCAGCCCATATCTTTCAGTGGAATAAGGGGTTCTGCAATTTCTATGCCTGAGAGTTATTGTTTTGACGTTATTTTTAAATCGTAAAAAATCAATGAATTATATTATTTACGAGAGAGTTTGGTTTGTGCCGCGAATGCAATTGGTGCAAGGTACGATCATTTTTGGTGCAGAGGAAGCTGGATAAGAGTAATCAGCCTGTTATTAACCACGAGTATTACATAATGAGCATGGTATAAAAAAGGCCCATAAGGGCCTTTTAGTCAGCTCGGATCATCTCAGTTTACATGACACGCATGCCAGGCTGAGCGCCTTCGTGTGGTTCAAGGATCCATAGATCTTTACCACCAGGGCCTGCAGCTAGGATCATGCCTTCAGACATGCCGAACTTCATCTTGCGTGGTTTTAGGTTGGCTACCATTACAGTGTGTTTACCAACCAGTTCCTCTGGCGTATAAGCAGACTTAATACCAGAGAATACCTGACGCATTTCACCGCCAATATCCAATTGGAATTTAAGTAGTTTGTCCGCTTTTGGCACCGCCTCACAAGACACAATCTTCGCGATACGAAGGTCAACTTTAGCAAAATCGTCAAATTCGATTTCTGCTTCAATTGGCTCTTTGCTCAGTTCGGTCACATTTTTCGCCGCTTCTGCTTGTTCTTTTGCTGCCATTTCAGCGGCTGCATCTTCTTTTGAAGACTCAACCATTGCTTCTACGTGCTTAGGATCAATACGGTTAAACAGTGCTTTGAACTTAGTCACTTCATGGTTAGTCAGTGGCTGAGCAATAGATTCCCAAGTCAGTGTTTCATTCAGGAATGCTTCTGTGCGCTCGGTCAGGTTAGGCATTACTGGTTTCAGGTAAGCCATCAACACGCGGAACAGGTTAATACCCATCGAGCAGATTTCCTGCAGCTCCAGGTCTTTACCTTCTTCTTTTGCGACAACCCAAGGGGCTTTTTCATCAACATACTGGTTAGCTTTGTCAGCCAGTGCAGTGATCTCACGAATGGCACGGCCATATTCGCGTGATTCGTAAAGTGCACCAATGCGATCTGCGGCTGCGACAAATTCCGCGTATAGAGCAGGTTCAGCACAACGCTCAGAAAGCATGCCATCGAAACGCTTAGCAATAAAGCCAGCATTACGAGACGCTAGGTTAACAATCTTGTTTACGACATCGCTGTTTACACGCTGGGTGAAGTCTTCAAGATTAAGATCCAGATCGTCAATACGGTTGTTCAGCTTCGCTGCGTAGTAGTAACGCAGGCATTCAGGATCAAGATGCTGAAGGTAAGTACCTGCCTTAATGAAGGTACCTTTTGACTTAGACATCTTCGCGCCGTTGACCGTTACGTAGCCGTGAACAAATACATTGTTTGGTTTACGTAGTCCAGCACCGTCAAGCATGGCTGGCCAGAACAGGCTATGGAAGTAAACGATATCTTTACCGATGAAGTGGTAAAGCTCTGTTGAGCTGTCTTTATTCCAGAACTCATCAAAGTTCAGATCATCACGCTTGTCGCACAGGTTCTTGAATGAGCCCATGTAGCCGATTGGCGCATCTAGCCATACGTAGAAGTATTTGCCAGTTTCACCTGGGATTTCAAAACCGAAGTAGGGTGCATCGCGGGAGATATCCCATTGCTGCAGACCAGACTCGAACCACTCTTGCATTTTGTTTGCAGTTTCGTCCTGAAGCGCACCTGATGTGGTCCACTCTTTTAGCATGCCTTCAAATTGAGGCAGGTCGAAGAAGAAATGCTCTGAGTCTTTCATCACTGGTGTGGCACCAGAAACCGCAGACTTAGGGTTGATCAAATCGGTCGGGCTGTAGGTTTCGCCACAGTTGTCACAGTTATCGCCGTACTGATCTTCAGCTTTACACTTAGGACAAGTACCTTTGACGAAACGGTCAGGTAGGAACATCTCTTTCTCAGGGTCAAACAGCTGAGAAATAGTGCGGCTAGTGATAAAGCCCTTGTCTTTAAGCTGGGTATAGACAAATGATGCCAGCTCACGGTTCTCTTCAGAGTGTGTGCTGTGGTAGTTGTCAAAGCTAATATCGAAGCCCGCAAAGTCAGCTTGGTGCTCTTTGCTCACTTCGGCGATCATCTGCTCAGGTTCCATACCCATCTGCTGGGCCTTAAGCATGATTGGAGTACCGTGTGCATCGTCTGCACAGATGAAATGAACTTCGTTGCCGCGAAGGCGCTGATAGCGCACCCAAATATCCGCTTGTACATGCTCAAGCATGTGACCCAAGTGGATAGAACCGTTAGCGTACGGTAGGGCGCAGGTCACCAGAATTTTTCTTGGATTTGCAGCCATAATGTTGTCTTTCGCTCATGATGGGTAATAAAAACGTAGCGTTAAATATTACCTGATGGACAGCATATTGCCTAGGAGGATCTGTGGTAATTCAGGGTAAACAGGGGCGATAGCGAGGCATTGGTGATAGGATGAAGGGAATGAGTAAAAATGGAGCGTTGAAAACCATGAGTCGTGACTCAATTATTCGTTTCGAAACTGTTGCAGATATTACCTGCTGGCTGAATCAGTTTGAACATCCTTGGCTGCACAATGAATGGGCTGATACGCCCAACGTCGTTTCGGTTTCTGCCGACGGTCAGATTTCAATCGTTCTTCCTTTTGCTGCTAATACGGTTGCAGAACTGCTGGAACAATGGATTATCACTCAACAGCAGCTGCAGCATATTCCGCATGATGCCCATTTTGTTGTTTCTTGTCGTGTCGCTCCTCTAGCAACGGGTGATAAGTCACCCCTTAAAGGCGTTAAGAATATTATTGTGGTGAGCTCGGCTAAAGGTGGGGTTGGAAAATCGACTACCTCTGTGAACCTCGCGCTGGGTTTACAAGCACAGGGTGCCAAAGTGGGTCTATTAGACGCTGATATCTATGGCCCCTCAGTGCCGCTGATGTTGGGCTCCGTGAATGAGAAACCGCAATCGCCTGATGGCAAAATGATGATGCCGATTGAGTCGTGTGGCTTATACACCAATTCAGTGGGCTATCTGGTCCCTGCCGACAGTGCGACGATTTGGCGTGGGCCAATGGCATCGAAGGCATTGTCGCAGATCATTAATGAAACCTGGTGGCCGGATCTTGATTATTTAGTGATTGATATGCCACCCGGTACTGGTGATATTCAACTGACATTGGCCCAGCAGATCCCGGTGACTGGAGCCGTGGTGGTCACCACCCCGCAAGATTTGGCGTTAGCAGATGCGATTAAAGGGGTCAGCATGTTCAATAAGGTCGATGTGCCAGTATTGGGCGTGGTAGAAAATATGAGTTATCACATTTGCAGTAATTGTGGTCACCATGAGCCGATTTTTGGCACGGGTGGAGCAGCGCGCATGGCGAAGGAATACGCAGTACCAATGCTGGCTCAGCTGCCGCTGCATATTAAAATTCGCGAAGATATTGATAACGGTAAACCAACCGTGGCGGCATCACCGGAGTCTGAGCAAGCACAGGCGTATATTCTGTTAGCAGGGTCAGTGGCTAGCCGATTATATTGGCAGGGCATGCCAGTAGCAGAGCAGATCACAATTCGTACAATGTAAACCGTTGCTTCCGCCTAAGCTGATGAGTTTATAATCAAATATAGCAGATGTCGCATTTTTGCTGGCTTCTACTTGCACATCTGCCTATAATCATGCGGTTTATTTATGCCTATTCGCTTCATTGCTACTGATATTTACCATTGGCAATGAGCATTTAAATCGGTGTTTCCACCAAGTCACGTTGTTTTACAGGTGCTTTCTGATATGTCTGAACACACACACCAATGCGTTATTATCGGTATTGCAGGTGCCTCTGCATCCGGTAAAAGTCTGATTGCCAGCACAGTTTACAAAGAACTGAGAGAAAAAGTCGGCGATCATCAGATCGGTGTTATTACAGAAGATTGTTACTACAACGATCAAAGTCACCTGAGCATGGAAAACCGGGTAAAGACCAACTACGATCACCCGAATGCATTGGATCACGATCTGCTTTGTGATCATCTTGAAATGCTTATTCAGGGTAAAGCGGTTGAAGTTCCACAGTACAGCTATAGCGAGCATACTCGCATGGAAGAAACCACCACAATGACACCGAAGAAAGTGATCATTCTGGAAGGTATTCTGTTGCTAACGGATCCACGTCTTCGCGAATTGATGCACGCCAGTGTATTTATGGATACCCCGTTGGATATCTGTCTGCTTCGTCGTCTTCAGCGTGATGTCGCTGAACGTGATCGCACAATGGAATCAGTATTGAAGCAGTATCAGAAGACAGTACGTCCGATGTTTATGCAATTTATTGAGCCATCAAAGCAGTATGCGGACATCATTGTCCCTCGTGGCGGTAAGAACCGTATCGCGATTGATGTGCTTAAAGCGCATATCGACAAATTGCTACACGCTTAAAATGAAAAGGCTGACAGTGTCAGCCTTTTTTATTTCAGTAATTCATCAGGCAACCTCATGGTTGCCTATTTTTTTTGGCTAATTGTTGTTATAAAAAGCGTTAAGATTTTATCCAGTCCTCGTTGGGGGGATGTGGATACGTAGAACATGGAAAAGATGGGGATAGAATGAAAAAAATACTCTTTGCCTTACTCGCCGTGGTATTGCTTGCTGTGATTGGTATTGCCGCTTTGCTGGCGTTAGTGGATCCAAATCAGTTTAAGCCGCTAATTGCTGAGCAAGTGAAAAAAAATACCGGTCGTGATTTAGTCATTGAAGGCGATATTGATTGGCGCTTCTTTCCGAGTATTGGTTTTGATATCGGTAAAACCGCTTTTCGTAACCCTGCGGGTTTTGCTGAACCTAATATGGTGCAATTCGATCGTGCGGAACTGTCTGTCTCTGTTATGCCATTGTTCTCGCAACAGCTTGAAATTGGAAATGTTAGTTTGCTGGGAGGCCATGTTTTTATCCAAACCTTGGCGTCAGGGGTAAGTAATCTTGATGGTATTGGTAATAAAAAAGCACCGGGAAAACACCCTTCTGGTGAGCCAGCAGCGACAGAATCTGAACCAAAATCTGATACAGCGACCCAAAAACCATGGGCCATTTCATTGGAAGGTGTCGAAATAGTCGATGCTAGCGCGATGATCCGTGACGATAAGGCGGGCAGTCAAACCGAAATTGACCAGTTTAATTTTTCATTAAGCCATTTTGCGCCTGGCGAGTGGGCGAAAGCCACGTTTGATGTTAATGGTAAAAGCGGTGAACTTGGGTTTAGCGCAACCGGTGAAACCGAGCTGATGATTGCCAAGACATTCGACAGCGCCGAGGTTAAAGACCTGAAGTTATCTGCATCCGCGCAAGACAAGCTAAATAATATTGAAGCTTTCACTTTAGCAATGGATAAATTCCAGTTTGGCGAGTGGTCGAACGTTGAGTTTTCCATTAAAGGGCAAGTACCCGATCTGGCCTTTGATACCCAAGGTTCAACACAGCTTAAAGTCAATAAAGCCATCGACAATATCTCATTGGAAAAGTTGGTTGTTGCCGCTGATCTTGCAGGTAAGACACTCCCTCGTCCTAAAATGACGTTAAAACTTGATGCTGATGCCAGCTATCAACTTAGCCGTGGGCTGGCCAAATTGGCGCGTATGACTGCCAGTATTGATGAGTTGGCGGTAACGGGTAAAGGGTCATTCCAAGCGGCCGATATTCCGGTGATCCGCTTTGCATTGGCTTCCGACAATATTGATGTGGATGCGTTTTTGGGGACGGGTAAGGCAAAGCAAGAAGGGGCTGCTTCTTCTGCAGAGAACGACACGGCTTCAACCCCAAGTGATGATACAAAATCAGAGGCGGATAAAGACCAAGAACCGGACTTGTCAGCAGTGAAGACGGTGGATCTCGCGGGGACAGTTGCAATTGGTCAGTTGACAGCCGCAAATGCCAAAATGAGCGATGTGCTGATGGATGTGCAGATCAAGCAAGGTGTGTTAGATCTGAAAAAACTGTATGCCAAGCTGTATCAAGGTGAAATTCAAGCCAAGGCAAAAATTAATGCTAATGGTAAATTGCCAACTTACCGTATAACCAATGATATCAAAGGGGTGCAAGTGCAGCCTTTATTGGTTGATGTTATTAATAATGACGTACTTGCGGGTCAAGGTGACATTTCTGTGCAACTCAGCGGTCGAGGGTTGGCACAATCTCGTATTCGCGAAAACATAGCGGGTACGGTTGATATTCATTTTGCAGATGGCGCCATCTATGGGATCAATATTCCGGAGATGATCCGCGAAGCGAGAGCAACACTGAAGGGCAAAAAAGCAAAATATGTAAAAGAAGCGAAGAAAACAGATTTCTCTGCGATGAGTGCGACTTTCACGCTAGGGAAGGGGATCGCTTCGACACATAATTTGGATGTTAATTCACCGTTATTGCGTATTGCAGGGCAAGGGGCGACCAATCTTGTTTCTGAAACGATTGACTTCACGATCAATACCTCGGTTGTTGCAACAACGAAGGGGCAAGGTGGTAAAGAAGTTGACGATGTTGCTGATCTGACGGTACCGATTGATGTGAAAGGAAATTGGACTAAGCCGGCTTTCTCGCTAAATATTGCTCAGTTATTAAAGCAAAACAATGAGTTGGAAAAGAAAGCGAAGAAGGAAGTCCAGCGAGGTTTGGACAAACTGTTTGGTGATAAAGCAAAAGATGAAGATCTCAAGAATGCCGCAGATAAATTGCTTAAAGGGCTCTTTAACTAACCATCTTGTTTTTCATCTTAGGTGATCGATTGGGTATAAAGGGTTTGCCATTGGCAAGCCCTTTTTAAGGTATGCAACTAACACCTTTTAGGCGTTAAGTTTTTTTTTCTTGACCGATTTCTGGTGTTCCAACGTGGCCTGAAAGGCTTTTAGTAAGTCGACAGCCGATAACATACCAACCAATTCGTCGGCTTTATTGAGAACGGGGGCAGCCCCGACGTGATTATCAAGGATTGTGCCGATGGCTTTCGTTAAAGAATCGTAGGTACGAACATGAATAATATCTTTACACATGACATCTTGGATTTGGAGATCATCCGTTAAATGATAATCGTGGCCAATGTCAGGCGATTCATCAACCCAGCCTGGGCGTCGAAGTTCACGATCACTGATAATACCGACGAGCGTTCCCACGTTGTCAACGACCGGTAAGTGCCGGATCGTTTCGTCTTTCATTAAGAAAAAAGCCTCTCTTACACCGGCATCAGGCTGAATGGTGATTACTTTTTGAGTCATGTATTCAGACACTTTTGTTGGCATTGCATCTTCCCTTTGTCAGAGTGAATGGATGTTGCCTGATTTACCCTAGCGAATATCACTATCCTGAACTGCGAGCAACCTTGGGTTTTTACGATTGTTCAATATTGAATGGGTAAATAAAATGATGCTTTATATCTATCCACAATGCTCGAAAACTTCACCCAGAGGTTGTGCAATATGAACAGCGAAATAAGGTGTTAGTGGTCATTGATCTTCGATTGGGTATGATGGATTATCTGCCAGCACTGTGGTTAAGATTACTGGGTAATCAAGATTTTGATGCAAATCTCTGCCACCGTTCAGAGTGCGCCATTTAATCATGATAGATATAAAATTTCACCAATATTAATTCTGTCTTGAGGTTGGTTTATATATTTACTTTCATTGTTTTTGTTTCTTTGTCATTGAATTTAAACATTCAGCTGTTTTCAGAACATTTCTGAGCGCAAGTTTCAGTTCAGGTTGTATATTGTAGGTATACCCAGGTGATATCAAATGACTCGTAAGAGGTGAGCAATGAACAAGCTTGATTTGGATATGCTAAGGGCAAGGATGCATGAAAAGGCAGTAAAAAAAGCCTTAGAATTCTATAAAAAGAAACACAGCAAAACAAAAAACTAAATAGATGAAGGCGTATTGCACTCATCAGTTATTACATAAAAAGGAGCGATTATTCGCTCCTTTTTGCTATCAATTAATCATCTGATTGTCGTTTCGACGGATCAGAGATCTCTTCATAGGGCCAATAATGGTGCCCGACTCGAATGATCAGCGTCGCGGCTGCAAGAATAAAGGCAGCAACAGCAAGCCAAACGACATAAATTCCATCCAGCTCTTTCATCCCGAGGGTGATATAGCGGGCGATTGCCATGATAGCGATATAAATAGGGTAGCGGACTGGTATTTTACCATTGGTGATAAATTGCTGAACCATAGCCAGCACTTCCAGATAGATGAACATCAACAGTATATCTGTCAGTAAAATTTGTTTATTGGTGAAGACATGAATGAATTCACTGAGCATGGCAACGATGGTCGAGAGCGTGATCGCAACCAGCAAGATAGCTTCAAGAATGTGGAAGAGCTTAAGAAAAGGACGACTGAATGTTTTTGGTAAATGCGAAGGCATGTGTAAACCTTTTAAGTATTATTTTTTCGCATTATATACCGAGTGATGGTTAGATGCAGGATCAACGTGCTTCATTATTGATTCATCTGGCTGGGTACAAGACAGATAAGGGGTGTTACTGGTAACAGCCCCTTGATGAATGTTGCAGATGATTTTGGCGGTCAGTTTGGTAACTACCAATCAACCCCTTTACGTGCTTTGACTCCGCTTTCAAAAGCATGCTTAACATTGCGCACTTCGGAAACCGTATCAGCCAGCTCAATCAGAGAGCGGTGTGCACCACGGCCGGTGACAATGACTGATTGCATTTTAGGTCGGTTGTTAATCGCGTCAATCACCTCATCCAGCTCAATATAGCCATACGTGACCATATAGGTTAGTTCATCAAGTAATATGATATCGTAGCGAGCATCAGCCAGCATCTTCTTACATTCAGTCCAGGTCTCTTGTGCGGCTAATGTATCCGATTTTTTATTTTGTGTTTCCCATGTAAAACCGGTAGCCATCACCGCGAAATTAACCCCGTGTTGTTCAAGCAACGCGCGCTCACCACAATCCCAGGTGCCTTTGATAAATTGGCCTACACCGCAAGTTTGACCATGCCCGACTGCGCGCGCAATCGTGCCAAAACCTGATGTAGACTTGCCTTTTCCGTTACCCGTGATCAGTAGAAACAAGCCTTTTTCTTCTTGTGCCGCTTCTACACGTGCGTCGATTTCTGCCTTCACTTTTTCTTGGCGGGCTTGGTAACGCCCTTCCTTATGAGATTGGTCGACCATTTTATTCCTTATTCATTATGCTGTTAGTACGATATGGCTGCTAATATGACCAGGTAGCCGGCGAGTTCAGCCAGTTGCTGTGCAGCGCCAAGGCAGTCGCCAGTATAGCCGCCTAGCTGCCGTTGAAACCAGATCCCGCAAGCATATCGTACGAGAAGCAGGACGACGGTTAATACGATCGCAATAGTGAGAGGTAATAGCAGCAATATAGCGAAACTCGTGAAAATTAAAACCCATAAATCTTGTGGACTCTGCTGATTGGCCAAGGGTTTGACTTTGCTTTGTTCATCGAGACGGACATAGGGGTAGCTAAAAATTAAGCTGGCAGAAATGGCGCGGCTGAGGCAATGAAGACAGACCAATGCCATCATGGCCATGGCGGGTGAATGTTCGGCTATCGCAGAGAGGCTTGCCCATTTAATCCCGAGTGTGACGAAGAGCGCTGCCGCACCGTAAGTCCCGAGGCGGGAATCTTTCATGATGTCGAGTTTTTGCTCTGGGAGCCAACCACCACCAAATCCATCGAAAACGTCTGCTAATCCATCCTCATGAAAAGCCCCAGTAAGGAGCAGGCTGGTAGCCATTGCTAAGATAACCGCGACCTGAACCGGTAATAGTAGTTGAGCTAGCCATAATACGCCCGCACTGCATAATCCAACGATGATCCCGACAAGGGCAAAATAGCGATTAGCATGATTAAGTCGCTCTGGTGAATAGGGAATATCTGCTGGAATAGGGATTCGAGTAAAAAATGCCAGTGAAACTAAAAACGTTTGCCATTGTTGTTTCATTTTGTGTGACCCTAACTAGATGTAATACAAGGCTAAATACCCATGCTACGTTACTTGAAACTAGGGTGTGACGCCAGTTAAGTTTATTGCTTAAAAACTAGCCTGATAAAATCAAACGGTATATCATGCTGTATATTGAATTGATGACTTTATGGAGAAAGTATGCGCTATCTTATATTCGCAATTATGGGCTTGTTAGTGGGATGCTCCAGTCGGCTGCCGACAGTGGAAGAACAAGCTGCATCAAAGATAGTCAATAGCAATCAGCTGGTTGAAGTTGAATACATTGAAGATGCGACAGGTTTGCAGTGGGTGTCACCTCGGTTGAACGCTTCTGATTATAATAAATTGATTGTTATGCCCGTTGGATTAAACCAAGATGCAAGTCAAGATCGCCAGCTACCCGTTAAGGTGTTAGTACGAGTCTCGGAGCGGTTGACAATGCTTATTGCGGACGAACTCGCTAGAGGCATTGCGATTATTGATACACCAGATCAGCACACTGCGACGCTGCATATTGAAATAACCCGCGCCAGTACCGATATGGAAGATTTGAAAATCACGGAAATGTTGCCTTATGGTGCCATTATTGGTGGTACCAAAGCGTTATTAGGGACCCGGGATAGAAATGTTCGGTTAATGGTGGAGTCCCAGCTGGTGGATAGCTTGTCGGGAGAAGTGTTAGCTGAGCGAGTGAGTATTCTTCTTGCCAAAGATATACTTGAAAACGATACCGAAAAGCTAAAATATGAGCAAATTGAAGAGATGGTGGACCGTTTTACGCAGGATATTGTATATTTCATTCAGTTATCTGCATATCAAGCCAGTCACAACCCATAATAGTTTTTAATTATAGACGCACCCTGCGTCCCTCTGACCGCCTGTAAGAGGCCAAAACGCCCGCAATGGCGGGCGTTTGATGTTAGTGGGAACCTTATCCGAGGGTATCTGTCGCAACCTTGTACGTTGGATCTTCCAACATGTTGACCTCTACTAGGCTACCTGCCTTTTTAAGTAGTGACCGACACTCTGGGCTTAGGTGGCGAATATGGAGCTTTTTACCCTGGTTTGCATAACGCTCTGCCATGGTATCGATAGCTTCGATTGCTGAATGATCCGCAACGCGAGATTTAGCAAAATCAATGATGACATCAGCCGGATCGTTTTTCGCGTCGAACAACTCAAGGAAATGTGATGCGGAACCAAAGAACAGTGGTCCGTTGACTTCATACACTTTTGAGCCTTCCGAATCAATGTGGCTGGTCGCGTAGATACGTTTGGCATGATTCCAGGCAAAAACCAGTGCAGAGTAGATCACACCAACAATTACTGCTAATGCAAGATCAAAAGCAACCGTCACAGCCGTCACAAGAATGATGGCAAAGAAGTCATGCTTAGGTACTTTACGTGCCATTTTGAAGCTTGCCCACTCAAATGTCCCAATCACCACCATGAACATCACGCCAACCAGAGCCGCTAACGGAATGATTTCGATTAGCGATGAGCCAAAGAGGATAAACAGTAATAAACCTACTGCTCCCGTGATCCCAGATAAGCGTCCACGCCCACCGGAATTGATATTGATCATCGACTGGCCGATCATCGCGCAGCCACCCATTGCGCCAAATACTGAACAGGTGATGTTTGCTACACCTTGGCCGACACACTCTCGGTTACCCTGACCGCGTGTGCCAGTCATTTCATCAATCACGGTGAGTGTCAGCAGTGATTCAATTAAACCAACCGCCGCTAGAATCAGTGAATAAGGCAGGATGATACGTAAGGTTTCCATGTTGAAACCCACATCAGGCAAGGCGAAGGTTGGCAGTGAACCCGCTAATGTCGCATTGGCATCACCACTCATGGTTCGAACGAAGTCAACAACAGTACGAGTATCTAATCCCAAACCGTGGACGAGTGCGGTTACTGTGATAATTGCAACCAGTGAAGAGGGGACAGCTTTGGTCAGTTTAGGTAAAAAGTGAATAATAAACATGGTTAACGCCACAAGACCAAGCATTATGTATAGCTGAGTGCCTTGTATCCACTGTAGTACGCCTGTTGCATCCGGTACTTTAAATTGACCAAGTTGAGCTAAGAAAATGACAATCGCCAAGCCGTTCACGAAGCCAATCATGACTGGGTGTGGCACCATACGAATGAATTTACCTAGTTTGAAAATACCAGCAAAGATCTGGAAAACCCCCGCCAGCATGACGGCCGCAAATAAGTATTGGATGCCGTGATCAGCAACGAGGCTAACCATTACGACTGCCATGGCGCCAGTGGCTCCGGAGATCATACCTGGTCGGCCGCCAAGTACGGCAGTGGTCAAACCAACGATGAACGCGGCATATAGACCAACCATAGGGTCAACACCAGCGACGAAAGCAAAGGCAACGGCTTCTGGTACAAGGGCCAGGGCGACGGTGAGCCCTGAAAGAATGTCATTTTTGACAGATTGTCGTGAAAATTGAGGGAATTCAAACATTGTTATCAGTTTTGTTCCGATGCTGAGGATTTAAAGAGCTTACAAAGTGGCAAAGCCTACAGAAATATGTGATTTAGTTCAACTTTTAAGCGAGATATTTGTCAAAATTGATTGATGAGTGTAAAAAAGTTTGATGTTAATTACAGTCATTGTGAAAAAACGGTATTTTTTCTGGCATAACAATGATAAGTGAAGCACGGTATTTTGATGAAAAAAAAGCCATGCATTAGCATGGCTTTTTGTTGAAGGATGGTAACCCGTTACATCACTGGCTTGCTCATTGGCGCCATTGCGGTGTTAGTCGCCGTCTGGCTACCTGCTTGGCGAGCCGTTAAACGTGACTCACGCAGTGGGGCGGCAGCAACCACCATAGCTTCTGCTGCTGCATGTGGAGCAGGTGCTTTAGCCATTGGCGCAACAGTGTGGAATCCACGAGGAGATGTTGCAGTGACTTGTTTTACTGGTGCTTCAGCAGGTGCTTCATCAACAATGCTTTCAGTCACGGCAGTCTCTACAACAGCCGTCTCCACAACAGCTTCAGCGATAGGCGCTGATTCAACCGCCGCTACTGGTGCTTCACGCATTGGAGATACTTTACCCATTGCAAGCTCAGGCATCGCAACACCACTTAGTGCTGGAGTTGCAACAACTTCATGCTGTACATCAGTGGCATCAACAACCGTTTCAGATTGCTCTACAGCTGCTGGCTCTTCAATCGCCTGAACCGCGGGTTTTGCCGCTCTTGGCCATACTTTGCCCATCGCCATTTCTGGTGATGCAACACCGGTGCGAGGACGAACTGCGACTGGCTTTTCAACGATAGTAACCATATTTTCCATATCGTTAATAACGTCAGTAGCTAGCACCTCAGTTGTATCTTCAGGCGTTTGTTCAACAGCATGAGCGACCACTGGTTCCATGTTCTCATCTTGTTCAGGACGAGTATCACGGATACGACGACGACGCTGACCACTGGCACGCAGGTGACGAGGTGAGCGGCGATTGCGGCGTTGGCCGTTGTCTTGCTCACTGTTATTGTCTGCTTTAGCCTCAGTTGTTTCAGCAACATCTGCCGCTTTCGCTTCTTGTGCCATTGCGGTACCCAGTTCTTGAAGATCAGAACTTGGTTTTGTCTCAGTGACAGGAGCGGTTACTGCTGCTTGATCTTGAGCTAGCTCTACATCGTCAGTAATACGAATCTTTTTATGAAGTTCGCGACGTTGACGGCGCTGTTTTACCTTTGTGACTTTTTCCTGTTCTTGTGAACGGGTCTCTTCAACAACGGTTTTTTCAACTTTAGCGGCTAGTTCTTCAGTGCGGCGCGGCTTTTGAACCTGGTTTTCATCGTTGCGAGGTTGGCGTTTCTGCTCTTTCTCTTTACGCTGTTGAACTGGTTTCTCTGCTTGCTGCTCAGAACGATCTTTCGCTTTTTCATTGCGGCGACGAGATTGGCGCTGTTCGCGTTGCTCGTTGACTTGCTGCTTGCTTTCCGCATCTTGACGTTCAGGACGCTCTTGACGAGTACGACGTGCATCTTTGCCACGACGACTATCTTGTTGGCGTTCACTACGCTCACCGCGACGACCTTCTTGACGCTCACCTCGACGAGAGTCTTGGTTACGGCGATTGTCTTTACGATCACGACGATTACGCTTATCCGTCTCCTTCTGCGCATCATTCTGCTTCGATTCAGGCTCAGGGCTTGAGAAGAAGTTAGCAATGGCAGAGAAAATACGGCTGAAGATACTTGGTTTTTCTTCACTCACTTTAGCTGATACAGCCTTAGTAGGGGTCGCTTGTGGCTTTACTTTCTCTGTTGTTGCTGTTTGTGCTGGAGGCGCAGTAAAGCCTTGAAGAACAGGTTCTTCGCGTTTCTTCACTGTGCGCTCTTGTGGCGCAGAGTCAGCCGCTTCAGCTTCGCGAAGGGCTTCTAGGGTGCGAGGCAAGTTGTACGACAACGTGTCATGCTCATCACCGCTACGAACACGCACGACTTCAAAGTGCGGCGTCTCCATATCAGCATTTGGCACAATAATGACGCGAACGTCGTGTGACTTCTCGATGTACTGCACTGAACGACGTTTTTCGTTCAGTAGGTACGATGCGATAGCCACAGGTACAATGGCCAGCACCTGCGAGGTATTGTCTTTAAGCGCTTCTTCTTCGATAAGACGAAGGATAGAAAGCGATAGGGATTCACTGTCGCGGATCACACCAGTACCGCTACAGCGAGGACACACATGGTGGCTCGCTTCAGCCAGCGATGGGCTCAAACGCTGGCGTGACATTTCAAGCAAGCCAAAACGAGAAATACGACCGATTTGTACACGGGCACGATCCATACGGACCGCTTCACGCAGACGGTTTTCAACTTCACGCTGATGGCGAACTGGTGTCATATCAATGAAATCGATAACAACCAAGCCACCCAGATCGCGTAAACGTAATTGACGAGCAATTTCGTCAGCAGCTTCGAGGTTGGTTTGTAGCGCTGTTTCTTCAATATCACCGCCCTTGGTTGCACGGGCAGAGTTGATATCGATAGAGGTCAGTGCTTCGGTTGGGTCAATCACAATTGAACCGCCAGATGGAAGGCGAACTTCGCGCTGGAAGGCTGATTCAATCTGGTTTTCGATTTGATAGTGGTTAAACAGTGGTGTTTCACCATTCTCATACAGCTTAACGCGGCTTAGGAAGTCAGGGCGTACTTGCTGAATATGATCGCGAGCGCGGTCAAAAATCTTTTTGCTATCGATAACAATTTCGCCAATGTCGCGGCGTAGATAGTCACGGATAGCACGTGCAATAACGTTGCTTTCCTGATGGATCAGAAAAGGAGCAGGCGCAGAATCGGCCGCTTCTTTTACGCGATCCCAGTGGCTAAGCAGGTAGTTCAGATCGTACTCAAGATCTTCAGCTGATTTGCCAACACCCGCAGTACGTACAATCAGGCCCATGCCCTGAGGCAGTTCCAGTGTACTTAGTGCCGCTTTCAGTTGAGTACGTTCATCACCTTCGATTCGGCGTGAAATACCACCGGCACGAGGGTTATTAGGCATGAGAACTAAGTAGCTACCAGCAAGAGAGATAAAGGTTGTGAGAGCGGCACCTTTGTTGCCTCGCTCTTCTTTATCCACCTGAACAATGACTTCCTGGCCTTCTTTCAGGGCTTCCTTAATATTAGGGCGGCCTTGGTAAGAATAGTCAGCAGGGAAGTAATCGCGGGCGATTTCTTTAAGAGGTAGGAAACCGTGACGGTCTGCACCATAGTCAACGAACGCTGCTTCCAAACTTGGTTCGATACGGGTGATGCGTCCTTTGTAGATATTTGCTTTTTTAGATTCGTGGCCAGGGCTTTCGATATCAAGATCGAACAGCTTCTGCCCATCAACTAATGCGACGCGCAACTCTTCCTTTTGAGTCGCGTTAATCAACATTCTTTTCATTATATTGTACTCGTTTTTTTTCATGTGCTAGTGCACCTAATAACGAGATTATATTGATGGTGCCGGACCCCAAGTCTGATGTTAAATGCAACCTCACGGCTGGAATTCAGGGGTGCTTATGGCAACACGTATCATCCAACTGTACCAAGATGATTAGATCTGAAACTGTACAGCTGGTTCACCGATTATCGCGGCGGTATCTGTCACACCAATAAAAAAATCGTTATTAAAGGCACTAAAAAAACACTCCGAGGAATTTAACGTCTTACGCCACATGCTGCGTTTTTCACCAGAGCGGTATATAAAGTAGTCAATTGGGTGTTATTTTGTTCACCCTGTTAGCAAAGTAGGCGTTTTTTCCTGTCTTTGCCTGCCAATCATAGCAGGGTGACTTTTTTGCGGCAATCTGCTTTGTATGCATGTTAGAATGAAACCCATGAAAGATGACAAACCAAAAGTGCAATTCATCGAAATCTCTGATGACTTTGCAGGCCAGCGGATCGATAATTTTCTTCGAAACCGGCTCAAAAACGTACCAAAAAGTATGATTTACCGCATTGTGCGTAAAGGTGAAGTGCGAGTAAACAAAAAACGAATTAAACCAGAATATAAACTACAGGATGGTGATCTTGTTCGGGTTCCTCCGGTAACAGTACCGGAAAAAGAAGAGCAAGCACCAATCAGTACCAAGCTTGATAAAGTGGCTGAGCTTGAGTCGTGCATCATTTTTGAAGACGACCACATGCTGATCCTCAATAAACCATCTGGCACGGCAGTACATGGTGGCAGTGGCTTGAAATTTGGCGCTATTGAAGCATTACGAGCGTTGCGCCCTGATGCCCGTTTTCTTGAATTAGTGCACCGCATTGACCGCGATACGTCTGGCATTTTGTTAGTGGCGAAAAAGCGGTCTGCATTGCGTAAACTGCAGGAGCAGTTTAGGAATAAGACGGTACAGAAATATTATTTCGCGCTGGTGATGGGCGAATGGAAAGCCAGTTGCAAGAAAGTGACCGCGCCATTGCTTAAAAATGAAGTGAACAGTATTGTTCGTGTTAATCCAAACGGGAAACCGTCGGATACGCGTTTTAAAGTGCTTGAGCGGTTAGATCAGTCAACACTGATACAAGCCAGTCCAGTGACTGGGCGAACGCATCAAATTCGTGTTCATTGTCAGTACGCAGGCCACCCTATTGCCTGGGATGACCGATACGGTGACCCGCGTTTTGATGCATTCACCAAGAAAGTTGGACTGGATCGTTTGTTCTTGCATGCAGCGAACATTAAGTTTACCCATCCAGGTAGCGATGAAGCGATGGATATCAGCGCGCCGATGGAAGCCAAACTGCAAAATGCTGTCGTGAAATTGCGCAAACGCTGAGTTTTCGACGTGGTACAAAAAAGCGGACTGGGCTTAAAGGCGCGCCATGTCCGCTTTTTTAATGTCAGCTATTAACCGGTTGAGTGGTTAGAGAACTGTGTATCCCTGTTTTTCCAGCATTTCACGCAAGGCAATGAGTGGCAGACCAACCAAGGTATTGGGATCGCGTCCTTCGAGTCTATCAAACAGGGCAATGCCGAGTCCTTCACTCATAAAACTTCCCGCACATTCTAAGGGTTGTTCACGTTCAACGTAATGACGGATGGCCTCATCACTTAATTCACGAAAGTGGACATGAAAAAGTTCACAAATTACATCACTCAAACCCGTTTGGGCATTATGCAGGCACAGACCGGTATAAAAAGTGACAATTTGCCCACTGGCGTCTTTTAGCTGACGGCAGGCATTTTCGAGAGTATGTGGTTTGCCGACAATGTGCCCGTTGATGACACAGACTTGATCTGAGCCGATGATCAGATGGTCTGGATAGTCATCAGCACAGGCTTGCGCTTTATTTTTTGCCAAGCGTCGCACCAACTGCTCAGCATGTTCATTGGGCAGAGGTGTTTCGTCCGTGTTTGGTTTTGCGGTGGTAAAGGGAAGTTGCAGCTTTGCTAGCAGTGATTGACGATACGGTGAGGTTGAGGCTAATAATAGCGGTTGAATCATGGTAGTTACCGGGTTCTACTTGGTTGTGATAGTCTACGCGTCCTGATCCCGAATGGCTACGTTATAATGGTAGATAAGCAGGGGATAAACCTGCGTCAAAATCGCCTGAGATGACGAGAAATTCGACAGCTTTTGTCTGTTATTTGAGCGGCGCTATTGCGGTAGCCAAACCGTTATCAGACAGACAGATAACAGACTAAATGGTGGAAGTGTCTTTGTTGGATGAATCGAAGCCAACAAGGAGTAGTCGAATTGGCTGAATGCTGTTAATTCACGCACATTTCCTTTGACTCAAACAGATTAGAAGGCTAATATTCGCGCCCTATGCAAAAGGTAAAATTGCCGCGTACGGTTGATCCGGTTCGCGCTGCTCAGAAAAGACTCGACTATGATGGTACCATCAAAGCGGATCTTCTGGAGCGTTTAGCTGAATCAACGCAGAGCGTAACACGTGATGCAAACGTCACCTTATCATTTGACTTAGACCAACGTCACCTCGCATTTATGCGTGGTCACGCTGATGTCGAAGTGACTATGACCTGTCAGCGATGCCGGGAAGATTTTCAACACGAATATCGTGTTGATTTTTGTTATAGTCCGCTCCTCAAACCTGAGGAGGCAGATGATTTCCCGGAAGCTTATGAGCCGGCCGAAGTCGATGAAAATGGTGAGATCAATCTGATTCAAATCGTTGAAGACGAGTTGATTTTGGAATTACCACAAGTTGCAATGCATGATGAAGCTGACTGTAAAGCCAGTGGAAACATGTCTTTTGGTGAGATCCCCGTTGCTGATGAGCGTCCGAATCCGTTTGCAGTATTGAAAAATCTAAAGTAAGTAATTTTAACAGGAGTAGGGTTAATGGCCGTACAAAAGAGCAAAAAATCACGTGCAGCACGTGGTATGCGTCGTTCACACGATGCACTAACAACTGCAGCTGTGTCTGTAGATTCTGCAAGTGGTGAAACTCACCTACGTCACCATGTGACAGCTGACGGTTTCTACCGTGGCCGTAAGGTTATCAACAAGTAAGGTTGAGCCTTGAGTGGTCAAACCGTTGCACTTGATGCAATGGGCGGGGATTTCGGTCCTCACGTAACAGTGCCTGCCTCCGTGCAGGCACTGTTGCAATTCCCTGAGCTCAAAATAATACTATTTGGTGATCAAAGTGCGATCACGTTTCAATTATCTCTCCTGAACCAATCGAATCACCCTCGCATCCGCATCGTCCATTGTGATCATGTTATCGCTAATGATACCCGTCCATCGCAAGCTTTGCGTCGGAGTCAGGGGTCATCTATGCGTTTGGCGCTTGAGGCTGTTGCTGCCGGTGAAGCCAATGCGTGTATCAGCGCTGGCAATACAGGCGCACTGATGGCGTTATCACGCTATATCCTCAAACAACTACCAGGTGTCGATCGTCCTGCGTTAGTTTCCGCCATCCCGACTCAGAATGAGACCAAGACTTGGTTACTCGATCTAGGGGCAAATGTATCGTGTGACGCAGACACGCTGTTTCAATTTGCGGTAATGGGATCGGTACTGGCCGAGCAAGATGCTGCGGTTCCACCACGAGTTGCTTTGCTCAATATTGGCGAAGAGGAGATCAAAGGAAATGATCTCGTCAAACGCTGTGCTGAAATGCTCTCTGAATCACCGGACATCAATTATATTGGTTATCTTGAAGGGGATCAGCTATATAGCGGCAAAGCGGATGTGATTGTGTGTGATGGTTTTGTCGGGAATGTCAGTTTAAAAACCAGTGAAGGGGTTGCCAACCTTTTTATCAATAGCATCAAAAAAGCCATTTCAGGCAACCGGTTTAAGCAACTGGTCGCCAAATGGTTGTTTAGTGACCTATTCGATAGTCTGAAGCAACTGAACCCCGACCAGTATAATGGCGCGAGTCTG
This sequence comes from Photobacterium nomapromontoriensis, assembly GCF_050336815.1. Taxonomy (NCBI): domain Bacteria; kingdom Pseudomonadati; phylum Pseudomonadota; class Gammaproteobacteria; order Vibrionales; family Vibrionaceae; genus Photobacterium; species Photobacterium nomapromontoriensis. The sequence goes on from NZ_JAKJSL010000029.1 coordinate 79,060, forward strand.
CTAGGATTGCGGGGTATTGTGGTGAAAAGCCATGGAAGTGCTGATACGACTGCATTTACCAATGCAATTGGTGAAGCGGTACACGAGGTCAAACGGCAGATACCGATACGAATCAGTGACCGTTTGGAAGAAGTCTTACTCGAGAGGCATTATTAGTCTTCATGTATAGCAAAATTTTAGGTACCGGCAGCTATCTGCCGGAGCAAGTACGTTCTAATGCTGACTTAGAACACATGGTTGAAACCACTGATGAGTGGATTGTTGCGCGTACAGGTATTCGAGAGCGCCGCATTGCAGCCGAAGATGAAACGGTTGCAGTTATGGGCTATCAGGCTTCTGTAAACGCCATTGAAATGGCGGGCATTGGTAAAGAAGACATTGACCTGATCATCGTTGCGACAACCAGTGCCAGCCACGGTTTTCCATCGACTGCCTGCCAAGTTCAGGGCATGCTTGATATTAAAGGTTGCCCTGCGTTTGATATTGCTGCAGCCTGCTCTGGTTTTGTTTATGCACTGAGCATAGCAGACCAGCATATTAAAACGGGTATGGCAAAAAATGTACTGGTGATCGGTGCTGATGCATTGTCTCATCGCTGTGATCCGCAAGATCGTTCAACGATCATTTTATTCGGTGATGCAGCAGGGGCCGTGGTCATTGGTGCCAGCGAAGAGCCGGGTATTATTTCTACTCACCTTCATGCCGATGGCCATTTTGGTGGCTTGCTAAGCTTAGCTGTGCCTGAGCATGGTAAAGAGTTTAGTGCAGATAAATGGCTCTATATGGCGGGTAATGAAGTCTTTAAAGTCGCCGTTACTCAGCTATCGAACCTAGTAAAAGATACCCTGACTGCCAATAACATGGATAAGTCAGAGCTTGACTGGTTAGTGCCGCATCAGGCCAATATGCGTATTATTAAAGCAACCGCGAAGAAATTGTCGATGTCGATGGATCAAGTGGTTGTCACGCTTGACCGTCATGGTAATACGTCAGCGGCAACGGTACCGACGGCACTTGATGAAGCGGTACGAGATGGTCGCATTAAACGTGGTCAAACACTGCTGTTAGAAGCATTTGGCGGCGGTTTTACTTGGGGCTCAGCCCTAGTGAAATTCTAAACGTTAACGACTTTTATTAATCATGGAGCAGTCAGGTACCGCTCCTCTATATATCGTGCTGAGTGATCAGTAACAAAGAATAAGGATTCTCGAATGTCTAAGTTCGCGATTGTGTTCCCAGGTCAGGGTTCTCAAACAGTTGGTATGTTGGCTGATCTGGCTGAGCAGTTTGATGTAGTTAAGCAAACTTTTGCCGAAGCGTCTGATGCACTGGGTTATGATCTATGGGCGTTGGTTCAAAATGGCCCAGCCGAAGATCTTAACAAAACTGACCGCACTCAGCCGGCACTACTCACCTCTTCTGTTGCTATCTGGCGTGTATGGCAAGAACAAGGTGGGGCACAACCTGAACTATTGGCAGGCCATAGCTTAGGTGAATACTCTGCATTGGTATGCGCGGGTGTTATTGATTTTAAAGCCGCGGTTAAGCTGGTTGAACTGCGTGGTCAACTGATGCAAGAAGCCGTACCTGCGGGTGTAGGTGCGATGTCAGCGATTATTGGTCTTGAAAACGACGCGATTGCGGCGGCATGTGCGCAAGCGGCAGAAGATCAGGTTTGTTCACCAGTGAACTTTAACTCGCCAGGCCAAGTGGTTATTGCGGGTAATAAAGAAGCGGTTGAGCGTGCGAATGTGCTGTGTAAAGAAGCGGGCGCTAAGCGTGCGTTGCCACTGCCTGTTTCTGTGCCATCTCACTGTGCGCTGATGAAGCCTGCGGCTGATAAATTGGCTGTTGCTCTGGAAGCCATTGAATTCAACACGCCATCGATCCCTGTGATCAATAATGCTGACGTGGCAACAGAGACCGATCCAGCTGCAATTAAGCTTGCATTGGTTAAGCAATTGTACAGCCCAGTTCGTTGGACTGAATCTGTTGAGCGTATGGCCGCAGAAGGCATTGAATCACTGTTGGAGTTTGGTCCAGGCAAAGTATTGACTGGCCTAACAAAACGTATTGACCGTTCACTAGGCGGCGCAGCAGTAAACGACACTGCTGGTTTAGAAGCTGCTAAGTAACGTTGTAAACACAATCAAAGAGGAAGAACAATGAGCCTGGAAGGTAAAATTGCCCTAGTAACAGGGGCAAGCCGTGGTATTGGCCGTGCAATCGCTGACATTTTGGTTGAGCGCGGCGCGACTGTTATTGGTACCGCAACGTCGGAGAGCGGTGCTGAAGCCATCAGTGCTTATCTTGGTGACAACGGCAAGGGTTTAGCCCTTAATGTGACCTCTCCGGAGTCAATTGAAGCGGTTCTTAAGCAAATTAAAGAAGAATTCGGTGATATTGATATCCTGGTAAATAACGCTGGTATCACCCGCGATAATTTGCTTATGCGGATGAAAGATGATGAGTGGCAGGATATCATGGATACCAACCTGACTTCCGTTTTCCGTCTATCGAAAGCAGTACTACGTGCGATGATGAAGAAGCGTCATGGCCGTATTATTAGTATTGGCTCGGTTGTTGGTACCATGGGTAATGCTGGTCAGACAAACTATGCAGCAGCAAAAGCGGGTCTGCTTGGTTTTACTAAGTCAATGGCACGCGAAGTGGCTTCACGAGGCATTACGGTGAATGCTGTTGCTCCTGGTTTCATTGAAACGGACATGACGAAAGCCCTAAATGACGATCAGCGTGCTGCAACGTTGGCGAATGTTCCGGCAGGCCGTCTTGGCGATCCGCGTGAAATTGCAGCAGCTGTTGCTTTTTTAGCCTCAGACGATGCTGCTTATATAACCGGCGAAACGTTACATGTTAACGGCGGCATGTACATGATTTAATCAAAAAAGTTGCATAACTTGATGATGCAAGTCAAACTCAACTGGTTTTCACTGTAAATCGTGGTTTGACCAGCACGTTGAGTATTGCAACTTTTGCAGTATTGAATAAACTACAGCAAATCGCATTAGCGAATTCTTGTTTTAAGGAAATAGATTAATGAGCAACATCGAAGAACGCGTAAAAAAAATCATCATTGAGCAACTAGGCGTAGACGAAGCAGAAGTGAAAAACGAAGCTTCTTTTGTTGATGATCTAGGTGCTGATTCTCTAGATACTGTTGAACTAGTAATGGCTCTTGAAGAAGAATTCGACACTGAGATTCCTGACGAAGAAGCTGAAAAAATTACTACAGTTCAAGCTGCAATCGACTACGTTGTTGGTGCATCTGAGTAATTAAAGAACTCCCTCCAGGCGGTCACCATGACCGCCTGATTTTGTTTTGAATCCTGTTTATCCCTCAATTTCCCGGAGAAATTAATCGTGTCTAAACGTCGCGTAGTTGTTACTGGCATGGGTATGCTGACACCGGTAGGTAATTCTGTTGAATCATCTTGGAAAGCCCTTCTAGCTGGGACTAGCGGTATCCGCACAATTGAACATTTTGATGCTAGCGCTTTTGCTACCCGTTTCGCAGGTCTGATCAATGACTTTAACTGCGAAGATTACATGACCAAGAAAGATGCCCGTAAAATGGATTTATTTATCCAATACGGCGTCGCGGCAGGCGTGCAAGCATTAAAAGACTCTGGTATTGAAGTCACTGAAGAGAACGGCCCACGTATTGGTGTCGCTATCGGTTCTGGTATTGGTGGTCTAGGTCTTATTGAGGCTAACCATCAAGCACTGTTGGAAAAAGGTCCGCGCAAAATCAGCCCGTTCTTTGTTCCATCAACAATTGTTAATATGATTGCTGGCCACCTGTCTATCATGCATGGTTTACGTGGTCCAAATATTGCAATCTCTACTGCGTGTACAACAGGCCTTCATAACATTGGCCATGCTGCACGTATGATCGCTTATGGTGATGCAGATGCAATGCTAGCGGGTGGTGCGGAAAAAGCATCAACACCACTAGGCATGGGTGGCTTCGCTGCAGCGAAGGCGCTATCAACCCGTAACGATGATCCTCAAGCGGCTTCTCGCCCATGGGACAAGGACCGCGATGGTTTTGTTCTGGGTGACGGTGCTGGCATGATGATGCTTGAAGAATATGAGCACGCTAAAGCTCGTGGCGCGAAAATTTATGCTGAGATCGTTGGTTTCGGTATGAGTGGCGATGCTTACCACATGACTTCACCAAGCGCAGATGGCTCTGGTGGTGCATTGGCGATGGAAGCGGCAATCCGTGATGCTGGTATCAGTGTCGATCAGATCGGCTACATCAATGCTCATGGTACATCAACGCCTGCGGGTGACTTGGCTGAAACGCTAGGCATCAAGCGTGCAATGGGTGCAGCAGCAGATAAGGTAATGATATCTTCTACTAAATCAATGACTGGCCACCTATTGGGTGCTGCTGGTTCAGTAGAGTCTATTATTACGGCTATGACTTTGGTTGATCAGGCGGTACCGCCAACAATCAACCTTGACAACCCAGATGAGGGTTGTGATCTGGATTACGTTCCAGGTGAAGCTCGCCAAGTCAACATTGAGTATGCACTATGTAACTCATTTGGTTTCGGTGGCACTAACGGCTCACTGCTGTTTAAAAAAATCTAACGCTAACGGGTTATAGATAACCTGTTATCATAGAGCGGTCCGGCGTAAAGCGTCGGGCCGTTTTTTTATGCTCGGAAATGGGGATGGCCGATGATCCTGATAAATGGTAAAAGTCAGTCGCAGCTAGCAGTGACAGATCGGGCGATACAGTATGGCGATGGCTGTTTTACCACCATGTTGGTTGAACAAGGCCAGATCTGTCTATGGCCTTATCATCTAGAGCGTCTTCAGCTAACTGTGCGGGCATTCATGATTGAAGATCCTGATTGGGAGATGCTCACCCATACCGTAACGCAGATGGCGCAAACCATGACAGGTAAAGTCGGGATCAAAATATTGATCAGTCGCGGCAGTGGCGGGCGAGGTTACAGTACCATAGGCTGCGATGATACGCAGATTGTTATCTCTGATTTTTGTTGGCCGACACATTATTCGCAATGGCAGCAGCAGGGGATACCGTTGGGGATCTGTCAGCAGCGTTTAGGACTCTCTCCGATGCTTGCGGGTTATAAACATCTTAATCGGCTTGAACAAGTATTGCTTAAGCGTGAGGTGGAACAACAAGGTTGGCTTGATGCGGTTGTTATGGATAGCAGTGACTGTGTGGTGGAAACCGTCGCCTCGAATCTATTTTGGCGCAAAGATAATCGTTTATTTACGCCAAAGTTAGATCTGTCTGGTGTTCATGGCGTGATGCGTCGCCATATTATCGAATTAGCCCCCTCAATCGGGTATCATTTGTCGCTCGTGAATGAGCCGCTTGAGAGTGTACTAGCGGCCGATGAAGTTTTTATCACTAATGCTTTGATGGCACTAGTGCCTGTTAATGAAATCAATGGAACCATGTTTACTGAACATACGGCGATCAGTGAACTGAATAAGAGGTTGTACACGTGCTAAAGAAGTTGGTGCTAGTGGTATGTTTGCTAGGGCTTATTGCTGCTGGTGGATTGGGCTGGTCATATCAGCAGGTTAAATCTTCGCTGGATCAATCTGTATTGAATAAAGAAGACGTGTTACTGACGGTAAAGTCAGGCACCTCCTACCGAGGCTTGCTCAATCAGCTGGCGCGGGACAATATTGTTGGTCAATCACCATGGATGCGTTGGATCCCTAAGATTGAGCCACAATTGGCTCAGCTGAAAACCGGAACTTACCAGATCTTACCGGCCATGACACTGCGTGATGTGCTCGCCTTGGTTGCATCGGGTCATGAGTACCAGTATTCGATCACTTTAGTTGAAGGTGGGCGATTTGTTGATTGGCTTGCTCTGCTGAACCAGGCTCCGAGTGTGGTACACAAGACAGAGGGTATGAGCGAGGCGGAGATCGCTAAAGCCATTGGAGCTGACAATACAAAGCTAGAAGGTTTCTTGTTACCTGAAACATATCACTATACTGCTGGAACGACAGATCTTGAATTATTGCGTCGTGCTTACCGGGATATGAATACGGTACTGAGTGATGCCTGGACATCTCGTGATCAAGCGACACCGTTGAAATCGCCTTATGAAGCGTTGATCATGGCATCAATCATTGAAAAAGAAACGGCCGTTGACGCAGAGCGCGGAGTGGTCTCTTCTGTATTTATGAATCGCCTGAAAAAAGGGATGCGCTTACAAACCGATCCAACCGTGATTTATGGTATGGGTGATAAATACGATGGCAACATCCGTAAGCGTGATTTGCGCACCCCAACGCCATATAACACTTATACCATTTTGGGTTTGCCACCCACACCAATAGCGATGCCAAGTAAAGCGTCGGTGTTGGCAGCGGTTAAGCCTGAACAGAGTGGCTTTTATTACTTTGTGGCCGATGGCAAAGGTGGTCACAAATTCTCAAAAAACTTGACTGAGCACAACCGTGCTGTGCGTGCTTACTTAAGAACACTAAGAAATAAATAATGATCAGTAAATTTATTGTAATTGAAGGGCTTGAAGGTGCTGGTAAAAGCACGGCTATCAAGCAGGTAACGCAAGTGCTGTCAGCACATGGCATTGAGCGTATAACCACAACCCGTGAACCTGGCGGTACGCCGTTGGCAGAGCAGATGCGTACATTGGTGAAAGAAGGTCATCCGGACGAGCCGCTAACTGATATGGCTGAACTTTTACTGTTGTATGCAGCGCGTTCACAATTGGTTGAAAACGTGATTAAGCCAGCGTTGGCGAAAGGTGACTGGGTCGTTGGTGATCGTCACGATATGTCGTCGCAAGCTTACCAAGGAGGCGGGCGAGGCTTTGATCGTGATGTGATGGCACAGTTGCGTGATACCGTGTTGGGCGACTTTCGACCTGATTTTACGATTTATATGGATATCGATCCGGTGCTCGGTTTAGAGCGTGCGCGTGGCCGTGGTGAGCTTGACCGTATTGAGCAGATGAATATCGATTTTTTCCAGCGTGCCCGTGCGAGATTTCTTGAGCTATCTGAAAATGATCCGCGTGTTGTGATCATTGATGCAGGCCAGACCTTGGATAAGGTAACGTCTGATATTACGGTGGCGCTGAATAACTGGCTGGAGCAGCAATAAGATGTTGTATCCATGGCAAGAGAGCTTATGGCATAACTGGCAACAGTTATTGGCGCAGGGCCGCTTGCACCATGCTGTCCTTTTGCTATCACCACTGGGTGGTGGTCAAAATGTATTGGCTATGCAACTGGCTAAAACCGTATTATGTCAACATTCGACCACTGAGCCGTGCGGGATGTGTCATAGCTGTCGATTATTCGCGGCTGGCACTCATCCGGATTTTCATCACCTTGCACCCGTACATGAAGGTAAGCAAATTGGTGTGGATGCGGTGCGCCAGAGCAATCGTTGGGCGGTGGAAACCTCTCAGCTGGGTGGTAATCGTATTATCCTGATTGAACAGGCTGATGCGATGGGAGAGGCGGCAGCCAATGCGTTGCTCAAGACGCTTGAGGAACCGCCAGCAGGTTGTCAGTATATTCTACTGGCGACATCGCTGGATAACCTGCTCCCTACCATCAATAGCCGCTGTAACAAATGGCGTTTAACCATGCCATCTGAGTCCGATGCTCGGCGCTGGGTTGAAAGGCAGCTGATGCAAACTATTCGGCTCGAAACCGTTCGACTGAATGGCAATGCACCGTTAGCGACTCTGAAGTTTATTGAGCAAGGGCAGGATATTCGTTACACCAAGTTACTCGAATCCTTTACCGCGTTTGTTCAGCCGCCTTTTATTGGACTGTATGATGTCGCAGGCTTGTGTACGGCAGAGGGGTTCCTTAGCTTGAAATGGCTGAGTTACTTTATGGTCGATTGCATGAAGCTACAGCAAGGTGTCACACAGCAACTCGTGCATTGTGAGTCCGTGCCACTGGTTCAGCAAGCCGCATCCGTGGTGAGCCCGATGGTTTTCATGACGCAGATCCGCAAGGCGAATGAATTGTGTCAGCAGTTGGAACGTCATTCTGGTTTAAATACAGAGTTGCTAGTGGTTGAGTGGTTGACCGGCTTCATTAACCCGTAATCATGTGCTTTTTATGTGTATGCGCACGGGAACATTTACGCAATAGATAGTTATGCAACAGATAGTTACGCAACATATTGTTACGTAACGATAGAAAGTAATAGAGGTAAGTAACGTGCTAGTAGATTCGCATTGTCACCTGGACAAATTGGATTACGACAACCTGCATACAGGGATTGATGATGTGTTGGCTAAGGCTAAAGCGCGTGGTGTTGAGTACTTCTTGTCAGTGGGTGTCACGTTAGACGCTTTTTCGGCGATGATGGCGATGATTGAGCCTCATGAGAATGTATTTGCATCATGCGGTGTACATCCGTTGGATATCGAATCAGGATTTGATTTTGAGTTGCTCAAACAGTATGCCCAGCATGAGCGTGTGGTAGCGATTGGTGAAACCGGACTGGATTACCACTATCAGCCAGAGTTGGCCGATGCCCAAAAAGAGATTTTTCGCCAGCATGTACGTTTAGCGGTAGAACTGAATAAGCCGCTGATCATTCACACCCGAATGGCGCGTGAAGATACCTTGCAGATCCTGCGCGAAGAAGGTGCGGAGAAATGTGGCGGTGTACTGCACTGCTTTACAGAAAGCCTTGAAATGGCATTAGAAGCGATTGAACTGGGCTTCTACATTTCAATTTCTGGTATTGTCACCTTCAACAAGGCCAGTGAGTTAAAGCACGTTGTTAGCCAGCTGCCGCTAGATCGCCTATTGGTTGAAACTGACTCACCTTACTTAGCGCCAATACCGTATCGCGGTAAACAAAATCAGCCAGCCTATGTGCGCGAGGTGGCTGAATATATTGCCCTCCTTAAGGGTGTTTCAGTGGAAGAAGTAGAGAAAGTCACGACTGAGAATTTCTTTTCACTTTTTTTGCGATCAAAACGTTAATCGTACATAAAAAGGGGCTTTAGCCCCTTTTTTGTACTTCAGTGTTAATGTTGTCGACTGTACACATGAAAATTCTCAACAAATATTACAAAACCCCTAGTAAAACCCCTTCATTAGTTGAATTCTAATTTTGTAACGTTAAGTAACGTTGGTTACATAACTGAAAGAAAATTACATATCGCTGAAAGTCGAATTTAAACCCATAAATCACTTTATAATCAAATGGTTAAGGTGGTAATTAGGCTGCTTCCCATCTAAAATCAATTGTGATCCATATTGAATTTTGAAATTTAATTTCATAACGCATTGGCAATCATGATAGCCATCAAGTTATATTTAGCGCCGCATCTTATACTTATGCTGTATTAAGAAAGAAAAGCGTATTGGCACAACGACTACGGGGATAGGTCGCTGATACAGACTTTACTACTAATTAAAACACTCATTCAGGAGCACATTATGTTTAAGAACCTTTTTGCTAGCCTGCAAAAAGTCGGTAAGGCGCTAATGCTGCCTGTATCGGTTTTGCCGGTAGCAGGTATTCTATTAGGCGTTGGTGCCGCTAACTTTAGCTGGCTACCCGACGTTGTTTCACAGGTTATGGCACAAGCTGGTGGCTCAGTCTTTGGCCAGATGCCACTGCTATTTGCTGTTGGTGTCGCTCTTGGTTTCACAAATAATGATGGTGTTGCTGGTTTAGCCGCGATTGTTGGTTATGGCATCATGACAGCAACACTAGGCGTTATGGCTAACCTAATGGGCCTAGAGAACATCGAAACAGGTGTGCTTGGTGGTATCCTTGTCGGTGGCGTAGCGGCGTGGGCGTTCAACCGCTTCTATCGTATCCAGCTTCCTGAATACCTAGGTTTCTTCGCGGGTAAGCGTTTCGTACCTATTATGACCGGTTTCTGTTCTATCGGTCTGGCTGTACTGCTATCTATCATTTGGCCACCTGTTGGCGGCGCAATTGCAGCGTTCTCTGACTGGGCTGCGCACCAGAGCCCAACACTAGCGTTCGGTATCTACGGTATTGTTGAACGTTCACTGATCCCATTTGGTCTGCACCACGTTTGGAACGTACCATTCTTCTTCGAAGCGGGTTCTTGTGTGAACGCGGCAGGCGAAACCCAAAACGGCGTGTTGACGTGTTACTTGGTTGCTGATGAAGCATCTCGTGCTGCAGGCAATGGTTTCGGTCAGCTAGCGGGTGGTTACCTGTTTAAGATGTTCGGCCTACCAGCAGCAGCGATCGCTATCGCCCAGTGTGCGAAGCCTGAGAACCGTGCCAAAGTAATGGGTATCATGGTGTCTGCAGCGCTGACATCATTCCTAACAGGTATCACCGAACCAATTGAATTCTCATTCATGTTCGTTGCTCCTATTTTGTATGTTATTCACGCACTACTTGCCGGCTCTGCATATGTTGTAACGAATATGCTAGGTATGGTTCACGGTACGTCTTTCTCTCACGGTTTCATTGATTTCATCGTGCTATCAGCAAACGCACAAAAACTGTGGCTATTCCCTGTCGTTGGCCTTGTTTACGCGGCGATCTACTACATCGTATTCCGCGTGATGATCATCAAGTTTGATCTGAAAACACCAGGCCGTGAAGATGATGAAAACAGTGCAGGCGCAGCTGTTGAAGGTTCAGAGCTAGCGAAAAGCCTAGTAATGGCATTCGGTGGTAAAGACAACATCACTGGCCTTGATGCATGTATTACCCGTCTACGTGTATCAGTAGCTGATGTGGAAAAAGTAGACCAAGCTGGTCTGAAGCAACTAGGTGCAGCAGGTGTTGTTGTTGCTGGTAGCGGTGTTCAGGCTATCTTCGGTACTAAATCTGACAACCTGAAATCAGACATGGATGAGTGGATTCGTAATAACTAATACGAATGACTGATTAAGGTTCAAAAGGGAAGCTTCGGCTTCCCTTTTTGCGTTTGAAGCGATCGCATCTATTCGTGGTTATAAATTGTTGGCCGATCACACATAGACTTGTGGGACAAGCGTTTGAACAATGATAATGATCATCCTGCGACGGTTAGCATTTCAGTATGATAACCCCCTATTGATAAGGCTATTCATCTAGTCGTGTAACATAACTGTGTTTGAGATAACTTATGAATTACCCATGGCTCCTTGTAGTTCTAGCCATTACTCCTGTTTTTACAAGCCAAGCAGCAAGTTTTGATTGCAGTAAAGCGGCTTCTCCTGCTGAAAAGATGATTTGCCAAGATCCAATATTGAATACGTTTGATGAGATACTTGGTGAACAATACAAGGCATTGCGCTCGCAACTAACGCCTGTGCAAAAACAAGTATTAAGAGAAGAGCAACTGACGTGGTGGGAAGAACGTGACAGACAGTGTTCTCTTGGTGTGTCGAAATGTATTCCAAGTTATGGCCAGCGAATTGGCGAATTGCGCTATAAAATTGCACTTGAATCATTTAAACAGGCCCTGCCTCATGTAACGACAATGGCTCAGCTTATTAATAGCCCTAATTATCATGAGTTTTTAGCATCTCGTTATTCATTATTCGACAACATTTTCGAGACAGATGATTATGTGAAAGAGATGTGGGCAACAATCAGTATGTATCACGCATTACAAGGCACACCTGGTGAATTCTCGGTTGAAAACGGACTCATATTTGGTAGTGCGTGTGAACCGACACACTGTGAGGAAAAGGGCTTTATTCTCGTTGATATAAATACGTTAGATGCCGTGTTTGGTATTATTAGTTTTAGAGATAAACTCGATCGTTATTTTCGTGATAAGCCACAACTGATATTGTTTTATAACAATGATGATTTTTTCGAACAGAACGCATCAATGATGATAGAAAAAGTGAAGGTGACGACGCAGGTAGAGAAAGTCATCTCAGTGAGAGCTTATGATTATAATGATCCGTATAGTGTGTAAGATGATAAAAATACCGCATAGGTATAGGCTAAATCTTTGATGATGCATTTTGAGTTCGAATCACAACAATTGAGATAAAAATGTGACGTTATACGGATGGCAAGAATGTAGAATGTGATATATGGAATTGTAATATAGAGCAGTTCTATATATTAAATTGTTATGAAAATTAGATTGTTTGGAGAGGCATTTTGTTGATGAGCTTTATAACATCACAACTGAGTGCGGCTGAGTTCAAAATTATCGATTCTGAATTTCTAGTACCAATGAATTACTACCCAGCATCGACTATTGGATTGTGTTCAAAGTCAAATAATTGTACATACTTGTCATTAAATTCACATGCCATAAAAAATGTACTGAGAGGACGTGAAGTAAGAACAGGAATGGGTGATAACAAAAATATTAGCGCTAAAATATTAAGAAATGGAGTCCTTTACTCAATTTCTGACACTAGTAGTAGTGTGTTTAGAGCTAGTTTGCTTTCTCATAACCACGAAGATAGCAATCTACAATTTACATACTCACTTACATTAACTACGGCGGACATGGAACGGTCAATATTTGAAAACAGTAAAATAGCGTCGTTGTCTGGGCAGGATTATGACCGATTTATTGAAACTACGTCGTCAAATATAAATATTCCAAATAAGTTTTTATTAGATCAAACTAAAATTCTTGATGTAGCTAAGTGCAGTAACAAAGAAAAATTTTGTTTTAGTGAGTTAGCCTATTACTCAGACTATAATTTGTACCTTGTCACCCTATCTATGATGCTTACACAAGATGATCTTAAAAATAACCCACCTGAACAAGTGCTGGAAGGTATTCTGAATGTGTTTTTAGCTTCAATTAACCCTACGGCAGCTGAATTTTATGGTGCGTCATCGGTGCTTGGTGATAAATCTATTGTAAATAAGTATTCTCGTGAATCCATCATTCTAGGCGTGGATGCCGATATTGAAGGTAGCCATTATGTAGGCTATGCGCGAGTAACACATGGTGAGTATTTAAGTATTTCTACTAATGTAGAAAAAACCAATGAGTCTGTGGTTCAGTTCATTACTCGCTTATGCAATGTTGTGCGTAGTGGTAATTATCCAGCAAGAATGGTCGATGAAAACTGTAATTTTAGCGCGGTGAAGTGATTTTTTATAATAAAAAATCAGGTTGATTCGTTAGACTGCAGAGATCCACATTGCAGTTAGTTATTTTTCATTAAGAGGTTGAAATGAAATTCAAGCAAAAGAAATGGTCGAACAAGATAAATTTTAATTTAAATGAAACCTTTTTTGAATATTATGAAGAGTCTGAATTTAGTTCGGAAACGATAAATATATCGTATGATGAGATCTTACCCTTATCAAGGGCAATAAAATCAGTAGATAAAAATTTATTATTTATGATTGGAACTATTTCTTTTTTTGTTGTTAGTCTTGCTCAATTTACCATATTTATGGCTTGGAAAGGTGAGCCGAAAATGACAATGCTTAGCGTCAGTATAGTGCTATATTTCATGTTCCGTCATACAAGGACAGAGTTTACTGTACTATGTACTGATAGATATAATGTAAAAGTAATGAAAGATAAGCACCATGATGAAATCATTTCTGAATTATATAAAAGAAGGAAAAATGCTTTAAGAAGTAAATATTTTGAAATTGATATGAATAATGGTATTGAAGAGGAAATTTCTAAAATAGATTGGTTGCTAGAGAATGAAATTATTGATAAGGAAGAGTATGATGATTATCTATTAAAACTTAAAACATATTCTCAATATTCAGAAATCCCTGCTAATATAGTATAAATATCATCTATAGACTAACAGATAAGATCAGGCCGATGTAGCGATATGGATGTGTGTCGGCCTTGACGTTAGTTAATGTTTTAGAAGCAGAGCCAATTTTATGGTTCAACACATTGCCAGTGGAACATTCGTCGTGGATACTGAAACTTGGTTTATTGGTGTGGTGCTAAATCAAGGCTATAGAATGATCGTGATAGGGTGGCCTCGGAGATTTTATCAAACCAGCCCCACTGAGTGTGGCTGAGTCTGGATGAGGGGGAGTCCATGCCATTCATTAGGTGAGGTTTAGGGGTATGCAACAAAATATAATTACAGAACGACTCATATTGAGGCCGTTTCGGTCAAGTGATAGCGAACGCGTAGCTGAACTAGCTGGCGATAAAATTATCGCAGATATGACCGCTAATATCCCTCATCCGTATCATCCGGAAATGGCGGTAGATTGGATTCAAACCCATGAGCCACATTTTTTGGAAGGAAAAGGGGTGATTTATGCGATTACCCTTAAAGGAAGCGACGATATAATTGGTGCTGTGAGTTTTCCTTCTTTAGAAAATGGGCTTGGTACTCTAGGTTATTGGTTAGGTGTTTCGTTTTGGGGGCGCGGTATTGCGTTTGAAGCATCACAAGCGTTAATTACACACAGCCAAATACACTTGGGATTGAGAGCGTTACACGTTATGCACTTGGCTGAAAATGAAAGGTCTAAATCAGTTATTCTAAAGTTGGGTGTTGAATATATTGAAACTCGGATACTTCAAATACACGGTGAAAGCCGTGAAGTTTGTGTTTACAGCTCGTCGCTTTAATCACCTTACAGATAAGGTAACCTGTTACGCTGCCAACACATAGCCAGCGTGTTGAGCAAGCCCAAGCCAATTTAACTTAAATCGGTAAATATAGCGAATACGGTAGAAGGCCACAGAGATGGTGAAGATCAGATACATAATAAAAATGTCGTAAGTGTTAAGTGTATGGCAGGGATGAATCTATGAGACAGCAATATCATTTTAGAAACTCACCAGAGGGTTTGCTGGTATGGGATGTTTTTCGTCTTATAGATCTATCAAAAGGGCTACAAGTAAAAAACATTCTGCTAATCAATATTCAAGAGCTTGATGAAGCATTTTGGTATGACTTGGGTGGTGCGAGGCCGACATGCCGAAATGTGTTAGAACATGCTGACTTAATTAATAAGGCAGACTTAACTTATCCAATCATCATGTGCAGAGACGGTCGGATAATGGATGGAATGCACCGAGTTTGTAAAGCTTTGCTTACTGGAGCATCGACCGTAAAAGTCGTTCAGTTTTCTGAGTATATCAAGCCTGATTATATTGGTATCGATCCAGATAAACTGCCGTATTGAAAGAAGGTAACTCTCTTTTTTAAATTGAAGTGTTAGATCTAGTCGTGGCTAATACGATTAAGGATGTAGTCATCAGCATATCTGTACAGATGACTTATCTGCATACTTAATCAGTGCAATGCTGATGTGCTAACCTAATGTCTCGTCCGCGTTGATTGTGGGGGCCACCCGTTGGGATGTTCTGGATCGCGTATTATCGGTACATTGATGAATGTCATGGAGCAACGTGATGGCCATTACGGCCTTGCTACCATGTGTATTGGAATGGTGCAGGGAATAGTGATGGAACGTATTAAATAATACGATAATTAAAATCAAGAAGGTGGCTTATTTAGCCACCTTTTTTATGGGGAAAAGCATGAATAAATATGTTTTAAAAATGCGTTATTAAAGTGATTCTGTATTTTCTGCTAATAATTAAACGGATTACCGATTAGCATTGTGAATGCTAAGTTCATTATTTATATTCAATCAAAGATTGCCATTTTAGAAGATGCTAGTGAAATTAGGTTTTAGCGTAGAGATAATAAGGTGAATGGGTTGAAAAATGAACTAGTTATGATTTATTGCTTGCGATGTGACCGTTTCTGGGGTGGTTAGTCTCTTTGTCTTTGCTTCGTGTGATCATCACTCAATCCCCTTATGATTGAAAGTGTGATCTGTGTCACATTTTATCCATGCGATTGGCTTATTGTAATCAACATAAACAGCAATGAGTCACAAATTAAGAGTAAATGATTATGAGCATTAAAATTACTGCCCGCGGCTTTGAACTTCCTGATTATTTTGAAACTTTTGTTAAAGAGGCATTCTTTAAGTTAGATAAATTTAAAGTATCCTTCTTAAGTAAAGATGTATTTATGAAGCTTGAGCCTGGACGTAAATTCATAGTAGAAATTGCGACTAAATCTGATCTTGGGAAAATAGAATCGACTGGCGAAGCCAATGAATTGCTTGATGCATTTAATGAGGCATTTGACCGTTTAGAGCGTCAAATAATCAAGCATAAAGAGAAGCCACTTGCTCATCGTGCAGAAAAATGTGAAAAAGAAAAAGAAAATTTGATTAAAGAAGAAGAAGAGACATTAGCAAATCGATAAGTGCTTATACCCAAACTACATGTTAATAGCAGTCACTGAAATAACAAAGTATTTCAGTGGCTGCTTTTTTGCAATTGGTGATGTAATGCAAGTCTGTTACAGAGAGAGAAAGAATAAAATTAAAATAGGCACCAATATGCTAAGGATAAAGCCGCTGACAATGGCGATAGGAACACAGCGGATCCCGCCGCAAGTTTGGATTACGGGTAAGGTGAAATCCATGGCTGTGGCACCCGCATAGCCAATAGCAGTACTGGGGTAGCGTGTGATTATCAGCGGGATCATAGTCAGAGCGAGTAATTCCCGCATCAGCTCATTGAGAAAGGCAACGCCACCCATCACGGGTCCCAGCGAGTCCCCGATCAGGATCCCAGCAAGCGAATACCAGCCGAAGCCTGATGCCATTGCCAGACCATGATTGAGCGGAATCTCGAGGATCCATGCGGCAACCAACCCACCCGGCAACGAAGTCGCAATGATTGCTAAGGCTATCATCATCCCTTTTTTATTGAGTAAGATTTGCTTCAGTGTCATGCCACTGTTGCGGAGTTGAATACCAATCAAAAAGAGTAAGATTAGCAAGATGATTTCGCTGGCTTGTTCCACCCAGCTGAGATCTATACCCGACATAAGGCCGACAATCAAACCGCCAGCGACAACAAAGATGAGTTTGACTGACTCCATCATCATTTCTTTGAATGGGATATTGATCTGCTCATGGTCAGTTTCAGTCGGGAAGAGCTTGTCCAGCAGCGGTAAGACCATGAGATTAGAGCCGCTGATCACGAAGAAAAATACCGTCGTGTAGGTCACAATTTGGTTGAGGTTCTGACCAATATTATCTAATCCGGCAAGGCTAAGCCCCATCAAAGACAAGATAACAAGCACTAAGCGGCTGGTCTGAGTATTGATAAAAGAGAGCACCGAGGCTTTATGCACGGGTATCAGGTAGCCAATGATAAGAGGCAGGAAAATATAGAGCATTCCCGAGAGCATGTTAATCCTTAAACAATGTTGCACTGTGTATCGTTAACGTGCAGTCCATGAGCACGCCAAATTACCCCATACGTTTATGCGTAGAGGGGGGACTGAGGAAGATACAGTGGGTAATGGGTCGAATTTGGTAGATTATCAGTAAGGCTGAGAAAGGGTCAATATACTTTCGCAGCCAAAGATAATTTTATGATGGCATATTATAAACCGCTATTTTTGAATACGGTTTTTAAACGATGATTAAACTCGATGTCGGGTAGGTTTGTCAGTTCGTACATAATTTCAGCCCCCGCGAGATCCAGCTCTACATGGTGGTCGTCGATCGCTTCATCATCTGTTTTGAATAGCAATAAATGGTGTGCCATTCGCGCGACATCTAAATAGTTTGTCTCTTGAGAACCCGATTTGTATGGGGCCGGGCAGTTTGTCGCGACTTCGAGATAATCGCTATCAAAACCCCAGTATTTAAGGATCACTAAGCTGGTTTCTTGACAGCAGTGTTCGAAAACATATTTTGCGATTTCCATATCAAGGTAGTTACCGCTGTCTAGATATGCCTGGTATTCATGGATCAAGCTAAAGAGACCTATATCGGCAAATAATCCTGCTAAAAGGGCTTTCTCTGGCTCTATACGTTTGGGAAATTCATCGTGGTTAGCCAAATCATAACTGATCAAAGCCATGGTTGCTGCGAGCTGACGGGAGCGTGTGGCACTATGGGTCAGCAATTGGTTACATTCATGGCCAAAGAGACGACGAGTTTTTAGCTCTTCTATCGCTTTGGCGGTAATAATATCCCTGACACGAAAAATGCCCAAGCGGCTTACGGCAGTAAAAATATCATGACAAATGATATTTCTGCGGTTAAACATCATGGTATTGGAAATTGTGACAATATAGGCGGCAATACCAGGGTCTTCCAGCAGGAGCTCGGCAACATTATGTACCGTTGTGTCATCGTTATTGCAAAGAGCTTGTAGCTTAACAAGCACAGAAGGTATAGGGGGAAGGGTGAGTCGATTCTGCTTGACTGCTGTTTTGACCAATGCACAAAACTCGGATTCCAATCCCTTGATTATTTTGTCGTTTTCAGGTTTTAGCCAAAAAAATGATACGTGAGCCATTACTAATACATATATGTGGTAGACCGGCCCATTTTATAGAGAGTTGATGAGGAGAGATAGTTCGAATAGCAGAAAATGTTCGAATTTTGGAATGAATATTAGTCAGCTAAAAAGAGTTTATGTAAAAAACGTGATGTCAGTTTGGCATTGTCTTGAGTGATGAGCAGTTGTTTGTAGCGGACTTCCAATGGCAATATTTCAATCCAGCGCTGACATACCCAGCTTAAATCATCCAGTTTGGGATGAGGATATAAGGTACCAATTTCAGGCATAGTACTAAATAGGTGTACTAATTTTTCTGCAAGTTCATCGTCTCGAGTCTCGCGTATTTGTGGCTGCCAGTTTGGATAGAGAGTGAAATGTCCCGACAGTAAATCATCATGCTCAATTTTGACATTGAGAAGGCGAATTTTTTGAATCCCTTCAACTTGAATGTTCAATAATCCATTATCCATACGATCGAAATTAATGACTTGGCATTGCGTTGCAATGGCGGGGATTTGTTTTATTTCATTGTCGAGATCGGTTTCATTGAGCATACAGAGCGCAAAAGGTCGTTCTTCAGCGAGGGCTTGCTTTAGCATACGCAGGTGACGATCTTCCCACAATATGATCTCCGCCTTGCCTTCGGGAAGAAGATGGGTACAGGAAGGGTACAGTGCGATATCTGGCATGATATTTTCCCTGGGCATACAGTGTTCCTGACAGTTTCTGATAAGAACAAGGATAGCGGCATAATGCATATTTTTTTCTGTTCAACCCATTTTTTCATCGGTGTGAAATAAGGTCGCTTTTGTCACAAGGCGCTTAATTCTTGCTCGAAAATATGTCTAAAATCTCAATTTAAAGTGTTCGTTGTTTCATATCTAGCATTTATGACAGCGGTGTGTCATTGTCAATTTGTTGACGCTTATTTGCTTAGCGTTACTGGATAAATGACAACCATTAACGTCTAACAGGAGAGATATTGTGCGATATTTCAAGGATGAACTATTTAATTATCTTCACGAATTTGGTGAGTTTGAAAAACGCTCGATGTTTGGTGGTACGGGGATTTTCCTCAATGCTGCTATGTACGCGATTATTACTGATCGTGCTTTGTACCTGCGCGGTGGCGATGCTCTTGATGAGACGTTAATTTCACTGGGTTGTGAAAAATTCAGGCATATCAAGCGAAGCACAACTGCAGTCGTGAATTATTATGACATTACCGATATTTACCTTCAGAATCGTGATCAGTGTGCAGTGTTGGTGAAAGAGTCGATTGCCGTTTCTGTCACTGAAAAAGCATATAAATTATCTGATAAAAGCAAAAGAATCAGAGATTTACCTAATATGCGCTTAACGCTTGAACGCATGGTGAAAAAAGCGGGAATCCCTGATGTTACGAGTTTTGTTTCTTTAGGTGCTGTTGAGGTATACCGAAAAGTACGTCAGAGTCAGGGTAAAGACCTTGATGTTAAATTATTATGGATGTTTGCGGGTGCCATTGATGGTTGTCATTGGACATTGTTGAAAGACGATCACAAAGAACGCTTATTACAAGGTCTGGAATAATTCTGGCAACATTTTTTTCCTTTCAAAAAAGCCACCGACTACCCGGTGGCTTTTTTTATGCTACTAAATAGACACAGAAATCGCATATCAGGCTTGCTTGGGTATATGATATGCACATCATTTTATTATATTGAACAACTTATGCGACTTCCTCACCTGACAGGCTCGGTACTCTCTGGACTGCATTGTTTTCTTATTGCCGCCGATCAAATGAGTTTTACGCGGGCTGCAGAGCTATTGTGCCTCACTCAAAGTGCAGTAAGCCATAAAATTAAGAACCTTGAAACCTCCTTAGGTGTGACTCTGTTTATTCGTCAGCCTCGTAAGCTGATTTTGACGGATGAAGGAAAACGACTGAAGGATGTTATTGCACATAATTTTGGTGATATCGCGAATGAACTGCGGGATCTGAAAACGTTGGAGCTTAGTGGTGACTTGAATGTGTCTGTTCCGCCTACCTTTGGCCAACGTTGGCTTGTGCCGAGATTGAAAAGCTTTATTGAAAAATACCCCGCTTTACGATTCCACCTGCGTACTCGTAATGAACTAGTGGATTTTCAGACTGAGTCATTTGATTGCGCCATCTATTTTGGTGATGGTAAATATAATGGCTTACATGCGGTGAAACTCATGGATGAAAGCATGATTCCGGTATGTAGTCGTGATTATGCGGCAAAGCATGGCCTGTTTGGTAACCCGGCGAAGCTGGCTTCTTGTATGCTATTACATGATGCCGCACCGTGGGCAAGGGCTGGGCGAAATGATGAGTGGCAGTACTGGGCACAACAAAGTGGAGCGACATTACCAGAGGCGGGCTGTACGTTTGACCGAGCAGATTTAGCCCTTCAGGCCGCGGAGCGGGGGATTGGGGTAGCGATGGGACGCGCGTCTTTTATTGCTGAACAGGTTGCTTCTGGCCGTTTGGTGACACCTTTTACGTTGGCGGTAGCATCACCACAAAATTATTATCTGGTTTGTCGCAAAGAAATGGCGACGTCGCCTCGCGTAAAGGCCTTCATTGACTGGTTGGATGAAATCAAATACTGATTTGTAATAGGTATTCGTACTTCGGGTATTGCCTACAAAAAAGCCCCTGTATAAGCAGGGGCATGATATTTACTTTTTAGCGTCGGTAGATAGACCGGTATTAAAATTTAAAGCGGGTGGTGATCATGATCTGATCGTCATAAACATCGTTAAAGCGACCCGTAACACCGATAGAGAATAGCTCGGTAGCATGGAAACGACCGTAGATACTACCAATGGTTTTTTCATGGCTATCAATGTTTAGATGACCAATTTGACCGCCGACTTCAAGCTGTGGACCTAACCATTGACGGATGCCAAGGTTAACTTCCATACCCATTTTACCGGCTGAACTGTCAAAGCAACTTTTGTTTTTAACGTTACGGGCTTTTAGTTCACCAGTAATGTCTGCCCAGTTGTTAATTGGGGCATGAAAACCCACACCGAGAGCGAGATCCCAATCATTATCAAATTCTGTATCAACGCTACCAATGATATGGGCATTAGGATGAATAGATTTGCTGAAGCCCGCGCCATAAGTTAGCGGGCTAATACCAATGCGCGCCTCGGCATAGTCGTAACTGAAGTTACTCATAGTCGATTGGCTGCTAGCAGCATGAGCTGGTGAAATTGACGCCAGGATCAGACCTGAGGCAAGAAGTGTTTTACGCATGACAATTAGTCCGAGGGCTAAAAATAATTGTCATATTTTAATGGACAATGTTGCCGAAGCATAGATTTTTACCGGACTTTCTTGTCTTTAAATCTACTCATCGATGGGTAATTCAGCAAAAATCACATGATAACGTGATCTTTGCCAAAATAATGCAGGTAGTGATGATAATTTGTGGTCTACAGGGCCTATTGGATCAACTCGTTACCAGAATGCTTGCCTTGGTCAAATAAGGTAATGTTGTTGAGTGTCGTGTCAGCAATGTTGGCCAACGCCTCTTCCGTCAAGAATGCCTGATGACCAGTAAATAGCACGTTATGGCAGGCTGATAAGCGACGGAAAACATCATCTTTAATTACATCATTAGATTTATCTTCGAAAAATAGGTCTTGCTCGTTTTCGTAGACATCAATCCCCAACGATCCAATCTTGCTGCTTTTGAGTGCCTCAATGGCATCTTTGGAATTCAGTAGTTCGCCACGACTGGTATTGATGATCATTACGCCATCACGCATTTTGGCAAACGATTGAACATTAAGCATATGGTGATTTTGCTCTGTCATTGGACAGTGCAGAGTGATCACATCGGCTTGTTGGTAAATATCATCCAGACTGGTGTAAGTGACACCAAGGCTAGTGGCAAGCGGGTTTTCGTAGGGGTCGTAAGCCAGTATATTCATGCCAAGCCCCTTGAGTATGCGGATAGTGGCGATACCAATTCTACCAGTGCCGATCACCCCAACCGTTTTGCCATGAAAGTTGAATCCCGTTAATCCTTCCAGAGAAAAGTTAGCATCACGGGTGCGCTGATAAGCACGGTGAATACGGCGGTTTAAGCTTAGCATCAGACCAATGGTGTGTTCGGCAATGGCTTCTGGTGAGTAGGCGGGTACACGAACCACCTGTATATTTAAATCCCGTGCAGCGTCTAGATCTACTTTATCAAATCCGGCACAGCGCATGGCAATGATTTTAATTCCACAAGCAGCCAATTTTTCAAGCACTGGACGACTCAGATCATCATTAACAAAGGCGCAGACCACATCATAGCCATTTGCCATTTTCGCGGTTTGTTGAGTGAGGTGAAAATCATAGAACTCCAGCGAATGTTGGTAGTGCTGGTTGATGAGTTCAAAAGCGTTTTGATCGTATTTTTTTGAGCTGAAGACTGCAACTTTCATCGTTCACCTTCTCGGGTTGACTATCCGCAACGTAATGCTTTGGATGAGTGTAACTGATTTACTGATATTTATGTGATCAAGTTAACACTTTTGTCGTACCCCGAAAAGGTTTGTATGACAAATATTTTGTTGAGATTTGTAACCGTTAGATATCTGATAGACTCAATCGTCGGTCACTCAGTGCTTGCATCAGTCGCTCGGCATCTAAGATTTGGATCCATGGCATGAGCTCTTGCTCGGTATTAATGATAAACGTGGTTAATTGCTCAATGACAACTTGCTTGAGTTGTTCGCCATCCCAAGGTTTAGATATGTAGTAATCAAGGCTGGCGTTATTGACGGCCTCAACGGTTTCTTCTAATCCGGCTTGACCGGTGAGTAATATTTTACGAGCCTGAGTGGTTTCCTCTTGATGTTTCAGCTCGATCAAGAAATCAATACCGGTTTCGCCTGGCATAATATGATCGCAGAGGATCAATGCGAGCGGGGTGTGATCGGTAATCGCATCCGCCAGTACTTCTTTGGCCTCGGCAACAGACTCAGCAGCCTCGATAACAAAATGCGTGTCTAACGCGCTGAGATCATTGATGACGCTATCAAGTACTTCGCGTTCGTCATCAACGCAGAGAATGAGAAATTTTTTCATTAGGTCTCCTTAATGGACGGCATTCAGGGGCAGAGTGACGATCATCTGAGTAAACTTTCCTGGTTCTGATTTTACAGAGATGGTGCCATTATGCTGGTGGATGATCTGCTGACAAACCGATAGCCCGATCCCCAGCCCGAAATTGCCTTCTCGTTTGGTGGTGTAGTTAAGTTCAAAGATCTTTTTTTGCTGCTCGGGAGGGATCCCCTTGCCATTATCGGTTACTGCGACTTCTATCGCGCGTTGTCCGTGTATACCTTGCGTGACTAAACGGGTAGAAACACGAATTTCCCCTGGCTCGTCAATGGCATCAAGGGCATTAGAAATTAAGTTAGTCCAGACTTGTTGTAGCGCAATCGGCTGACAATAGAGATGGGGGAGAGGGCTGTATTCTTTGATCACTCGGTGGCGTTTTAACTTGTTTTCGAAGATCACCAAGGTATCTTCAATCCCTTCATGGATATCAACGCTGTGGACCGATTCATCATCTTGTCGAGCATAACTTTTTAGGCTTTTGACTAAATCGGCAATCCGCTGGGCACAGACATTGATCGAACGGAGAAAGTTACCTGTTTGGTAGTAATTATCCCATTCAGCCAGTATCGTGTTTAACTCTTTTTTCTGTGGCAACAGCCAATTATTTAAATGCTCGGGATCATCAATGCCCATTTGCACTATTTTTCGCGCAAATTGACGATCACCGATGGCTGCCGTTAGTTCTTTGGCGCGCTGTCGGGTTTCTGATGTCGATAAAGGGCGAGATAGCATGGCTTGCTGCATGATCGCGTTGCCGCGCGTTTGATTGACATGATCCAATGGCGTGTCGGTGATTTTGCCAATGGTCTGTTTTAGGGTGTCGCTGCCACGTAAAATTGCTGCAATGGGGTTGTTGAGCTCATGAGCAACGCCTGCGACGAGTTGGCCGAGCATCGCCATCTTTTCTTTTTCAACCAGCTGGTGGTGGGCATCATCAAGCGATTTGAGTGTCTGCTGTAGCTGTAATTCGGTCTGAATACTGCCTTTGAGTCGACGGTTAAAGTTACGTAGCAGAAGGTTAGTGAACAGCGGGAGAAGTTCACTGCGTGAATTCATGACTTTATTGAACAAGGAACGATTGAGTTTAATGACTTCGGTTTTGCTCAGTGTTACCCCTGTCGAGAAAGATGGCTCACCGGAAATAAATGACATGCCCCCGACAAGGTGACCTGGTCCGGCCCGTACCACTTCATGTCGACATCCGTGCTCATCCTCTTTGTACAGCGCCACTTCGCCTTGGGTGATAAACCACAAGAAGTTATTTGCATCACCTTCGTGAGTCAGGATGTGGTTTTCGCGATAACTACGGCAAGCTTTATCTTCATCATTACCAGCAAAAAAATCATGGAGGGCATCAGTGAGTTGACGGGCCAGCGTTGCGTCATCAAGAGTATGACTGTCTTGAATGAAACCGGAGCGAAAGCGAGACATCTGTCGCTCTATGTGAGCATTTAAAATGCGCCGATGATCGAGCAGTTGGCTGTAACGCAGCCAGTCTTCATCAGGGTGCTTTAGAATAAAGTTAGACAGCTCTTTAACCAGTAATTGATTGAATTCCTGTGGATCCCATGGCTTGGTGAGGCAGTAGTGGAGCCTGCCTTCATTGACTGCCTGCATGATCACATCGAGCTGGGGTTTATCGTTAAGAAGAACGGAGCGAGTCTGCTGACTGGCCGGATATTGGGCAAGTGAAATCAAAAAATCCACCCCATTATCGGCACCAAGATCGTTATCACAGATCACCATTGCAATCCGTTGGTTATGGTTGGTGATGTCATTGAGGATCGCATTGGCTTCAACGATGCTATACGCATTGTAGATATCAAATAATCCGGCAAAAGGGGCCAGATCTTGATTTAGCCGTTCGACCACTTCGGGATCATCATCAAGACAGACAATCGCAAAACTATTCACCCATCTATCCTTTTTGTTCACTGGCAGGCGGCATAAGTGTATAGGTAATTGACAATTGAGACTGAGAGGCTGATTGCAAAGTCTTTTTTCAGCTATATGAATACCTTATATGCCGGATTTCGCTTATCAAACAAACGGCTCAAGCAATGTGAAGGTACTCGTTTTAGCGTTGAGAACTTGAATCAGTCAGTATCCCGTTTTTTGAGATAACGGGCTTCAGATTGTTATTGATAAACAGGTTGTTCAGAAAGCTGTGATAAACTCAGTTTTTATTTTCAGAACTAGGGCTTAAGGATAATGTTGAAGAAAATTGGTGCGGTTGGTGGCGCAGTGGCGCTTGCCCTTTGTTGGCCTTTCGCTACGGGACAAATTGGCGAACGGATCTATCTTGATACTCTAGGCCAATATAGCAACCCGTATATGGCTGTTACCAATGAAAGCTATCAGCGTGGTTATCTGAGTTCTGAGGTTGTTTCCCGAGTTGAGCTAAAAGATGAACTGAAGTTTATTTTTGAAGATGAAGGTTTACCGACTACTTGGTACATCAAGCACCATGTTCGTCATGGTTTCGTCGGCGTGAGTTCAAACAGTGAAGTGATTATTGATGAAAAACTTAAACCGATAGTGACAAAATTGTGGGGTGCAGATGTTGCTCCAGTGACATTTACTTCGTATACCGCACTGACGCGTGCCTCGGATTTTACTTTCAGAATAAACCCAGTTAAGGCCGCCGATATTAATGGTACCAGTGTGGACTTTACGGCATTGACGATGGAAGGCAAGGTTGATGCCGATGGAGCCGGTGAGTTTCATTATCAATTGCCTTCAGCAACGTTGACCACCGTAGCACGAGAAGAAATGGTGCTTAAAGGGTTAAATGGTGGCGGTAAGGGTTACCTTGATGGGCAATTTTGGATTGGGAATCAAGATTTCAATCTTGCAAGCGTGAGCTTCAACGATCTTTCAACCAGCCAAGGTGTTGATGTACAAGATATTACCATGGGAATGAATAATGTTTTGATACAAACCAATCCCGAGGATCCGGCTGAATCCGTTTTGAATAATTCAAATTATATTCAAGTGGGTAAGCTGACGGCTTTGGATGGTCGAGACTACAGTGGCATTAATTTTCAGATGGCATTTTCAGATTTAAATTATTCTGCGATTAGCCATTTGGGAACCCTTTCTGAGACGGCGAATCAACCGCTAACAGCACAGCAGGCTAAGGAAGCATCTGCCGCTCTGGATCAACTTGTTTCGAAAGGGCTGGCTTTTGCTATTACTAATTTTAGTGTCACGACACCTGAGGGTGAGGTGACCAGCAACCTTTCTTTAGCCATCGCGCCGGGAATAGAACGTATTTCTGAAAATATCGCCCAGATTGCAGAAAAAATGGGGGGTGAAATCAACCTTAGTCTGCCCGTTGAGCTTGTAGAGTCGTCACCGCTTTTGAGTGAGCGTGTCGCAATGCTTGAGCAGAACAGTCTTGTAGAGCGTGACGCGACGCATTACCGTCTGAATATGAAGATAGAAGGTGATAAGGTTGTGTTAGCCTCTGGGGATCAATTGCCATTGGCGATGCTGTTTATGCTCTTTATGTAATCATTGTGTAGAGTGAAAAATTGAATCGGTAGATTTTTCACTGTTTACATGAAATGAGCAGAAAAGCCCCTCAAGTCTATGATTATCAACGGTAAGAGTCATAGACTTGAGGGGCTTTTAAATTGGTATCGTTTATTGATTATAGTTTTTGAATGGAATGTGCATCAATTTGCGTGCTGGTCCATTCACTGTCGACTTCACCACGAATGACTATGTTATCTTGTGGAGATATATCCTGTCCCATCCAAGCTTCATGTTCAATTTCAACCTGAATTTCGCCAGTACTGTCTTTGAATATATAAACTTCATTCCCTAACGATTGGGTAATATTGCCAGTCAGTACGACAAAGCTGTCATCTTTAGCATTGAGTGCATCATGAACCGTGCTAATTGATTTTACTTCTGGGCCATTAAATGCCGCGAATGCTGAGCCAGAAATCAGCAGTAAGGCCGAGATCGTGATTGCTTTTTTCATCTTGCGCATTCCATAACTCACTTTAGAAGTAATACGTTGAACCAATATTGAATGATGTCGTATTTGAGTAGCTATCTATTTGATATTTAACGTTTGCACCCAGAGTTAAGTGAGGGAAAATTTCATATTCACTACCGACAGAGACAAGAGCGCCTACTTCATTTAACTTGTGTGAAGTATGGAATAAGGTCTTATCCATCTCAATGTCATCATTTGTAATAAGTTCTAGTTCTTCAGATTTTCCTTGGCTTGCTTTGTATTGAGTATATGTCAGGCCCGCTTTAAATTTAGTGGTCCACTTATCACTCAAGGCATAGGTAAATACTGGAGCAAGAGAGATTTGCTTGGCTTTAATAGACGCATCCCAGTCCATTTCGTGGTGGAATGCTTGACCATCAATAATTTTTTGTCCGAGATATTTTGATGAGCCATCGCTTAATTCATATTGGCTATAACCTAATTCTAGCGCCCATGATTCGTTGAATGAGTAACCAATAAATGCACTGGCAATACCATCATCCAGATCAGGGCTTAAATTAACGCTGTCAGCTTTAAATGTACTGTTGAAATCAGAGCTAGAGGTTCCCATACCAAACTCAACACCAACATAAGGGGCCGCGGTAGCAGAGAATGAGCATGTGAGAAGTAGACTGATAAGGGCTTTATTCATAATTCTTTGGTCTTTTAGTTATGTGATGGGGGAATTTTGCGTGAAGAGGTGTGAAGGAATCGTGAAGAAATAAATAAAAGTGGCATGGTAATTGTTTTGATATGAGATGGAATGAATTTAAATTCAATGATCTATAATTAAAATGTTGATTTTAATGTTTTTTATTTGTGTTAGCCACTGGGTTAGACATACGGTTCCAATCTGGTTATTTTTTATTTTCCCGTTATTCCGTATGTTTAATAGTCAGTAGCTATTGATAAAATTGCCAAATCCAATTTAGTAATTTTAAAGAAATGGACGACACTTAGATCAAAGGAGGTCACCTCTGCGAGGTATGGCTGAGTATTAATATGATGACCAGAAATAGAAATGAAAACGATCAATTAGCTGTTTCTGGAATGAATAATTGATTTAGGGGGATGCATGGAGTCATTAAAAGTTAAAGATTATATGAATGTTCGCCCAGTGACATTTGAACCCGCCATGTCGCTATCTCAAGCGCTGGACAAACTGCTTTCGTCGAAGCAAATAGGTGGTCCGGTTGTGGATGAAATGCGAAAAGTCGTCGGGTTTATCTCGGAACAAGATATGATCCACAAACTGCTCAAAGTGGGGTACCACTGTCAGGATACTCATAATGTGGGTGAATGTATGCGGGCTGATGTACTTACGGTGTCTCCGGAAGATTCAATTATTGAACTGGCAGATACAATGGCGGGTCAGAAGCCTAAAATATATCCGGTCATTGAAAATGATCGCTTGGTTGGGGTGATCACGCGCCGTGATGTGCTTACTGCGATCAGTAATCAGATAGGCGATTGCTTTAAGCATCCGGTATAAGTGACACACATCTCAATATGTGAATAATGAAAATACGGATATTGACGCGCCTCCAATCGTTGGGAAATCAATGATTGGGGGTTTTTCATGTGTACGATTTCAATCGTTAGAAGCACGTATCAGAATAAATATTTTTCTAATACTTTCACTGGTTTATTGATCTACTTCTGGGAAATTATCGGTTTGGCAGCGCAGAATACATCGAGAAAAATTATCCTGTCTGCGCATTAGCTTGTTGCGGGCAGAAAGCCCTGTTGCTGCTGCTTTTATCCCTCCTTATGGCATTCCTTGGGACAAATGCAGCAATAGGCACCTGTTTTTTGTATTTAAGGGAATAATGCCAACATGCGCCAATACTTAAGGTACATTGTACCTGTCCTCATACCGCTTATTGTTTTATTGTTGCCGAGCTCGGCATTTCCAGTAGAAGGATTGACTGTCATCCAGCAACGGGTGATTGCTATATTCTTGCTGGCTGCACTGTGCTGGGTTCTTGAGCCTATTCCGATTTATGCGACCTCTGTGGTCATTATTGTGTTGGAATTATTACTGCTGTCGAATAAGGGGCTGTACCTGTTCCGGAGTGCGGAAGGGCAGCCACACTTTGGTGAGTTGCTGAATTACAGCGATATCATGGCGACGTTTGCCAGTCCGATTATCATGCTGTTCCTCGGTGGCTTCTTTTTGGCAATGGCAGCAACAAAATACCGACTTGACGTCAACCTTGCCCGGGTATTATTGCGTCCTTTTGGCACTCAGCCTAAATATGTGATGTTTGGCTTAATGCTGATCACCGCTATTTTCTCTATGTTTATGTCTAATACCGCAACCACCGCCATGATGCTATCTATTTTAGCACCGGTTATTGCGTTGTTTGGCGCGAAAGA
This sequence comes from Photobacterium nomapromontoriensis, assembly GCF_050336815.1. Classification (NCBI taxonomy): domain Bacteria; kingdom Pseudomonadati; phylum Pseudomonadota; class Gammaproteobacteria; order Vibrionales; family Vibrionaceae; genus Photobacterium; species Photobacterium nomapromontoriensis. The sequence continues at coordinate 108,902 of NZ_JAKJSL010000029.1, forward strand.
CCCTGGGAAAATTGCCTTCGCATTATGTGTGCCTGTTGCCGCGAATATCGGGGGGATTGGTACCCCAATTGGTACGCCACCCAATGCGATTGCGTTGAAGTACCTGACCGATGATAATATGATCACCTTCGGTGAATGGATGTTTTTCGGTGTGCCGTTTGTTGCGGTAATGCTGGTGTTTGCGTGGGGATTGATCAATGCATTGTATCCCGCCAAGCAAGAGAAAATTGAACTTACCATCAAAGGTAAATTCTTGAAGACGCCAAAAGCCATCACGGTTTATATCACGTTTGGTTTAACGATTCTGCTATGGTTAATGGGCTCATCACACGGCATGAACTCATATACCGTGGCGCTGATCCCAGTCGCCGTTTTCTCTCTCACAGGCATCATTAACAAGGAAGATTTGAAGAAGATTTCCTGGGATGTACTGTGGCTGGTCTCTGGTGGTATCGCATTGGGCCTTGCATTGGACCAAACCGGTCTTGCAAAGCTAATGGTACACAGTATTCCATTTGATAGTTACTCACCTTATGTGGTTCTGGGTGGTGCGGCATTGCTATGTTTACTGATGGCGAATTTTATGTCCCATACGGCGACTGCGAACTTGTTAATGCCAATCATGGCGGCGTTAGGGACCTCAATGGCGTCACTGGTACCGTTGGGTGGCGAAATTACCTTGATCCTGGTGGTAACATTTGCCGCGTCACTGGGGATGTCATTGCCGATCAGTACCCCGCCTAATGCGTTGGCACATGCCACTGGCCATGTGGAAAGTAACCAGATGGTACGGGTTGGGGTCATTGTAGGTGTAGTCGGTGTGTTATTGAGTTTCGTTATGATCTGGCTTTTACACATGATTGGACATATTTAAGCGTATGCCAATGCATCAACCAAAAGCCATGCAGCGTATTGTCGATGTCTATTTTCGAGACTCTACCCGCTCTCACAGCGTGAAAGCGGGTACTCAGGTGCTGGTACAGGATGGCTATAATGACAAACTGTACTGGGTTAAAAAAGGCGAGCTTTCTGGATATATCAATAGCGAGAGTCATGAGCTGACAGCCAAAGTGTTTCGGGTTGAGCAAGGGATGTTTTTTGGCGTCCACAGTTTTTTTGCTCAGACATTGATGGCATCAACCACGGTGATTGCTGAAAAAGACAGTGAGCTGGCCTGGATTGACCTTGATACTAAAGCGGTCGAGCCTGAGATTTATGGTTCGCTTAGTGAGCAGTTTATGCCAGTCATGGTGCATGAATTGGCACAGCGCCAGATGCTAACCGGGTTAGAAGCGCTGGAAAAAGAAAAAGCGTTGCAGAAACTCTACGCCGCTGAACAGATGACCACATTAGGTCAACTGGCAGCAGGGATCGCGCATGAACTCAATAATGCTGTCGGCGTGCTCAGCAGTAAAACAGAAAGCCTGCAGAACGGGATTTGTTGTTTACTGGAAGAGATCAAGCCGCAGGTGAGTCCGTTTATCGACCTCGGGATTTGTACTGGCCAAACCGCGACATCTGCCGAGGTCCGTCAACGAGCAAAAGAGCTGCAGCAAGCGCTTAATCTCGGGCGTGATCAAGCGCGGCAACTGGCGAGGGCTCTACCGGACGGAGAGGTACCTGACTATTGGTTAGTGGATCTGGATACGGCGTTGCAGTACTGGGATATGGGGCGGGATCTTCATGATATGCGGTTAGCCGCTATGCATGCCACCAGTATCGTTCGCTCAGTCAAACAGCTTGGCGGAACCGATACCGCTCGCCAGCCAGATGTCGATATCAATGATACGATTCATAAATCATTGTCATTGTTACAGAGTAATTTACGTCGGGTAAACGTGGTACTGAGCCCGGCAGTTTTACCGACGATTACCGCCAGCACTACCGAGCTGGTGCAAGTGTGGGTGAATATTATCAAGAATGCTTGTGATGCAATGGAGCAGACTGAGCATCCGCAAATTGAGATTATCACCCGTTACTCGAAAAACCGTTTGTTGATCACCATTAGCAATAACGGACCCGTAATTGATGAGGTAACACGGCGAAAAGTGTTTCAGCCCAACTTCACCACCAAGAAAGGTGGTTTGTCGTTTGGCCTCGGGCTGGGGCTATCTATCGTGCAGCGGATCGTACATAGCTACGGCGGTACCATTGCGCTGAAAAGTGATTCAGATAAAACCAAATTTCGTATTAAACTGCCAATCGCGTAAGGGATGGTTATGGACAAACTAAATATCATCTGTGTGGATGATCAGAGGGAAGTACTGAGCGCTGTATTGAAAGATCTGTCTGCTCTGAATGAATTTTTTCATGTGGAAGACTGTGAATCAGCAGATGAAGCACTTGAGCTGATGGATGAGTTGGATGCGGAGGGGGAGTATATTGCTCTGGTCATTTCTGATCACGTCATGCCGGGTAAGACCGGGGTTGAATTGCTGACAGAAATTTCACAAGATGCGCGTTTTATCAAAACCAAGAAGGTATTACTGACGGGACAAGCGACTCACCAAGATACGATCTCGGCCATTAACCGTGCCCGTATTGAGAGCTATTTTGAAAAGCCGTGGAAGGCTGATACGCTACTGTTAACGGCTCGTAGCCTGATCACTGAATATATTTTTGATATGGGATTAGACTACCAACCATGGATGGACATTCTCGACAACAGTGTCGTATTCCGTCGGTTAAGCTGAGCGATCGCTTCATACTGATAATGCAGGCTTCGGCCTGCATTTATGCCGCCACAATATTGTTTCTTACTAGCCCTCGTTTCACATTCTTGCACAGCTTGCCAAAGCGATTGATTTCATCAAAGTTCGGCGTTGTACCTCGCTGAATGGCATGTTCCCAATACGACACTTCGGTTTCCACAATTTCCATGAGTTTTTTAGGGCAACCAATACAGCTGTTGTCTGGCCCGCATACAAAAGTATCAGCATCATAGAGTGGCAGCTCGTGCTTTACTTGTTCGATGATCTGCAACATCGCGGTTGATCTGTCTGGTTTACGGTTCATTACTGTTACATCTATCTATAAAGGCCGGTGATTATAAGAGCCTGATTAGTGATGTCCAGTGGTGAGCGATGTTTTGCACTGTGTCGGATTTTTGACGGTTTGTGCTACGCATTATTCTAGTGAGACGATATACTCTTTCTTGCATTAATAAAGATTGATATCATTTTGATTTGTATATTAATTATCGCTATTTTTAATAGCGCAGTTACTCGTATCACGTGTACGTTTTGGTTTACTGTTTATCATTTTTATAGGAGAGGCAGGTTGAAAGTATTTTTATTGCTCATATTTTGTATTCATTTCAGTGTGTATGCTAACGCCACTACAAGCAAACAAATTAACCTTATATTAGATAATAATACGGTTATCGGTAAATATACCGTATCTGTTGAGTCCCTGAACATAAGAGAATCACCCAGTATGAATGCCGCCATTTCTGGTCGATTAAAGCAAGGAGATCATGTTTTCGTGCTGTCATCAAAAAATAACTGGCGAATGATTCAGGTAAATAAAACATTTGGTTGGGTAAGTGCACGTCATCTTTCATTCTATCAATAAGTTAGGACTTACAAACGCTGTGGTGGTGTGAATAGACATTTTTCGAACCAATAACAGACCATTTTGATCAGGTACTGCCATCGGTGGAGATCTCGCTCGCAACGGATTTTGGCACATTCATGGAAGCGCAACAGAAATCATACGCGTCGTGCGGAAACAACACATTCTTGCATATAATCCTACATTCATTGCAAACGCGATAAAATGATTAAATATGAAATAAAAGTATGATTTTTAGTGCGTTGTTGCCGTAATCGATACTTATTAGTATGAGAAATAAATGATGAAGTTAGACTAGTATCAAAGCTTAATATTGAAATATTGGGTGGTTAGAGATGAAGAATATGCCTAAGCGTGCTTTAGTAGTTGAGGGTGGAGCCATGCGTGGTATTTTTGCCACCGGTGTGCTGGATGCTTTTCTTGAGCAAGATTATAACCCTTATGATTTTACGATTGGTGTATCTGCCGGTTCAATGGTTCTCATTGGATACCTGTGTAAAAATCATAAACGGAATTATCATGTTATCACTGAATATGCGAGGAGTAAGGAGTTTATTGATTATTACCGTTTTGCTAAAGGTGGAAGTTTAATTGATATTGATTGGCTTTGGGCTGAAAGTATAAATAATTTACCTTTAGAGTTAGATAAATACGAAAGCCAAGGCATCCCACTCTATGCGACAACAACCAATGTTGCGACAGGTGATGCTGATTATATTGAGGTCAACCGTCATAACTTAAAGAGTATTATGATGGCAACTTGTGCATTACCCATTGTTTATCGTAACTTCCCTAAAGTAAATGGTATCGCGATGAGTGATGGTGGTATCGCAGATCCTATCCCTGTCATTGAAGCTTATCATCGAGGTGCGAGAGATATTACGGTGATTTTATCGCATGCACAGGCTGATTTAATTCATAGCCATCAGGTTCCGTGGTTAACGCGTAAGATATTTAAAACAACGCCGGTGTTTGGTCAAGAATTTCTTACAAAAGAAGATCGTTATAATAAAGCATTATTCTTTATTCGTAATCCACCTAAAGATTGTCGCATAACCGCAATTGTACCCAATAACAAATTTAAAATTAAACGGTTAACCCGTGACGTGCAAAAATTAGAGGCTGGTTATGAGCAAGGACGGCAAGCAGGATTGAAATTGGTAAAGGAGAGTAAATTATAATCCGGATTCATAGTTGATTTACATATTGATGGGGGATGCTATTGGTGTGCACTGATCATGATGTTGTACTCGTCATCCTGCCGTCATCGTTATACAAAAGCATGTAAAGTTGTGATTTCTTCTTGACCTTAGACTTAGCTCCAAGGTTTATAGTTTACTCAGTGATGAGAACAATCACTGTCAACAACAAGGAGAATGGCCATGTGTGCCCAGTGCAATAATAAAAAACTACACGTTCATACCGCGCAACCGACCAGTACCTCAACAGCGTCAGTAACCGTTGAGCATAATCATGCTGAGAGCTGTTGTGCATCGGTAAGTTGTCAACACGAAGCAACTGCTCACTCACCGTCTCAGGAGCGTGAATATGCCGATGATGATGATCCTGCTTCCGTCCAGCCTACCGGGTTTACAGTGAATAAAATCACTTCCGCAGAGGCTGCTCATTCAGATTCTTGCTGTAGTGCTTCTTCCGGTAGCTGTTCCGCTGCGACATCAATGAGTGATGAGGCAGAAAAAGCACCCGCACCGGGAAGTTACAGCGCAACCTTAAGCTGGAAAGTCGACGGCATGGATTGTCCAAGCTGCGCCAGTAAGCTGGAAAAAGCCATATCAGCCATAGATGGTGTTGTTTCGGCGAAAGTGATGTTTGCAACTGAAAAATTAGTGGTGCATTGCCAGTCAAAATCCTTGGCTGATGAGATCATAGCCAAGACGAAACAAGCTGGGTTTAGCCTTCTGGCGGTTAATCAAAAAAACGAGCCAGCGAGTGGTCAAAGTTTTATCAAGGATCATTTGTCTGTGATTATGATCACAGCAATGATGGTTGTGTCATTTCTACTTAGTAAACAATCAGAAATTTTAGGGCTGGCGGCATTCACGGCGACGACGATTGTGGGTTTATTTCCGATTGTCCGTAAGGCCGTAATCTTAGCCAAGAGTGGCTCACCATTTTCCATTGAAACCTTAATGAGCATTGCTGCAATTGGTGCATTGTACTTAGGGGAAACCGCAGAAGCGGCGATGGTATTGCTATTGTTTTTAATTGGTGAGCAGCTTGAAGGCTATGCTGCTGCAAAAGCGCGTAGTGGGGTGAAATCCCTGATGGCACTGGTACCGGAAGAAGCCAGCTTGGTGATGCCTGACGGCAGTAAGAAGATCGTTCCTGCCAGTGAATTACAACAGGGTGACATCATTGAAGTGGCGCCGGGTGGACGCCTTCCTGCTGACGTTGAACTGTTAGATGCCGCGGCCAGTTTTGATGAAAGTGCATTAACTGGGGAGTCCGTACCGGTTGAGCATTTGGTCGGTGAACAAATCATGGCTGGTGCCTTGGCCGCCGATAAGGTTGTCCGCTTGCGGATCATTTCTGAGCAGGGCGACAACGCAATTGATCGTATTTTACACCTGATTGAAGATGCAGAATCACGTAAGGCACCGCTAGAGCGATTTGTTGACCGCTTTAGCCGTTGGTATACCCCGGCGATGATTGTGTTGGCCGCCTTGGTTGTTGTCATTCCACCGTTGTTCTTTGGTCAAGCGTGGGATGAATGGTTGTATAAAGGGTTAACGTTACTACTTATTGCTTGCCCATGTGCCTTGGTGATTTCAATTCCGGCTGCCATAACCTCTGGCTTAGCGGCGGCAACCCGTCGTGGCGCATTGATCAAAGGTGGCGCGGCATTAGAGCAACTTGGGCATATCGAAACTGTCGCATTTGATAAAACGGGTACCCTGACTGAAGGCAAGCCAGTCATGACCGACATCGTCAGTTGGGACGGTGATGAAGATCGTCTGTTACGTCAGTCGGCAGCGGTTGAAATGGGATCTGCTCATCCATTGGCTCAAGCTGTGGTAAATGCGGCAGTGGCTCGTGGGTTAACCGTTATCGAGGCTGCAGAGCGCCAAGCTTTGCCTGGGCGTGGTATTCAAGGTGAGATTGATGGTGACAGTGTGATGCTGGTGGCGGCTGATCGCTTACCGCATGGCATTGAACTCAGCGAGTCTCAGGCGTCACAAGCGTTCTGCTTGGAAGATGAAGGCAAGACGTTAGTGGTTGCGCTACGTAACCAAGTGCCTGTGGGCTTGATTGCATGGCGGGATAATTTACGTCCAGACAGTGCCAAAGCAGTAAAAGCGCTTAAAGCGATGGGGATCCATTCGGTGATGCTAACGGGTGACAACCCACGCGCTGCCGCTGCGATAGCAAAAGAAATAGGCATTGCTTTTGAAGCGGGTTTGCTGCCAGAAGACAAAGTTAAACATGTTGAACAGGCCAATCAAAATGCTAAGGTGGCGATGGTCGGTGACGGTATTAATGATGCCCCTGCGATGAAAACGGCCTCTATTGGTATCGCGATGGGCGGCGGGACCGATGTGGCACTAGAAACGGCGGATGCTGCGCTGACACATAACCGGGTTTCTGAGCTACCGATGATGATTGCTTTATCGAAAGCCACATTGGCCAATATCCGTCAGAACATTGCGCTGTCTTTGGGCCTGAAAGTCGTCTTTTTGGTGACGACTTTACTGGGTATGACAGGCTTGTGGGTTGCGGTGTTAGCCGACAGTGGTGCCACCGCACTGGTGACCTTAAACGCCCTGCGTTTATTGAAGTTCAACCACAAAGAGTGATCCCGTTGCGGGATACCGAGTTAGAACATAATTAAGGCAAAGAGCACCTCCGGGTGCTCTTTGTGTATGCAGTCATAGTAGAATAAAAAGCTAATCAGGGGAGTACAAACCAATATGGTAAGTTTTTTTTGCTTTAATTCCAAAAGGATCAGGGGTCTTAGTTTTACCTTAGCTATATTGTTCTCGTCGTTTACCGTTGCAAGTGAAACGATAGACGTCGCGGATGAGTATCGCTCACTGACAATGGTGTTTGAGTCTGCCTATTTATCTGGTGAATATAGCAAAGCTCGAGACGCTGTATTATTACAGCTGGATATGGATCCGAGTGATTCTCTCGCTTTTTTAAGGCTAGCGCTTTCAATTGATGATTCTTGTCATGAAGTGAAACCATATTACAGTCAATATGGTTCGGATGTACCTGAAGGTATAACACATATAGCGAAAATGATTATTAACAAAAAATGTGGAATTATACTGAAATAAGCGGTGATACCTGATAATCACATAGCGGGAGTTGCCTCCCGCTTATATGTTGTATTTGGGTGGTAAAGCCAGAAAATTCACCTCGCACCTACCAATTCATCCTGCTATTTTGGTGGTGATTGAGCCTGCTTATTGAACGAAAGTCTCGCGGTGACAGTTCAGTATGACGACGGAAAAATTTGGCCAGATTGGTCGCTTCTTCAAAGCCAAGGCGTATCGCAATATCACCAATAGACAAGGCGCTGTAGGCTAAAAGCCGTTTAGCTTCCAGCAGTATGCGATCGTCTATCATTTCTTTGGCACTTTTTCCGGTTTGCTGTTTGGCTAAGCTACACAGTTTCTTGCTTGAGCAGCCAAGTAGGTTTGCGTAATCTGTCACATGCCGATGCTGAGGAAAATGCTGTTCTACCGCCAGACGAAAACGACTAAACAAGCCATTTTCATTCGATAAACTCGGTGTGATTTGCTTGAGATTGCAGCGATATATCCGGTGGATCAAACGACGTAGCAGACAACGTAACATATCATTTCGGTGTGGATGCCGGCTTTGAAACTCGCTATATAGTTCATTAAAGTCCTCAATGAGCCCTGGTGCAGCGGTATGATTTGTGTTTTCAAATAAACTGATGACATCATGTTTGAAACAATCATCAGGGCCACCAAAAACCATATTGTCGGTGAACGTCATGACATAGCCATCACTGTCATCATTTAATAAAAAATGATGTATCTGATGACGAGAAACCAAAAACAGGCTTCCGGGGCGATAACGATAAGGTTTGGAATCGATAACATGTTGCCCCTCTCCCTGATTAATATAAATCATCGAATAGAAATCAAGCCGATGGGGGATGGTTAATGGAAATCGATCTTTTTCGGCAAAGAGGGCACGCAGTGGACGAAGGGTCATTTCAACCGGATTGCTGTCCTGACAATTAAAAGCGATACGCTGAATGGCACTAAGAGGCATGCTGATTACGTTTTATCATGATTGACGGCTAACTATATGTCGCAATGGAATTTAGTTGTTGATTTAAAATAGCTTTTATAACATCGGGGCGTAGTATTACGCCCCGTTTTTGTTAAAGTGTGAAACACGGCACAGTTTACCTGATCACCAGCCTTCTGCTTTTGATGTTTCAGCATTGAGCTCAGCCAGACGTTTGTAGTCTATCTCGGCGGGTATCACGACAGGGGCTTTGGTACTGGTTCGTAGCACCCGATAAACGGCATTTTGTTCAGATTGAGCATTAAGTGCGAAAGCCGTTTGGCCAATGTGCGCCAGAATTAATCCTGTTGCGATAATAAAAAATAAAATAGAGAGTTTATCGCGCATGAGGACGCTCCTTTTTCACGGGGCGTTTTTTCTTAGTGAGTGATTTTCCCCACTGCTTTAACGCACGTACCAATGCCATGGTTTGGGTGATTGGGCATAGGCTTTGACACCAGGGCTTGTGTACAAATAGAGAGGTCAATACAACTGTTATCGTGAGGGCAAACAACAGTGGTCCTCCGATCATATTGAAGGCCATCCCGAAGGGTTCAAAACTGAATGACGACGGGCTTCGGAAATAAAGGCCGCATGCCAACGCAATTGTCACCAATATCCGAGGTAGCCATATGATGGTCGGGTGATTTGATTTACAGGCTTTCGCTTTGTTGATCTTTCCAATGCACTCTTGCATCGCACCAAACGGACACACGGTATTGCAGTACACGTTTTTATTTGAAAACAGTAAATAACTAAGGGTGATCAGCAACAGCATGAGTGAGGTGTAACTGGCGACACCGTCGAGCCAAAAACCATTCAGTACAAACCCCACAGTGCCAAGACCAAACGGAACGGCAGCATAGAACCCCAGCATGATCAGTGACGTCGCCATCACGATACGTCTGCCTGCGACTTTCCATTTAAAGCCTGGGCGGTTGAGAGCAATCGCGGCAAGAAATAAGATCAGTGCCAGCCCGTCCATCCACTTTGGCAGGGTTATCCCTGTGGAGGGCTGCAAGGGAATATCACGGTCTAGGCCCTCGCGTGCGCTGTGCTGACTGCCAGTGATAATGGCAGTTTGGAGCGCATCACTGGTCAGGGTTGCCCCGGAAATGGCATCAATACGCGCCATTTTCTCTGCATCGGTATCAAGAAACTGATCAACAAAACCGCTATCAGTGACCTGTCGCAGATAGGATGCCGTTTCAGCACTGGTCGTAATGGCTATCCCGCTGATCTTGCCTTCTTCATCAAGTGCTGTCACCACATCGAGTGGTCCACCATAACCAACTGCGGTCGATATTGTTAGCCATGCAGTTGGTGTGGCGGTGTTTTGCGTGCTTGCTTGCCACAAGTTTTCCCCTGCCGCGGTATAGGTCAGCCCTGATCCGGTTGCTTGCGACAGGGTTTGCTGAATACTCGCATCTTGGCGTAGTCCGCCAAAGAACCAAGCGAGTACTAAAATCATCACGGTTGCGATGATAGCAAGCTTTTCTTGCTGATCCCTTTTTAGGCGCATACATCACTCTCCGTAGATACGTCTACGTGGTTAACACTCTGGGTGGCAATGTTGGCATGAGAGCGGATAACGGCAATGTGCTCATCATATTGCTCTGTTGCTTTAGGATGCATTCCTTGTAAAAAGTAGTAACAGCGCTCAGCTTCAGCATAACGTTGCAGGGCAAACAAACATTCGAACTCAAGCGCACAGCTTTGCACGTTATAAGGCTCAATGATTTTTAGTTTGGCTAAGTCTTGCAGCGCCAGTTGGTATTGGCTGATCCCAACCAAGCATTCGGCTCGGGCAAGGAATAACCCAATTTCATCCGGCATTTTCTCAAGGGCTTGATTGAGGTATTGGGCGGCAGTTTCCAGTTGACCTTGCGCTTTGGCGGTCAGGCCAAGGGTTTTATAGAGCTCTGCATGTGGTTCACCTAAGGTAAGTGCATGCTCTAACGCGGTTTGCGCTTGCAACAGGCTTCCGAGGGAGAGGTAGCATTTTCCGAGAGCAATCCATGATCCGGCAAAGGCCGGGGATAGCTCACAGGCTTTTTCAAAGCAGGTAACCGCTTCGTCGAAATTCTCTAATTGATACAGACAGACCCCTTTATTATGCCAAGGACCAGGAAGGGTTGGCTGCTTGCTGATCACATGATCAAAGGCATCTAACGCATCGGCATGTCGACCGAGACGGAGGTATTCACCAGCAAGATGAAAATACGGTGTATGATCATCGGGATTGCTGGCCGAGAGAGCAAGGTAGCATGAAATGGCGGCTTCTGGCTGGCCGAGGGCGGACAGTGCTTTTCCTCTTAATAGGTCAAGCGCAGGTGCATCTTCGGTTTGCTGCCCGCGTCCGATGCAGGTAAGGGCCGACTCGGGTAGGCCAAGTTGGATCAATCCGGTCAGGAATGCTTTTTGGCTCTCTGCGCTGAGACCATTGGTGCCCAGGCCATCAAATCCGGTGTGGTCGAGCCAAAGGTTGATCTCTGTTTGTAGCGCTTGATGTTCGATCCAGCCATAAAGGGCGGCAGGCTCTTCGCCATTGAGCGTATTTACACGATGACTGAGCAATAGTTTCGCCTGTTCACTTACCGCAAGGGTCAAGGCATCAATGTCGAGCGGAGAAGATAAAGTATGCTCACAAAGTCGGGAAAGATCGGCAATTTGATCACAGGTTTGTTGCGATAACATGGTTGTATTCTCATAGCTCGGCCCTATTGCCGCACGCGCAGCGATAGGGCCGATAGTCATATCAAGATGCGGAAGTGTGCTGACGGTCGCGCAGCCAGAACAGCAGGCGGCCAATACCGAAGCCAGCAATAACGAGGGCTGTACCGACAACACCAAGGAAATACCAGCCAGCATTCCCTTCATTTTCACCCAGTAAAGTAAAGGCACCAGCAATGGTTAGTAGGAATGATGCCCACCATCCACCCACCAGCAACCATTTGGCAGGGTTCATGTTAAGTTTAAATTCAGACGCCCAGTAACTGGCGTTCTGGAAAAGAAAAACTTGTGTAGCACCCATCACCATCCAAAATAGAGGATCGAGTATCGTGGCTTGTGGAAACATTAGATTCCCTCCCAGTTGCCGTCATATTGCCAAGTCTTATCAACCTTAAAGAAGTTCTCGGTACGCATCCACTCTGGTGGCTGGTGGTAGCCTGCCATGTGGCCGCCATTCCAGTCGCCGTGGTAGTCTTCGGCTTCAGGGTAATAGAACATATTGTGCTGCATTGCCAGCAGCGCCTTACGGGTTACGCCCGTTTTATCTCGTGGATCGGCTTCACGAACAATGGTGTGGATCCAGTTGTTTTTACGGGTATAAGGGCAGACTGAAATACAGGCCCGGCATCCCATCCCCATTGCGGTTGGGCCACTCATCCACATCCGGTAGCAGCTATCTTGGTTGAAGTCATAACGCTTAAAGCCACGGATCACTGTATCGGGTTTATCGGAGAGTGAGATAGATCCTGACGGGCAGCTGGTTGCACAAATTTTGCAATCTTGGCAGAAGTGCTGCATCCCAAGATCAACAGGTTTGTCATGCTCAAGGTCGATATCAGTTACAAGTGCAGCCAAACGAATATTGGTACCCAGTTCTGGGGTCATCAAGGTACCGTTACGGCTGGCTTCACCCAAACCGGCTAATACGCCTAGCGGCGGAATAGTCATCTCATAGTCATTACCCGGCACCTGACAGCGTGAGCCATAGCCCAGTTCACCAAGGAATATCTGCAGCTTACCAATCGCGAGACGGCACTTGTGATAGGCATCATATGACGTGGAATAACCGATAGCGGAATACATCGGATCCCAGTTCATTGGGATACCAATTACAATGATGGATTTCCAATGTGCGGGCACTTCTTCACCCCAGCTATCCACACCACGCATCATGTTTTTAAAGATGAACTCTTTATGTACACTGGTAATCCCTACCAAGCTGGCACCAAATTGGTGGGCCATGGTTTTAACTAGCTCTGAAGCGTGCTGAGGAGATTTGAACTCCAGCTTTTTACGGGTTGGGTCAACAAAGTAATAGTCGGCCACTTCGGGTGGACCTTCTGGTTTCTTTGGAAACTGGATAGGAAAATCGTGTGTCCCGTAGGCTGCTTTTTCGTGGGCACAGTCATAGGCCCAGCCGATGGCAAACTGATCCCGAATGCGTTCAATGTTAGCTTTACGCAGCTCATTTTCACGGAATGCACGGAGCATTTCATCGAAACGATCGGGCATATCGCGGTAATAGTCACGGATACGTTCGTCAGGGAAGGTTGATAATCCCATATCAGGTGTCCAGCCTTCAGCGAATGCATTGCGGAAACAGCCAGTACGGTTAAATAGGTGAGAGGCCCACTCCGGGCGCTCGATCGGGCCTACTTTACGAAATGTTGGCGGGTAATCAACACGGAATGAATCGCGGTTAAAGAACATGTCTTTACCTTCTTCCGTGCGTCCCCATCCGACATAGCTGTCAGGGTCGCGACCAAGCTGGAAGCCTGCACCCACTGCACCCGCTACCGATGCAGCAACGGCAGTCGCACCGCTAAATTTTAGAAAATTCCGTCGTGACGGATTGGCAACATTTCGAGATGCCTCATGTTTTTCGTGTGTCATCACGTTCGTCCATGGTTAACATTGTGCTCTATCGAGCAAAAATATGTCTTGATGGTGGCATTGTAATGATGGATAGAATGGTCAAAAGGTAGATTTCGGCCTTTATTGGGTAGAAAAGGGAGGGTTTGTTTAGCCAATGTTGCCAATTCCACAGAGAACAAAACCGATAAATGAGCCAAGAAGCGATAGCTCAACACTGAAACCAATAATGTGATAAGCCGCATGGGCAATCGATTTATAGTGATACCTGTCACACTATTGTGAAACATGAAAATTAATGTTTTTGTATTTATGTGACGATAGTCACCCAAAGCAGTAAGGCAATGAGCTATCGTTAACGGGTGTTTTATAAATACTTTTTTACTTTACGTGTTGAAAAGTACTTTTAAAACAATGGGTAAATAGCCGTATTCCTCAAATGTCCCTAGCGTGCGGCAATAACAAAAAGGATATCATTATGTCTGACAACAAAGTTTTCCATTTAGGTGTGAATAAAGCCGATCTTAACGGCGCAGAGCTTGCCATTATTCCAGGTGATCCAGCACGTGTAGAAAAGATCGCCAACCTAATGGATAATCCTGAATTCCTAGCCAGTGCACGCGAGTACACCGTGTACCGTGCCAAGTTAGATGGTAAATCTGTTGTTGTTTGTTCAACGGGTATCGGTGGTCCATCAACGTCTATTGCCGTTGAAGAGCTCGCTCAGCTAGGTGTTCATACATTCCTACGTGTTGGAACAACAGGTGCAATTCAGCCAAACATCAATGTTGGCGATATGATTGTTACAACTGGTTCAGTACGTCTAGATGGTGCCAGCCTTCACTTTGCACCATTGGAATTCCCAGCGGTCGCTGACTTTAACGTAGCAACAGCCTTGAAAGCGGCCTGTGATGCCGACGGTGCAACCGTACATACCGGTGTAACAGCATCTAGCGATACTTTCTACCCAGGTCAAGAGCGTTATGACACATTCTCAGGCCGTGTAGTACGTCGTTTCCAAGGCTCAATGAAAGAATGGCAAGAAATGGGCGTGCTGAATTTTGAAATGGAATCAGCAACCCTGCTAACCATGTGTGCAAGTTCAGGCTTACGTCTACGCGCAGGTTGTGTAGCCGGTGTGATCATCAACCGTACCCAGAAAGAGATCCCAGATCACGCGACGTTGAAAGAGACGGAAGCGCGTTCTATTAAGGTGGTGGTTGACGCTGCTCGCCGTATGCTTGCGGAATAAATTCTGGTTATTGAGCTCGTTAACTGCGTTGGAAGTGCTCATTGATTATTATCAACTCCGCGCTTCCGCCTTGTTCTCGAGCTCAATTCCTGCGAATTAAGTGATGAAGCCAGCCATTGCGCTGGTTTTTTTGTTTGCCCAGCGAAGCTGGCAAACCCGTCAGGTTGCAAGAAACCTGAATCACCCCGACTGAGGGGAAGATAATCCGAATCGCAAGGGCGTTGCTGGCCAACGGCAGGGTCTGAAGGAAGCGATAGGAAGTTAACAGTACACAACGAAAGTGAACCTGATTCGGCAGTCTAGGTGGGTAAGCGTGCAAAATAGCGCAAAGCCCCATACTCAGTCAGACCTATGCTGTGCTTGAGGGTGGAATTGTTAACAGGGAGCCAGTGCAGTAA
>NZ_JAKJSL010000030.1:0-118797 GCF_050336815.1 Photobacterium nomapromontoriensis
CGGTCAACAAGTTTTAATGTTTTAGCATCAATAACAAAGGTATTGCCACAGGTCGGCAAGCCTCTGTCGCCAAACGTTTCAATAAACTCTTCAGTGATCCCACAAGAGAAATCCCCAGCGACATCATTGTCAAAACTTARATATATCTGTTGTTCGGACTGGTTCATATAAGCTTKCCCAAAGGAYGCTGCTCGCCTTGCCAGTGGACCATTCACCTCGTCAAAGTTAATGACCTTTTTATTGCCTAATTTRACTAAAATGAGTTCATCTCTTTTTTTTACCACAACTTGAGTACTGTCTTTATCCCACATGACATCATGGATTGATGTCGAAACCTTGCCCAGCGGGGTGATTTCACCGTTGTCTAAGCCATACAACACCGTGCCCTCTTCCTGAGGGATAATAAGATAACGGCCATTCGGTGAACGCGACATATAGATGCCATAATCGATGGTGCCGCTACGAGGTGTGGGAGGTAGCACACCTTCAGGAATCAGCAGCTGAGGGTTAGTGCCGTCAATATTCAACGCCCAATAACTGACTTGTGACTCATCGTCTGGGTTGGCAATCGTAAATAACACTTGCGGAAGTTTGACATTCTCGGTGTTCCAATCCGCCACCTCAGGGTTACTGGGTATTTCAAAATCGTAACGGTATAGCCAATTCCCACCAATAACATTACGAAATTTGTTACTGTAATATCTAGGCTCTTTTTCACGGTACCTTAGTTGATCCGCTAACAATTCTATGCGAGCTTTTTCTGCAAAATAAGGCTTAGTAAAATAATAACCTGCACTGGCCACCATGACGGTCACCATACCTAAGCCAAGTAGTCGTTTCTTTTTCATTGTTTATCCATTGTTATCTATTTTTATATTTGCGCTACAACGACAAATGTCTCCGGTTCTTCCACAGATAAAAGCGAAGCGAGTAATAACTACCTACTGTAGTCGGTGGTTTTAGGCTAAAAGTAAAAAGCGAGCTTAACGCTCGCTTTAATTATGCAGCCTGTTGATAGCCAACATTTCCTTCGGAATAAGATGTATATCTGGATGAGTTAAACAAAAAAGCTGTTACCATTTTATCTAAATTAAAGCTAGTTTGCTCTTCTTGTGCACTAGCCGACAAGTCATTACTACCGTTCACGAAAACAGTGATCGTGCCGTCGGTTAAGCCTGCAATATCCAGGCTCGTGGTCCAGGCACCGTCTGCTCCGACCGTGGCCGTGGCTGACGCGGCTTTCCCGTTCGCATCGATGGCTTTCACCATCACGGTCGCGCCCGACTCAAACCGGGTGCTGCCACCCGCTATCACGACTGCCGAAGCACCGCTGCCGTTCACATCACCACGGTGATCGAGGGTGAGGGTCGGCGTCATTGCCAGTGCGGTCGCCGAGGTAAATGCCTCACCCTGATTGCCCGCGGCATCGCTAAAGCCCTGCAGGGTTAATGCCACACGGCGTGTGTCATCCGCGGCCGGCGCGATCTGCACCGAGCCAGACCATGTTTGACTGGCACTCGCTTGCGGCGTCCACGTAACGACGGCACTGCCCAGTGTTGAACCGGTTGGTGCGGTTACCGCTTTGTCGAACGCGACCGATACCGTCACCGTGTCACCCGCTGCCGCAAAATCTGGCGACATGCGGGTCTTGCTGTCATCAACCGTTGGCTTGGACTGCTCAAACATGAACGTCGTCTGGGCTGGCTCTGCCGTGGCGCGGAGATCGTTCGTGCCAGTGACCGATACCGTGATCGTGCCGTCGGTTAAGCCYGCAATATCCAGGCTCGTGGTCCAGGCACCGTCTGCTCCGACCGTGGCCGTGGCTGACGCGGCTTTCCCGTTCGCATCGATGGCTTTCACCATCACGGTCGCGCCCGACTCAAACCGGGTGCTGCCACCCGCTATCACGACTGCCGARGCACCGCTGCCGTTCACATCACCACGGTGATCGAGGGTGAGGGTCGGCGTGATTGGTAAAAAATGTTCTGAATTAATCTCACCGACATTACCAATAAGATCTTTATACTCACTGACAACTAGGTCAACTTTACGATCCACTGTGCTCGATACAAGCACATCTCCAGACCAGACTGTTTTATCGCTGTTCGGACTAAGCGAGCTAATTAGAGTCGTCCCCAACTTTGCCGTTACCGCTTGCAGCTCTTTATCAAATGTTAATTGCACATTAACCATCTGACCGATCACTTGTTGGGTTGGGTTAAATGTCACTTTAGTCAGCGTTGGTAATATTCCCTCAACGCCAATAACCAAACTATCACCTTTACCCGGGATGGTATTTATACTTTGATAACTACTATCATTAACCTGTATGGTTATATTTTTATTCTGTTTTACTGGGCTGATATATTTGACTGTCCATATCATATTTTCTTTAGTTGTCCATGTTTCACTTTGTAATTGCCCCGTGTCTCCACCGTCGCTAGCTAATAGCTTCACATCCGCCAAATCAAAGTTTGTCACTTCCTCTGAGAACGTGAAAACAAGTGTGACCTCTTCTGCCCCTGCGATTGATGTTTTGTTTTCCGTCGATATGGTTAACTTCGGAATGGTTGCCTCATCAACTACAGCATTAATCGATTTTTCACTTCGGTGTCCGGCTAGATCAGAAGCCATTACCTTCACACTATAATTACCAGGTGGCACTAAGTAGTGCATAACATACAAGTCTGATTCTTTACTCGGTTCAGTGATCGATGTTGGTGTGAATTTAACACCTTCACCGTCAGCAGCTGATGAGGTAACCACACTTAAGTTTTTATCACTGACAAGTGCTTTTACATCTAATCTATATCTACCGTTCTCTGGAACCATGGATATTTGATCGCCATTAATACTTGCTATTATTGGTAATTCGTAATCAACAACTGCCTCAATTCCTTTGGCATCATATTTTTTACCCAATAACGTAAAATTATTGATCTCTCTACCAATTGAATCTTTCACCTTAACCTTAAACTGATAAACAGCCTGTTTATCAGGTGCAAAATTCATTGTATCGTTCGCGGAAGAAAGTGCGAAATCACCAGAATGAATAAAGTCGTCTACCTCACTCGATGTGAAATCCAGACTGTAATGAAGAGCCTTGATCTCTCCACCTTCAATAACCGCAAAAGTGAATGGTTGGCTATCTTGTTTAAACAGAAGTTTTCCCCCTGACAGTTCTACCCCTGCGTCAAAGTTTAGTGTTATCTCCGGAGTCTTAACGTCGATAATTTTTCTGACATTAGATGTCAACCCAACATTATCCGTCGCAATAATATCAACAGTGATGGTACTCAGGCCTTCAATATCAAGTTTATCTAGTTCAAAATAGGTTGATGAACCACTTCCATCTTCCATCTTCTCTTCTTCATGCTTTGGATTAAATACGGAGTACTTAACTTTTTCGAGACCACTCCCAGAGTCAGTAACATCAAAGCGGAAGCGAACCTTCTCAGGTGAAGTTTCTGATTGTGTCATAGTTACATCTTCACCAATCTTAGGTGCTGTATTATCAACACGAATCGAAACTTTATCCTCGCCCGTTTTTGCCCACACATCGTTTGCCGCGACTGAAATCGTTAAAGACTGGCCATCAGACCCTTCAGGAAGTTCACTCGTAAATCTAGAGCATTGATACATACCGCCATCTGGTCCAGAGCACCCTACGACTGGATCAAATTTATTTGAGTTTTCTTTATAACTATAAGATTTATCACCATAATTTACGACAACGTTATCTAAACGCGAGTTTTCATACAGTTTAATTCTGAAATCTACGACAAGTTGTTTTCCATTGATCGTGGCGCTTTCTTCCGGACTAATGATGTCCACATCAACGTTGCCTTGTGGTAATTGCAACAAAAAATTATGATCAGGAGCTACATTATTTGCAACATCAACTAGATTCTTGATCTTATACTTCTGTTCAATACTCAACCCATTAATAATGTCTGAGTACAACTCTGAATAAGTACATGATGTGATATTACCTATGCTCGTAAAACAGCTCTGAGGTGTAAACGATTTATTACCTTGATTCCTAACAAGCTTGGGATACGTGTCTTGGTTAGATATGTCTACCCCTGATAGATCGTCTTGGAAAGTGATGGCGAACGTAAGCATTTTTTGCTGCGCGTCATTAAACCATACATCATCACCCGTGAAATCATACGATTTCTCATTGACAACGGTAGGGACACCAGTGTCCATCATCTTAAAGTTATATTTACTAACGGTTATTTTCCCATTAGTACCTTTCGTCCGGGTGATCAATGCAACTGGAGCCTTTGACATATTGCTACCAGATGTAACAGTACAACTATATGGTTCTTGGGATACATTCAGCACACCTGAGTAAGCGGAGTCATCGCTAGGCACATCATCAGAAGTGTATGCTTCTCGCACCCAGCACTCGAGGGTTTGTGCTTTAACTTCGCCTACAGCATTAAATGTAACGGCTAAAGTACCATCGGAAATATAGTTTTGAAAATCCATCGGTTTCGTGATCGATAGGTTGACACCTTGCCTCTGAACACTAAACGTTTGATTTACTATTCCTATATTTCTATCTTTGTCATCAATATAGCGAACATTGTTATAAACTTTAATGTCAAGCTCATAGCGGCCATCTTGAGAAATCTGAGTGGGTAGTAATGTTGCTTTCCATTTACCGTTACTGCTTTCAACAAAAGTGAAACTCGTACCATTTTCTTGTCCTGAGTACTTATAAGTGGCATCGATTTTATCAACACCACTTTCGTCAACAACATCCAATGTCAGGATAATATTACCGTCACGATTAATAGTATTATTTTTAACAGATGTGCCATCGTCATAGCCCATAGTCAATGATACTTCTGGTTCAGAATTTTTTACTTTAATTCGAAAATCTTCCTCTCCGCTCGTTAACGTTGTATTACCTCGCATATCACTGCCTTTTAGGCGAACAAAATTAATACCATCACTTAAATTACCAAGGTGGATTTTTAGATTTTCATCTGGTTTTGAGCCAGGTGTTGTACCAGGTAGCGGCTCAGTGCCAGCAAATGTCCAGAATTCTAAGCTCTCTTTGTTAACGCCATCAATCGACTGATCACCGTTAGTATTTAGATCTTGGGCGGTCAAGGTAAATACGTAATTACCAAGATAATAATCATTTTCATTAAAACCATTTAAGCCCAAAGTAGGACCATCACGGTCCAAGATGATACTTTTCGTATTAGATTTAGATTCAAAGCCATGTATGTCAACAGTTTGCACGTACAAAGAAGTTGTCTTTTCATCGTCTGAGACTACGATTTTATCAGTATCCGTTTTAGTAAGATCCATAACAAATTTTGAACTAGGATTTGTCGGTAAAATACTCTTTATTGGATCACTCTTCCCCTCTTGAAAAAGGGAAACTTCCGCAATCTTTGAATCATCGGTAACAGATGCAAATTGAACATTGAACTGACGGCCCAATACATAGCTCTCTCCAGATAACACATCTTTTACCCACGGAGTATCGAGAACAATTTCAGGACCAATGTTGTCGACTTTAAATGTGAATAGACCCGTAGTGCTTACATTTACAGGGTAAGCATTATCGGTAGCCGTCACATAAAAACCATTCAATAAATTGTAATCAAACGCATTGGCTGTCAACTGCACTTTTACATCAGGTTGAGTTCCAACCAGATAGGGGTCTTCGCAAGACTCTAATGAAGGATCACAACTCTTGAGCTCAACGGCCTGACCAGACCCACGGCGTAGTTCAATTTTAACGTCACTACCTTGACTTAACGTTCCCCAGTCAATAACAGGAGCCCATAGCGCATTACCGCCTAACCGATTCTGAATTTCTTCACCTTTTACTAATGGACCTTCCGAATCGATATGGATATTGAACCTTGGAGCAGTACTCGTTAGCTCCGACACCGAATTCTCAAGATTATCTTCGGCCTGTACCACCACTAACCAGTCACCATCCCCCGGATAAATCGTCTTACCTTGGTTTGAACATCGGTCACCAGTACATAACTTAACTTTAAAAGACTCCGTTGAGTTTAGAGAAAAATCCGCAGGCTTATATGAAACTTTCTTACCCGTCTGCTGATAAAAGACCAAACCACGCTTGTCCAGCGCATCACCAACAGCATCTTTTAGCTTAAACGTTAACTCGTGTACGTTATTCGCATTCAGATAGTTTTCCTCGGGTAAAGGATCACCGTTCACATCTTTTGGTGGGAAATACAGTGCTTGAGGATAGTCATTATCGACATACAAAGACTCGGTGTATGGTGCTTTTCCGTCATAACCGTATGTATTGCCATGAGAATCCATTGCACTGGCCTCAATAGCAAATTCTATTATGTCTTTAAGATCACTCGATTCCGTATTAATACTATAAATGTACTCTTTTTTGTAACTATTACTATTCGCAGGATCTGAAGTAATACCTACATTAATTGGAATTGATGTATTCGGTTCACTTTTCTTAAACCACATCGTACTAAATAAAGGCTGATGTTCTCCACTTTCTACGATGCCTGAAGGATCTTCCAATAAAATCTTAGATACAACTTCACCAGCAATATAATATTTATTACCAACTTTCGTTGAACGACCACTTTCGATCGTCAGTTTTGGTTGAGGCGGTAATACATCAATACTTTTTCCCGACGTGTCAAATATAGGTCCCCCATCCAAATATGGATTTGCCATTGAAATATCGTCGGCATAGAGCTGAGCGATATTAGAAGCAATGCCATACCTATTAGTCATGAGGTCGTAATAAGATTGAGCTAAATCATTTCTATACGTATCAGAACTAAATTTGTAAAAGTCCAACGTAATCTGACTTCCCCCTGCACCAATACCATTTGCTTTACCATCATAGCTAAAATCATCATAAACAGCGGCAGCAAAATCCAACGAATTATTGCGCGGCATATCCTGCGCCATATCGCCTATTGCCTCGACTAAAAAACGATGAAGATAATCATTAGAAGGATTTTCTGGAATTGGTTTCATCGCTAACATTCGGTTTGTTGCGTATGAAACAACCGTAGGATCAAATCCAAAAAAAGAATTATTGTTCTGTCCAGCTAAAGCACGTTGAACATCGTCCAATATTTTAATTGCTCTCTCAGCCGTTTTTTTTCCTGCTTCTACTTGGTTCCACTTATAGTCAAACAAGCCAGTTTGATAGGCAGAAAGCTCGGTTACATAAAAAGTCTGTGAACCATTTAGTTTGAAATATGCACCAATATTAGCGTTATTAAGATTGACGTTTTCCTTCGCTCCAGTGTCTGTTTTCCATTGATAGTAATACGGATTTGAACCATCTACACCAAGTAACCTCAATCTCATAAAATCATAATTAACAACGTCAGTTGTCGTTTCACAAGTTGCAACATCAAGCGCCAGAATGTTGGAGCCATCTTCTATTTGCTGGATTGATGTGCAACTCGCTAATGATGTAAACTCTCCATTTAAATTTAAACCTTCTAATTGCACTCGTGCACCAATAAAAGGCGTGATGACTGTCATTGTTGGTAAGTCAAAACTGCGACGGAAGTATACCTCTTGAACCGCACTCTGATTATCCGATGCGTCGATGGTTTTAATAACTAACTTTTGGCTGCTATTCTCTGAAGCTGATTTAAAATCTTCGCCTAACGTCTCTCGAACGAAAGGCACGTAATATATAACTTCATCCACTCTTCCATCAGAATGCATTAATGTTTCATGAGGGATTTTTGCAGTAAAGTCATTATCAGACGCGATGGTTTCAATAGTGTTTTGGAGAACGTAATTCCCATCATTCTTCTGACTAACATAATACTCTACCACCAATCGAAGTTTTTCAGCACTTGAACCTAAAACCGTATCATTATTGATATCAGAAACTTTCACTCGAACGTACGGGATTTTATTTTGTTTCAATAAATGCGGATTAAAGTTTTTGAAATCAATTCCTTTAATTGAGTTCTGAATTCCTGAGCTAGCATAAATATAATTTATTTTTAAGTAATCACGAGTTGCCTGTACATTATCAGCAGTGTAAGTGCCTTCTGTATAAAGCCCATCATAGGTACTTCTCTTACCATCAACACTGACATTTACAAACGTCATTGTCGCACCATCAGGGTATGTGACGACTTGAGTTGGACTTTGATCATCTCGACTCACTGAGCGCTCTGCTGAGCCAACATTGCCATTACTATCTGTCGCTTTTATTTCAAAAGTCGTCGTCGATATAAATTCACCCGTAGAGTAAGCTTTGCTAAATTCACAAGCACTTCCTGATTCTACGGTAACAGGAGAGCACGTCAGCTCTTCAGGTAAGCCGCCTTTAAATGAAACGCTAACTGACTTTATATCTTGTGATTCTTCTTTAACTATGCCTTTTAAAATATATTCTTGTAATTGATTATTTATCGCTGTCACTGATGTCACGTCAATAACAGGAGCATCGTTATCCCATTCAAAATTAACGTAATGCCCAGTACCGCTATTTAATGTGAGATCATTTCCTAATACATCTATAGGATAAAATACCAATCGTGCAGCCGTGATATTTGAAATACCTGAGTTAGAGTCGACGTTGTCAATGGCGTTAGTATTAATGCTTACTTTTATCTTCGTATCACGAAGACCTTCATTAAAATCGTTAAACTCAATAGAACAAAATTCACTGCCTGAACTCATAAGGTCGTCACAACGATACTCCTCAGACCAAACACCATTTACCTGATATTCAATATACGCAGAAACACTGCGTACCCCGATGTCATCCGTCAGGGTAATGTCGACTTTATCTGTACCTGCCAGAATATCACTATCCGTTCTCTTTACATTAGGTGCTTGAGTATCAATGCCTATTTTATCTCTTGGTGGGATAACGCCATCGCTTCTGCTGTGTGATCCTAACTCATTTATTTTATTGCCAAAATCAACATATTCCGATGCATCAGTACCAGAAATGTTAAGATTAAGATCATTCACAACAATTAAAACGTGCTGTGCGAGTTCATTGGTGTATACATCACTCGTAATCTTTTTCTGACCAAACGTTAATGGAGACAGTGCACCAGTCAATCCACTGATCTCTTCTCCATTCAAGTAACCGTCAGCAAGTACATCTCGATATTGGATATCGGCTAAATGCAATGATGTATATATATTATCCGAATTACCATATTTGTTGATTAGGTCATGAGCATATGAGGAATATGCAGTAAGCAAAGCACCATATTTGTGCCCTGGTGTAACAAAGCTGCTTTGACCACCTTTGGTAATATCAATTGGTTTAGTTTCATTAACGTTGAAACCGTACATTGCGTTGATGCTATCAAGAGACTCTGAAACCGCGTTTGGACCAGAAATTCCCCTCTTAATATTGTACTTAGTTAGTCCAGCAACAATGTTTGTAAGCGGAGTCAGCATCTGGCGTTGATCGCTTCCATCACGGTAGTTCAGAACACCATCAAGCCTGAGCATTTTACCATCACTAACTGAAACCGTTTCGTGAGTTAAAGGATCGATATAGCTTCCTCCTTGTGCACTCACTAATAATGAGCGAGACGAGGATTCAATCTCAACGTTATAATCGCCAAAAGCATCCGTAGTTGTTGTGGCTAGTTGTCTACCGATCTTCCCATCTTCGAATTCCCAGACATAGACCGTTGAACCGGTAACAGGTGCATCAAAAACATTTCCAGAAATGGTTCCTGTATGTCTTGCTGGAGGGGTATTATCACCGCCTTCACCACCACATGCACTCAATAAAAGTGTTATAACTACAAGACATAACGTCGATCTCAGCATTTTTTTTGTGAACATAGTAATTTGACAGAGTTAATTTTGCCGAGATTATATTATTGTCAAAGATTTTCTCAACATGACATAACAACTGCCAATTTAACCATAAACACCAGCCATATAGTTAAATTACACCCTTCAATGCCTCTTTACTCCATATCAATAATTATTTATTTAGTGAAATGACAGGAATTCGCTCTAATCTAGTGTAATATTTTATTTTAAATATTATAATCTACTCAATTTTTAGTCTCTATGCATATTTTTTATTTAATGACAAGTTTAATATTAAAATGGCGTGCTCAATATATAGCTATCCCTTTTACTATCGTTGCGCTCTCGATACTTGCTGGAATATTTTTCATTACGCATCATCACCTTACGCAAAAAAAAGTTTATAAAACAGCTAATTCACTACATCCTTTTCAGAGCGATGTATCACAAACAGGTGAAAGTGACGTACACAGCCCAAAAATAATTACTGGTTTAATTAATTATTCATTTGTTATATCAATGATAAATTCAGGCTTAACTAAAAATGAAATTAAGTCTTTATTAGACCTAATAGAGAATAAAATTGATATTGTTAGATCGGTTCACAAAGGTGATACATATGCTATAAAAACAAAAGTCAATAGATATAATGAAAAATATATTAGTTCTTTTTACTATTCGGGTAGTAGTATTGACTTATTCGCAATGAGTGGTACTAATCATAATATTTATAACGAATACGGACAAACGATAAATAAAGATCCATATTATGCCTTTCCTCTGGATAAAAACTTCAAAATAAGCTCAGCCTTTAATCTTCAAAGAAAGCATCCCGTGACAAATCTAATAACCCCACATTTAGGAACAGACTTCGCTACCCCTATTGGAACAACCATTCATAGCATTGCTGACGGTGTTGTTATCAAATCGAAATACAATCGTTTTGCAGGAAATTATATCAATATCCGCCACCCAAATGGTTCGGTATCTAGGTATCTTCACCTATCGAAACGAAGCGTTCATGTTGGCGACAAGGTAGCAAAAAAACAAATCATCGGCTTCACAGGTAATAGCGGTAGGACAACCGGACCACACCTACATTTAGAGCTATTAATTAAGGGGGTCCACGTAGACTACGAACGTTACTTTAAAGCTAACGCATCTCCTTCCATTAACACGCATATGCTACTGGCAGCTCAAATCGAACGAGCTGAACTGATTAATGCACTTCACCATCGCTCTATGGCCGACATTTGACCATTAAATGTGTTATTTCGAATGATACTGGCCACTTTAAACGTAGAATTTAGAGAGAGTCAGCACCGCCAATTCTGCGTTGAACAATAACTCTACGCTCTTTCATTACTCTTAGCGCCTAAATACATCAACGAGCACGCATCTCTCACTAGTTATGGTAAACTCTGTGATAAGTATCTGTATGTAAGCTATCTAAAAAAGTATGTGTTCTTTGATAAGAGCTCAGGCACCAGTCATTAGCTTACAATCAATTTTAGTACCCTGCTTATCTATCATCAGGATAGCTAAAGATAATAAAGAGTATAAAAATCAAATGAGTAGTCAAACAATTCAATGGTTCCCGGGCCATATGCACAAGGCTCGTAAAGAGATCGAAGAAGTACTGCCAAAAATCGATGTCATCATTGAAGTCCTTGATGCCCGTATTCCGTTCAGTAGCGAAAACCCACTGATCAAAACCTTCCGCGAAAAAAACGATAAGCCTGTTGTTAAGGTGCTGAACAAGCGAGATCTGGCCGATCCTGAAATGACGCAGCTTTGGATTGATCACCTTGAAAAAGAACAAGGTGTTAAGGCGATTGCGATCACCACGGAAAACCTGAATGAAGTGCATAAGATCATGGAGCTGTGCCGCAAACTGGCCCCACACCGTGAAGACATGGGTAAGAACATTCGCACCATGATCATGGGAATCCCTAACGTCGGCAAGTCAACCATCATCAACGCTTTAGCTGGCCGTACTGTTGCCATCACGGGTAACCAACCTGCGGTGACACGTCAACAACAACGTATTAACCTGCAAAACGGTATTGTGCTGTCTGATACGCCGGGAATCCTGTGGCCAAAAGTAGAAAATCCACATAGTGGTTTCCGCCTTGCTGCGACAGGCGCGGTAAAAGATACGGCAATGGACTACATTGATGTGGCTTTCTTTACCATTGAATACCTGATCACCGCATATCCTGAGCTAATCAAAGCCCGCTATGATCTTGAAGATGATGAACTGCCTGAGACTGAAATTGAGCTAATGGAAGCCATCGGTCGTAAACGCGGTTGTCTAAAGTCAGGTGGCCGTGTTGATTTACATAAGGCTTCTGAGATTCTGATCAATGAACTACGTAATGGCACTTTAGGCAAAATCACAATGGAACGCCCGGAGATGATCACCCAAGAGTTGATTAATGTTGCAATTGAAGCTGACATTAAAAAAGAGCAGCAAATTAAAAAGAAAGAAGAACGCAGAAAACGCTACTTAAAAAACAAACGCTAATCAGATCTTCTTGCTCTGATCACATAAAAGCCATCTGACAGAATACACAGATGGCTTTTTTTCTTACTTGCAGCACTGATTGAAAACAAAGAAAATGTTCCTTATTGGAAACTTTTCGTGCTACTGCCGGTCTGATTCCCCGTTAATAATGAATCATGTGTTTGATTATATTCAGCTAAACAAGCAAGAGAGACGAATGCACACCCAACTTAATCACTATCAGCTTGCGAGATATGCGCTTTGGCTTGTCACCTTAGTGATTTTTGTCTGTTCCAGCCAGAATATTGGTCTCAATTCAACGTGCTCGTTACAGCAATCTGCTGATCCCATTTCATATTCAATGCCCACTCAGAAACTGGAACACAGCCAGAGCGGTGCTAGGTCTGCTGATGCTGATGGTGTCGCCATCTCTGAGCAATGTTCATTGAGCGATCATCTGCTCCAAATTCACCAGCAACAACTTGAACAGGCCATTGTTTGCTTCATTTTTATCGTTCTGACCTTTGTCCTTTTTGCGGGACCAAGCATCGTTACTCCTAAGTTAACCGAGCCCATCCCTCCAACCCGACGGCGTCATCTTACATTATGTGTCTTCCGGGAATAAAACCGGCAGCTATCCCTCTGGCTAACGCCAGACACTTTGTTGTTTTTTATTCTTGGAGTTTTTACATTGATATACCGATTATTCAACACCTTTACCCCTGTTGCCTTTCTTCTGGCGATGGTCAGTGCTTTCTTTTCAGTAACAGCCTCTGCCACTGAATACTCAACAGGATGGCTTGATAACCCTGATCATCCACCTATCCAAATCCGCTATATGCTGACAGGCCAGAGTGATACGGCGAATCACACAGTCGAAGCATTATTAGAAGTGAAACTGGATACCGATTGGAAAACCTATTGGCGCAGTCCAGGCGAAGGCGGTGTTGCACCTACCATTAACTGGGCGCTATCGAGCAACCTCAAAGAGGCGGAATGGCACTGGCCACTGCCGAAACGGTATGAGTTCCTTGGGGTCGAAACCCTTGGCTATAAGCACCACATCATATTCCCGATGACCCTGCACATCAAAGACATGAGCAAACCCGTCTTTTTATCTGGTGTGCTCACCATGTCGTCTTGCACCAATATCTGTGTATTAACGGATTACGAATTATCGTTAAGCTTCCGCCCTGCTGATCTTCAATATAATGAAGAAGCCATGCACTTATATAATCAGGGTATGAGCAGCGTGCCTAAGGCACAAGCCTCTGTCACCATTGATACGGCATCATGGAATAAAGACAAACGTGAACTGACCGTTGTGGCGACAAATTCACTGGGATGGCAGCATCCGGATCTTTTTGTAGATGGCCGGTCACAAAATGTCCAAGATGCCTCATTCCTTCAGCCAACCATTGATGTTGATGGCAATACCCTTGTCGCTACAATACCTGTCAGTAGCTGGTTTGGTGAACCTAAATTACTCGGGGAAACACTAAATATTACAATCAGCGATGTCAGTTTTGCTGTTGAAGAGTCAGTTGTTGCCAGTGATCAACCTGTGACCATCACACTCGCTAATCAATCAAGCTTATGGGAAATCATTGGCTTTGCCCTACTGGGCGGCCTCATTCTGAACGTTATGCCATGCGTATTGCCAGTATTGGGAATGAAGCTGAGCAGTGTTATCGCGGCCAAAGGCCTTAAAAAACGTCAGATCCGTATGCAATTTCTCTCTTCAGCAGCGGGGATCCTAACCTCTTTCTGGCTACTGGCAGGCTTTTTGATCATCTTAAAACTATCCGGTCAGGCGCTGGGTTGGGGGGTACAATTCCAAAGCCCGTACTTTATCGGTGCAATGATCGTGATCACCGGCCTGTTCGCTGCCAATATGTTAGGCCTCTTTGAAATCCGTTTATCCAGTAATACCAATACCTGGATGGCAACCAAAGGGGATGATTCCTATCTGGGGCATTTTATCCAAGGCATGTTTGCAACCCTACTGGCAACGCCATGCAGTGCGCCATTCCTTGGTACGGCTGTCGCCTTTGCTCTAGGTGCGAATATTGTAACCCTCATTGCAATATTTACAGCCTTAGCTATCGGGATGGCGGCACCTTGGCTAATCATTGCCCTGTTCCCGCGTTTAGCTGGGCTCCTGCCTAAACCCGGTGCATGGATGGATAAAGTCAAAACACTATTTGGCCTCATGATGCTGGCCACCAGCCTCTGGCTACTCAGCCTGATGACAAACTTTCTGAGTGCGGCGATTGTAGCTGCTATCGGTGCCACCATGGTCATTGCTTTGTTATGGCGTCTTGGTAAAGCAAAAGGCCGTAAGCCTGTTATCCTCGCCCTTGCATTCATTTTGTTTGGGACAGGGGGCGGACTCATCGCTGGGAGCATGACTGCAGATAAATGGTCTACGCCACTTCCACAAGATCATGTCTGGCAACCATTGAATGTAGAAGCGATTGATCAGTATGTTACATCAGGAAAAACGGTTGTCGTTGATGTCACTGCAGACTGGTGCATTACCTGTAAGGTGAATAAAGTCAGCGTACTACTACAAGACCCCATCTACACGAAGCTGGCACAAGATAATGTCGTACTCATGCGTGGTGACTGGACTAAACCTTCTGATTATGTGACGGGGTTCCTCCGGGCCAACGGCCGTTTTGGCGTGCCGTTTAATATTGTCTACGGCCCGAATGCTCCAACGGGGATCCCTTTACCTGTGATCTTAACCAACGAGCAGGTCCTATCAGCAATGAATAAAGCGCAGGGAGGCCGTCAGTAATGACGAAGAGCATCAAGAATGCGACCAACAAGCCGCCGCTATCACGAGGTAAACGCTGGTTTAAAGAAGCCATAATGATGCTTATCGTCTTTCTCGTGATCAGTCTCGGTCTGGATATCTGGCGCAGCCAAAATATGCCAACGGATAAAATCCCGGCGCTTATCATGCAGTCAACACACGGTGACACTGTCGACCTTGTTGCACGCAGCCACAAAGCGCCGGTGATGGTCTACTTCTGGGGAACATGGTGCTCAGTCTGCCGTTTTGTGAGTCCGACAATTAACTGGCTTGACGATAATCATGATGTTATCTCTGTCGCGGTAAACTCTGGTGATAACAAGCGCTTAAATGGCTATCTCAAGCACCACGGTTATCAGTTTGAAAC
Source organism: Photobacterium nomapromontoriensis (assembly GCF_050336815.1). NCBI lineage: Bacteria > Pseudomonadati > Pseudomonadota > Gammaproteobacteria > Vibrionales > Vibrionaceae > Photobacterium > Photobacterium nomapromontoriensis. Next base: position 15,499 of record NZ_JAKJSL010000030.1, read on the forward strand.
CATCAATGATAATCGCTCTGCCATCATGAAAGCATGGGGGGTCAGTGCGGTGCCAACGGTGATTATTCTAAAAGATGGTAAGGTAAAATCCATTACAACAGGGTTTAGTACCCCGCCCGGCTTATGGTTTAGAATGCTAGTCGCTAAATAACTATAAAGCCCAACCATTTATTTTATGGCTGGGCTTTAACATGATCACTTACAGATAGTGACTACTCCCACTCCCAATGCCTTCCGTCATGAGCCTGAGAAAACATCATTCGATACCCACTGATATTTTGGTGAGGGATATCCTTCATGATCTTGTGAAACTGTTGGTTATCCACATGGATCAGATTTTCATGATCACCAGACTCGATATATAGCTCGTTCTGCTCGAGCAGAAGGTCATCAACAAGCATATTGACTTGATAAGCCTGCCCAATCGATGGAACCGCCCCCGGTTCACAATCTTGAAAGATGGTCGACAGTTCATGTTCACCAATCAAAAAATATTGTTTCCCCGTCATGCGATTGATTTTATCGATCATAACCCGACGGTTAGAGGGAACTACCGCCATCATGAATTCACCTTTTTGATCTTTCAACATTACCGCCTTCGCCACTTGGCTAGTTGGAACATGCGAAGAGATGGCAGAGCTGAATGAGGTATCAGTGTGCTTGTGTGGTGTGAGACTAAAATCAACATTATGACTGTTGAGAAATTGCCCGACTGTAATTGCCATAGCCATAGGATCACCTCCAAGATTCATGACCAAGGACACCATAGTCGTTACCACTGTCCATTGGTCTTTTCCTATAGCCTCAGTATGGGAGGGGTTAACCATTTTCGCGAGTAATCTATCCGACTAATTGTGTAAACTTTTGCCCACATAGCCGCAGCAACGACTATTGCACCATCGCAGCAAAAAGGAGGTTAATCAATAATCCGACGTGCCTGCCAATAAACGCTCCGCCAATAAGGATTCTTGAGACTAGAAATGATGACACCTTGTGAAGTTGATGCATGAAGAAAGCGAGCATCACCGACATAAATACCAACATGACGAAGTGCTCGCCCTGTTTTAAAAAATACCAAATCACCTTTTGCAAGCTGTGCGTAATCAACCCACTTGCCCATCTTTACCTGTTGATTCGTCGTACGAGGAAGCGATAAATTCATCACTTCAGCATAACCAACTTGAACAAATGCGGAGCAATCAATACCTGCACGACTTACGCCACCGAGCTGATAAGGCGTTCCTCGCCACTGACGGTAAACGTTATCAAATGTTTGAGAGTCAGCTTGAGATGCACTCATCGGTAAATTGGTCTGTTTTGAACCGTCTTTCGTGTCATTAAATTCAATCGCTGATTTTGCTAATGAATCAGGATCAGAGGTACACCCAGCTAACACCATAATAGCGACTAAGAATAATGACTGTTTCATCACCGAGGCAGATCCTTCATTGCAACTTACGCTCCCCATCCGATAACGAATTTTCGGCGTTCGATCAAGCAACCTCATGGCGCTTTTCTATACCACAAAATTTTACCAATTTAGCTGGCCTTCAACTACCCTCGGGTAAAAACTTGACATTCACTGATGAAAAAACAGCCAAGCTTCGACGTCCAGCTCACAACACCCGATGCGCTTCACGCTTGTTTACTGCATACCAGTCGAGAACGTTATTTCCCCTTGTAGCATTGTCATTAACACTTTTGCCGTGGCGATCTCTTCCACTGAAATTGTCGTCAAATTCTTATCGATCATGACGATATCGGCTGATTTACCAATAACAATACTACCGGTAATTGATTCGATCCCTAGCGCCTTTGCTGGCTCTATGGTGTAACTCTCTATTGCACGGTGAATATCATTAAGACCTGTCGAGCCTAACTTAAGGTTTTCACTAATACGTACTAATGGCGGCAAGAAAGTGCGATCATATCCACCACTGCTTAACGCAACGCTGGCACCATGCTTGATGAGGTCTTCTATTTTTATCATTTGAATTTTGTCATCGGCACTATTATCGAGATGTACAAAGTTGCTGCATTCAAACTGATTATGCTCTATATCTGAGCTAAAACTCGCGGTAATTCCATTTTGCCTAAATAACGGATACAAATCGGTATTGATAAAATGCATACCCGTGAGAATAAAGCGCTGATCATCCCCTTGTCTTCTCGCATTTTGAATCGAATATAACGCAGCCTCTACCGCCGCATCACCTTCGGCATACATGTAAGCCCCATAGCCTATTTCATCCAATCGATGAAGCCATGAGTTCAGCTCTGTCGGGGAAAAATAGAATAACCCTTTGGGCTCATTGCTGATTTTAGGATTACGATAGGGCTTACTTATCCGTGCAGTTCCAAACTCATGCTGGCCATCTATATTGAGCATCACCTGATTAATGATCAGTTTGGAGCTGAGATCGTTACGATAAATTTTGCTTAACCCTATCAACTGCGCATTTACCCCCTGATTGGGTGATAAACGCGGTCTGACTGAAACTCGAAAATCAAGTTGGTCTGCCTGTTCAAGATGCTCCCAGAACAGCATATTGCTCTTCTTCCAAAGACTCTCCGCTTCACCGATACTGGTCACTCCATGCCGCTGTAACCTTTCAGCTGCCGTTGGATAACGTTTCAATAGTTCACGGTGTGAAATATGATGAGTTTCTAGCGCCTTCTCTAATACGGCCTCTGTAAGCGATCCTAACAGCACCCCATTTGGGTTATTCAGATCTGAACGGAGGATCCTGCCCCCTATAGGATCCAGCGTATTGCGGTCAATCCTCATACGTTCTAACGCACTGGAATTAAGCCACAAAACAGACGTATGAGGTTCACAGATCACAACAGGCCTATCAGGAAAGTGACCATCAAGCCATTGCCTTGGGGTTTGCCCGTCAAGATCAGTGTCTAATAATCCCTTGCTATGCCCAATCAACCACTTTTCAAACTTAAGTTGCTGATTAATCACTAAGCAATCTTCGAGACCAGATAAACCACCATGAGGATTTAACACACAGGCAACGTTCCCAAAACTGATGTTATCAAAAAGATGGGTATGAAGTTCAATGAAACCTGGGTATATCGATGCGCCGTTTGCATCAATATGATGAGTAGCCTGATTAACCAGTGGAGTCACCTCGTTGAAGGAACCAAGGTAACTGAATTTGCCATCGGTGATACCAACAACCGTGTCTGACGGCATGTTATAAACGTGCCCCCCTGTGATGAGTATATCGAGGGCTTGCCTAGCGTTAGCGACTCCAGCCAACAAACTAGACAACATCACACTCATAAGAAGTCGAATAAAAAAGGGGGTCATCTCTTACCTTGTATGTATCAATTCACACGAGTTACACATAAGTTTATAAGAAGCATATTACTCGCTATAAACCATCGTTTCAGGAAAAATATGTCTCTTAAAATTACATTAAAACCTGAATATAGCCAAGCAATTATCGTTCAAAATCATATACTTCTTGAACAAAACGATTAAAACATACATATTCAACTGGTCTTATAAGCTAAAAAAACTCATAATGTTTATAGTTTTATAATAAATCGCTAAGGAGTGAGCGTGCTTCCCTTTTTCCGCATTGTCCTCGCAGTCATTTTTATCATTTTTACCACCCTTTTCGCCCTACCCTATTGCTGCCTGTTTAAACCAAGAAATCCAAAGCATGTTCACTTTTTTTGTCGTTGGTTTAACCAGCTACATAAGATCATAGGGCTGGAGCTTATCCATCGAGGTAAAGAAAAAGTCAGCGATATACCCAATGCTGTCTATATTTCTAACCATCAAAATATTTTTGATTTTGTCACATCACCAGGAATGCTACCCCCTAGAACGGTTTCCATTGGTAAAAAAAGCTTATTATGGGTTCCTTTTTTTGGTCAACTCTATTGGATAACAGGCAACATTCTGATTGATCGTGAAAACAAATCAAAGGCCAATGGCACTATCCAGCAAGTTGCGGAGGCGATACACAAAAGAAACCTGTCAGTATGGATGTATCCAGAAGGTACACGAAGTAAGGGGCGTGGATTGTTACCGTTCAAAACTGGGGCATTCCGAATGGCCATTGAAGCAGGTGTGCCCATTGTACCAATGTGTGTTAGCTCCATTCACGAGAAAATCTCACTGTCGAACAGAGATAACGGTATTGTCATTGCTGAAATGATGGAGCCGATTGACGTATCAAGCTATAGCATCAAGGATGCCCGCCAATTAGCGGATCATTGCCACCAACTGATGGCAAACAAAATTGCCGAACTAGATAGCGAAGTCGTACAAAGGGAGCAAGAACGTTCAGCAAGTAAAGTAAACGTTAGTTAATTAGCTGTATCCCATATTTCAGGCTTCCCCTGAATCAACAGGGGAAGCTTAATATTCAGATATCGCGGACTACTAATATTTCGCAATAACCCACTACCTTTCGGCAAAGCGAAATAAACTGTCAATCATGATCGGGCATACGCCCACTTGATGCACCACATCTTCAGCTTGTTTGAGGCTATCATAGCAACAGGGAATGCCATAAGTGTCCGTAATTGGGTAATCATTGCCATTCTCATCGATAAAGTGAACACTCCAACCGGCACTCAGGAAGTCATGCACTAAGCGTGCTTCAACTATCACCTGAGCCACCAAAAGCTGACGACACTCAGAAAGAACCATTCTCGACCTCCTACGGATACGCCCATCAGGTGTTAATCAGTAAAAGTATAGCAAGCCGGTCATAACCTTTAGCGATCACCGTTCACGCCCATCAAGGTTAAAAGCGGTCAAGCCATTGCACAAGAATGACCCAAATGTCCTTGGACTGTTCAATATTTCGATAAAACAAAGGGCTATCGACAATGTCGTATAGCCCTTAATCAACCCGCTTATATTAAGCCGGTAGATAAAACAAATTATAGGTATAACTTAGCTACGTCAGAAGGCTCTTGCTCTGTACCTTCTAGCTGAGCATTCCAGTTTAAGCCAACCAGCACGCCATCTTCAGCAAGTGTGATCATCCAATCTTCCACAAATACATCAAGAGGGATCATAACAGCAACAAACTCTGCCCACTCATCAACACAATGAAGCACTGCATCTTCCTGATTAGACCAAAACGGCATTACTTCTGATTCTTCGAACTCACTAGAGTCAACAGAAAGCCAGCCACCCTCTTCATTACACAGGCCCCAAATCTGCAGGGTCTCTTTCGTTTCTGCAACAAATAGTTCACTGTTTGCTTTAATATCTGCGGTTAACTTAGTCATTCTATTCTCGCTTGTCTTTTATATGTGACATCAACGACTTGATGCCCGCCTATGATACCAGAATTTGCTTCAGGTATACCCATTCTAATCTGCTCCAGCGCCAAATTTATCATTCTGAGCATAACTATAGCCAAACGACAAGAATCACACACTCTACGGTAATGATACTTACGCGCTTAGAATTAGACCTTGATGATATTCAATTCGCTATACTAGATCAGGCAACCCGAGTTATCGTCGGTTTTTTCTCAGTCACTGAAGCAGTTACGAGGTATGTATATGGCAACAGCCGATTGGCTTACTCACCTCAATAGCCTAACAATGCTATGTCCACGTTCACATCTTATTGAGGCGCATGAATTCTTAGGTGATAGTATTGAGAATAAAGTGGCAGTCGATTGTGCTTGTGGTACAGGCCGAGACACCCTTTATTTGCTCGAAAAAGGCTACAAAGTCTATGCCTTTGATAATGATCTCCCCAGGCTAGATATTCTGGCACAACACCCCCTCACAGGATCGAACCCAAATCTTGATATACAAATCAGTAGCTTTGCTGAATACCAATTTCCTAAATCACATTTAATTAATGCCAGCGCCTGCCTGTTTTTTTGTACACCAACTGATTTCAGTATTCTCTGGCGAAACATCCACCAATATCTTGAAAACAATGGGATTTTTTGTGGCCATTTTTTGGGCAATGATACTTTAGAAGAAAATGAAAAACTGCCTATACTGACTCACAGCCAACGTGAACTTGAGCAGCTTTTCTCTGATTTCTACATCATTTCGTGGAAGAAAAAACAAGAGTATTCAAGCAACCTTACCGGGAAAAAACGTCTGTGGTTGATACATACCATTATCGCATTAAAAAAATAATTCACTGTAAATTATAGAGAAGTAAAATATCACGACAAACCATGTAAGTTTTGGTTCTGGTCGGCAGTGTTTCATGCCAAAATGCCCGTCTTATACTTTCCACACTATCAGGTCGTTATTTATGCAAACTCATCGCGCCGGAAATGCCTTGGCAGCATTTTCATTTGTGCTTTGGGGCATCTTGCCACTCTATTACCAATATCTGCCTCAGGCAGATATTAATGATTTACTCGCATTACGGATCTTGTTCTCCGTCCCATTTATGCTTATCGCCATGTGGCTACTACGGCGACCAATGCCAAGCTTAGTGTCAATTTTACAAGATAAACGCTCATTGTTTATGACTGGGCTTGCTAGCTTGATCATGTGTGTATCATGGTACGCTTTTACTTGGGCAATGACTCACGATCAAGTTCTCGCGGCTAGCTTAGGTTTTTTTATTAATCCCATTTTTGCCATCACATTAGGTGTTTTTTTCTTAAAAGAACGTTTAAGCAAAGCCCAATTTATCGCGGTAGTATTAGCCATCATAGGGATCGGCTATCAAATTTGGCACTATGGTGAATTGCCATGGATCTCATTGATCATGGGCAGTTTTTTTGCACTATACGGGCTATGTAAAAAATATATCAAATACGATGCGATGACATCAGTAACCCTTGAGGCAGCCCTTTTAACGCCTTTTGCACTTATCTTCTTAGTCATTTCAGGGTTGTCAGGTACCAGTACCGCGCTCTCATCTGATATGACTACTCTGGTGCTTTATATCGGATCAGCTCCTATTACGCTAGCACCACTTATATTCTTTGCACTGGCGATAAGTCGTACCAGCCTGACCATGATCGGCTTGATGCAATACATAGAGCCATCATTGCAGTTTATACTCGCTGTCTTCTTGTTCGGTGAGGTATTTGATCAATCTAAAGCCATTACTTTTACCTTCATTTGGTTAGGCCTACTTCTGTGTAGCCTCGAAGCCATTAGTCACATGTTCCAGCGCCGCTATCACCCCGCCTAGCCTCTTGTGAATAACCCATTACCCCAGCCTATTTGGCTGGGGTAACAGGCATCACACTTTATAAACATCAAATTGCATAATTACATTAAATATCCATACTGATTTTAGATATCGATATAAGGTAGGAGTCAGGATGGATACGCAGCAAATATTCAATGATAGCTATCGCCGATGCTTGTTAAATGAACAATTTTTTGAGGCTTTCTACGATATTTTATTGGAGAAGAATGACAAATTTCGCCTCATGTTTAAAGGGACGGATATGAAGCGCCAGATCAAAATGCTGAAATTATCAATTGCCATACTGCTTCTTACCTCGTCGTCGGATTCCGCCAAAGATCAATTCCGAGTATTCGCGAAAAGGCATGGTCCAGATGGTGTAGGCGCCTCCCCCATCGATTTTGACGTATGGCTCGAAAGCTTATTGATAACCGTGCGTCTCAGTGACCCAAAGTATGATAAACATATCGAAGCCGCATGGCGAGATTGCTTCCAAACAGGTTTGGCTATAATGAGAGAGGAATGCCAACCCGAGATGTAGTATGCCCAACAACAAACATTCACACTCAGAGGATCAACCCGTCTATGATTGGCGATATCTGTCGCTATTATTGACCACCCTTCTTTTGGGTATTCTCGCTTATTACTTCTCACCGATTACACAAAGCCGTTATTTTTATCACTATGCCGATCAACGATCATTTTTTGGTATCCCACATTTCTGGAACATCTTTTCTAACTTTGGTTTTTTACTAGTTGGTTATGTTGGTTTAAAAGCATTAAGGTGCAACTCACTCACTATTATTCCTCAGTTGAGCAGCATTTATCATTTATTCTTTGTCAGCCTTATCACCGCTTTCATTGGATCAAGTATCTACCATTACTCACCGACACCATTCACTCTAATGCTCGACCGGATCCCTATCACTATCGGTTTCTGCAGCCTCTATTGCATTGTACTAGCTGAACATGTTTCATTAAAATTAGCCAAAACCATGATCATTCCCATTCTTGCTTATGGGATCATATCTGTACTGTATTGGTATATGACCGATGTATTAACTGGCCGAGGAGATATGGCTGCATATATTCTGGTTCAGCTACTTCCTATCATCCACATACCGATGATTATTGCACTGTACCCATCGAAGCTTGGTAATGCTCGGTATTATTTAATGGCGATAGGGATGTACGGCTTAGCAAAACTAGCAGAATCAAATGATGAAGAGATCTATAACATACTGGGGGGAATAAGTGGCCATAGCCTGAAGCACGTTCTCGCCGCCATTGGAGCGTTCTTAATCTACCTTGGTTGGAAGAGAAGGTAAAACCCTGACCTTGCGTCAGGGCTTAATTTTAACACTTATTTTTCACCAACACCGCGGTTTTCTTTTTGCGCTAATGTAATTTTACCAAAGCCAAGCTTACGAAAATGGCTATCTCGAAAATCACGAACCGCCTTGCTGCCTGATGAAACGGCTTCTACCTGCTGTTCCATCTTAAAATAGTTTGTTAAATCTATACCTTCTGCTGCGGCAACCGCTTCTTGAATGGAACGGTATTGAGAATATGAAAACGGTAATGTTTTCTCTTCCATCTTATAGGTATAAATAATTGTGCGTGACATAACGCCTCCAACAGCAAAACTAGGAGGGGAATTTACCTTAGTTCAGCTTCAGATGAAAGAAGATTGTCTCACCTATCACCGCTAAAGTGTCTACGCCACAGCTTCACCTTGTGGATACTTGTGCGCAATAAGCGCCATCGCATCAACAAGCGGCTGCGGCCTGGCTATATAATAACCTTGAATAATATCAACCCCACACTCAGTAGCAAAATCGAGTTCGTCTTTGGTTTCCACCCCTTCCGCAACAACAGTACAATTGGCAATTTTCCCGATTTGTGCGACCAAATGATAAAGATCCCTGCCTTTCTGTGTTGTCGCATCGAGCAACAACGAACGATCAAGCTTTATCTTATCAAATGGGAATTTCAGCAAATGTGGGAACGACGCATACCCGGTGCCAAAATCATCCATGACAACCAATATGCCCAACGCTTGTAAATCGGCCATCGTTTGGCGAAGTTGGCTACTGTCTGAAAGGATTGCCTCCTCGGTGATTTCAATCGCTAAACAGTGTGGTGGAATGTTGAAATGCTCTAAACGGGCGGCCAGATGCTTAACAAAATCCACCTCTGTGACGGATGCTACTGACATATTTATCGCTACGCGTCCCCCTTGCTCAAGCGGCATTTTCTGCATATCCGTCAGTACCTGCTCCAGTACTGCTTTATCCAAAATGGGCATCGCATCCAATAGTTGGAAGTCACTGATAAAAGTCGGGAAATACACTTTTCCACTGGGATCTTTATATCTTAACAACGCTTCAAATTCATACTTCTCTGGTGACGACAAATTATGCAGCAATTGATAATGCATAACTAACTCACCTTCTCGTAGCATATTCACCATACGTTGCTGAGCAGTCGCACGGCTAATGCTGGTTTCAGCAGAAACACGAATACTCTCAAGCAAGCTCTTAAACGTCATCTTTTCAACACTTGAAAAGTTAGCAACCGACTGAATACTTTTAAAACCCTTGCCTGAAAAAGCCAAATAAAATGGCCGGTAAACAAACACACCTGCAATAATAATAACAAGCTGTAGTATCGTTCCCTCAATACTCTTCCCCATTGCCACATAACCACTGAGCAATGGTGGCGTCATCCAGTCAACAATGGTGGTTACAGGACTGACTAATCCATAAGCAATGGATAAATAGGCAATAACAAAACTGAGCAAAGGTACAAGCACAAATGGAACGATAAGTAACGGGTTGAATATAATTGGCAAACCGAACAGCAATACTTCATTAATGTTGAACATTACCATCGGCAAAGCAGCAATTGCCAACATGATGTGATTACGTTCTTTAGAGAACAATAAAACACACAACAGCAGGCTAATACTATTCCCAGATCCCCCCATTGACATAAATGCATCATAGAACCCCTGGCTAATAATATTCAGCTGAGCTTCACCAGCCTGCCACGCAAGTAAGTTTTCTTGGGTTACGGCATAAAGCATTTGTTTCACTGAAAACAACAAGTTATGGCCATTAATACCAATTGAGCCTAACAGACCAAGAATACCTTGATAAATCAAGCCACCTGAAAAGGTTAACGGATCAGGCTGTACTGCTTTAATCAGTGCCGTTAATACACCAATAAAGTAAGTACTAACGGTAGAGAGTAATAATGCTAATACGGCAAAAATAAAAAAATGAATAACATGCTTAAATAATCGCGCCGCAAAATCAATGGCTTGTGGTTCTAACGTTCGCAAGTTGAGCCGAGTACAATATGCCAGCGTAAGAAAGGCACTCAAAAGCGCGAACAACGGATTATTCGGCAAATGATAGATGGCAGATAGGCTACCATTAGTAATGGACAACAAATATAAAAGCGATAGTGAATAAATAATATAAATTGCGCTATTAATATTTGTTTTATGAGATAAATAGTAACTTGTAACCACACAGAGCGACAGCGGATAAAGATTAATCAATACATCTGACAGGCGAAATAGCAGATTTGCCACTTCCATCAAGTCTCCATATCGAAACGCATGGCCTAAAAGTAACGCGACCGCATTTGATAATGTTAAAGGCAATAATAAAATAGCGATTGCTGAAATATCATGCAGATACACATGATACCCTGCTCTAACAGGTATCAGTTTTTTTAAAACTAGCTTAATTGAATCCAATGTGATTTGCTTCTGTAAACTTGCTACTGAGATGTTTGTTCTTTAATTTCAAACGCTTACTGTGCCTAACAACGCATACATCTGCGCTGGATCCGGAGCATAGCACAATAATTACCCTCAGGCATTACAATTACTCACAATACATACACCATCCACTGTATTATAGAGTTAACACATATTGCATTAACCATATTACTTGTGATAATAAAATCCATTAATTAAAAAATGATTATCATTGATACTGAGTGATACAAAATTGACTGTGTATAAGGGAATAGGCTTTAACAGAATAATACAACAAGGTGAACTGTGATGCTGTTTTCCCATAGTTATGCACAGAAACAGTGGATAACTATGAAAACAACACAATAATTTAACGATTTACCATTGAACTAACAACATTGTCACTTAAGATAATGAATAACTTGATTGCTGCTTCCCCGCCAAAGCAATTCGGGATCATGCAAATCCTTTTCAAATTTACCATCAACCAATACATCAACATAATCAATCACTTCACGCTGTGAGTCCGTAAGCGCTTCAAGCTGATAGCCTGACCACAACCAGATATCCTTTCCTGCACATTCCTGTCGAACACGTTTTACCAACGCCAAAACACTTGGCAGATTGGCCGGATGCAAGGGGTCTCCACCTGACAACGATAAGCCCCGACGCTTAATCCGATTGTCGTTCAAATCAGCAATGATCTGATCTTCCATCGCCTGAGTAAAGGTATGCCCAGCGTCTAAGTTCCAGGTACTCTGGTTATAACAACCACGGCACTGATGTATACACCCCGACACAAATAGCGTACAGCGCGTACCCGGGCCGTTGACCACGTCGACAGGGTAATAATTGTGATAGTTCATTTGGGTCACCTTAAATAGAAAAAGTGCCGACATGTCGGCACTTAAGCAATTAGAATCACTCTCAGAGCACGAAAATTACATGTGCTTGACGCGACGAATAACTTCTTCCTGCTTACCCGAGTTAAATGGTCGAGCATCTGGCGAACCAAGGTAACCACATACACGACGAGTCACCGATACTTTCTTCGGATCATGGTTGCCACATTTAGGACAAGTAAAACCTTTACTTGTACAGTCAAACTCGCCCGTGAATCCGCAATCGTAGCACTCATCAATCGGTGTGTTTGTGCCGTAATAAGGTACACGAGTATATGAGTAATCCCATACGTTCTCTAGCGCTTCAATATTACGTTGCATATTAGGGTATTCACCGTAGCAAATGAAACCACCGCTTGCTAACTCAGGATAAGGCATTTCAAAATCAATCTTATCGTACGGGTTAACCGCTTTCTCAACGTCCAAGTGGAAACTATTCGTGTAGTAACCTTTCTCAGTAACATTCTCGATAACACCAAACTCTTTGGTATCTAGAGAGCAGAAACGGGTGCAAAGGTTTTCAGATGGCGTACTGTAAAGGCTGTAACCCCAACCAGATTCTTCTTTCCAGCTATCTACTGCATCCTTAAGGAACTTAACAATCGCAATGCCTTTTTGGCGCAGCGCTTCGCTATCAAAAATGTGCTCTCCATTTTTAGCGTAAAGCGCATTGATCGTTTCGTGGATACCAATGTATCCCATTGAGATCGATGCTCGGCCATTCTTAAAGATATCCAGCACTTCGTCATCAGGCTTTAGACGTACACCTAACGCACCTTCAGTGTAAAGAATCGGAGCAACACGTGCCTTAACACCACGAAGACGATCAATACGCGTCTCCAGTGCTTTTTTCACTAGTTGGGTACGCTGTTCTAGAATTTCAAAGAATTTATCTTCATCGCCATTAGCCTCAATCGCGATACGAGGCAAGTTCAAACTCACAACACCAAGGTTATTACGGCCTTCGTGTACTTCTTTGCCATTTTCATCTGTCCATTGACCCAGGAAGCTACGACAACCCATTGGCGCTTTAAATGAACCCGTCACTTCGACTACTTTATCGTAGTTCAAGATATCGGGGTACATACGCTTAGTTGCACACTCAAGGGCTAATTGTTTCAAATCATAGTTTGGATCAGACGGTTTATGGTTTACACCATCACGAATTGCAAACAGTAGCTTAGGGAATACCGCTGTTTTTTTATTCTTACCCAAGCCTTTAATTCTATTTTCAAAAATAGATTTTTGGATAAGTTTAGATTCCCATGAAGTACCTAAACCAAAGCCAATGCTGAGAAATGGCGTCTGACCATTGCTTGAGAATAGCGTATTGATCTCATATTCAAGCGATTGGAAGGCATCGTACACTTCTTTTTCAGTTAATTTCTCAGCATAAGCCTCTGGGTTTGGAATGCCCCACTCTTGCGCTGTTGCAAGGTGCTTACGGTGACTCGCTGTAACATAAGGTGCGAGTACTTCATCTAAACGATTCAGTGTGGTACCGCCATACGTATGGCTGGCAACCTGAGCAACAATCTGGGCAGTTACCGCTGTTGCCGTTTGAATTGATTTAGGCGTGTCGATTTCAGCATTACCCATGCGAAAGCCATTCGTCAGCATGTTTTCCAAGTCAACAATCATGCAGTTGAACATCGGGAAAAACGGAGAGTAATCGAGATCGTGATAATGAATCTGACCACTTTCATGCGCGTGGACGATTTCACGCGGTAACATGTGATTTTTAGCGTAGTGCTTACTTACAATACCGGCAAGTAAATCACGCTGTGTTGGGATCACTTTGCTATCTTTGTTCGCATTCTCATTAAGCAATGAGGCATTGCTTTGCTCAACAAGCCCTGTAATTTCCGCACTTAGCGTACTGGCCTTTTCACGAACGATATCGCGATCATGGCGATACTCAATATACGCTCGTGCAACAGCCTTGTGTGGTCCCATCATCAGTTGATATTCAACAGCGTCTTGAATGGCGTGTATCTCAACTTCTTTGATACCTACAAACTGAGATAAAACTTGCTCAGCAACAGACTCCGCATACGCTGCATCCATCACTTCCTCAGACTCGGCAGCACTAAGCACCGCTTCCTTAATACGCTTGGTATTAAACGGTACTCGGCATCCATCACGCTTAATCACAACAGGGTTCACACACGGCTCCTAAAAAATGACACTGTCACTAAAACCACAAAATATAGGGGTTACTAGTGGGGGTGGTACAAGATGTGGGGTATTAGGCGAGAATTTGGAAAATGAAACATTGATCTTGATCAAGATTAAACGAAGACCGCACAGCTTACAACCGATGTTATCGAAGAGCTCTCAAATTTGATTTTAACGCCCATTCAGCAGAAATAATGTCAATCAATATTTTTCTTCAAACTCCCACAAAAGATAATTTTATCACTTGATTTTTTTCACTAAGAAGAGGTGTTTTACCGATTTACAATAGGAAAATTTACCGATCATTTTTACTTGCATTACATACTAAATCCATGCATCAAACCGGATCGTCTCTAACCCCCTATACTTGATATACCCCTGCCACATCAAGATGCTCATGTGTATTATTCGACAGTGTTTGCTTCTCCTATTTCTGATCCTTGCTGGTTACAGTAATGGATTTGAAGTGACTCCAATGGCCGATGAAAGGTATACGGGTGATTTACCCGCCATGGCTGATCACGGTGTTATTCGCGTGCTTGTTGCTGCGGATCTCGGTTTCTATTATCTAGACAGAGGGCAGCCCAAAGGGGTGATCTCTGAAATGCTACTTTTATTTGAAAAATTTGTACTGAAAACCACGCAACAGCATTTCAGGATCCAAATTATCCCAGTGCATCGCGATCAACTTTTCCCCGCCTTACTGGCTGGTGTCGGTGATATTGCTGCGGCAAATCTGACCGTTACCGCACAAAGGCAGAAGCACGTCGATTTTAGCACCCCCGTTCTCAAAGAAATCCAAGAATTGTTTATTACCCATCAAACACGTGATGCTATCACGGGGCTTCAACAGCTTTCTGCAAAAGAGGTCTGGGTCAGAGCCAGCTCCAGTTACTACCAAAGTATTCGTAAGATAAACAAGCAACTGACAGATAAAAATCTGGCGCCCATGTCGGTACACTTTCTTGAGGAAACACTGCAAGACTATGAGTTACTGCAAATGATTCAACAAGGGATTATCCCTATGACTGTTATTGATTCCCATAAGGCTGAATTTTGGGATCTCGTGACTGACAATCTACAGATCCACTACGCATTTCCCCTGCGTGATCATGGTGCTATTGCTTGGTGTTTTCGTAAAAACAGCCCTGAATTGAAAAAACTTGTTAATCAATTTATTGAGCAAAACCGCCAAGGCACACTCCACGGCAATGTCATTTTTAACCGTTATCTCAACAATAAAGCATGGTTTCAAAAAGCAGTGAACCCAACCAATATCAAAAAATTCAATAAGCTCGAAGCACGTTTCTCTCGCTATGCCGACATATATAATTTCAACTGGTTAATGATTGCAGCCCAAGCCTTCCAAGAGTCACAATTTGATCAATCAAGACGCTCAAAAGCGGGTGCTATTGGAATCATGCAAGTACTACCACAAACCGCGCAAGAGCCCTACATCAACATTCGTCATATTCAATATATCGATAACAACATCCATGCGGGGGTAAAGTACATGGACTTTATTCGAACGCATTATATGGCTGATGAGGATATCGACGATTTAAACAAACTCTACTTCGCCTTAGCGAGCTATAATGCAGGGCCCAACCGAATCAAACGGCTACGTGAAGTCGCTAGAGAACGCGGCTTTGACCATACAAAATGGTTTAACAATGTTGAAATTGTCGTAAAAGAAGAGGTAGGGATAGAGCCCATCACTTACGTTGGTAATATTAATCGCTTTTATACTATTTATAAGCAAATTTATTCATTACAAAACGCTGCCGGACAACGAATGGCGAAGATCAAGAGCCTGCGCTATATGCCAAGCCGATAAGTTAACTCAAGACTATTGGCCCGTTAATGTAATGGATTGAATATCAAATCCCACATCAGATAGCTTCCCTTCTGCTTGTGCCAACATTCCCGAATGGATCACTTGCCAATAGGCCCGGTTCTTTAAGCACACTGAACCTGAAAATTGCTCAAAACTGACCGAGCCCTTACAGTGTTTGCCGTAATAATCACGCGCTTTATCAGCAAAAACTATGTGAACTTGTGCTTGCTGGCTACCGTATAGATGCAATGCATTCATCCCCCCACACATTAAACCCAGAGTAATGATCACATTACCAAACACTAATCCACACGCTTGTTTTACTCGGGTCTGCCCCACGCTTGCCGCTCGCTCTTGTCCCTCTTTGGATAAGAACTGCGGTAACAATATCAGTCCACTAACAATGTACACGGCGACAGCAACTTGCCAAGCATTAGCGATAACCTGATCACGCCAGATAACATTCGAAAAATAGAATAAAGAAAAATAACCAAGTAACGCACCAAGCATCACCGTTATTCCCATACCCCTAGATAATTTGTCTAAGGCGACCTGTGGGGGAAAGTACTCTTCTATATATGCATTTTTGCCCAATGTTAATATCTGTCTTAAATGATTTTCAAGTTCGCACCGGGTGATCACCCCGATGTCTTTTGTTCGTGTTTTCCCTTTACTGTTCTGGTAGCTAATTGTCAGCAGACCGCTATCTTGATTGAAAACATGATAACTCAGGTAAATTCGACTATTACTTACCTTCGCCTCAGCTATCAATAGAGGTAAAACCACGCCTTGCCCATCGTCGGCTTCAAGATCGACATTCACATCATTAAGTATCTCATCCAAAGCCAACAATAAAGATTTACGACCTGTAATTAATAGCCGCTCTCGTATTGACTCATCAGGAAGATACAACGATAAAGATTTAATCTGCATAACTAAAATACCTGCCTAAATAATGCACTAAAGCCACTATCGTGTTCACTTTGCCAGACATGATCAGCTTTACTGGTATTAAAGCGTTGCTGGGCAAGGACTTTATCCTGCGGTGACAGGTTATCTGCCGCATCCTTAACCAATTTATTACCCTTGAAAAAATCATTACTTCTGGCGTAGCTTGCCCACACATAAGCCTCCAGATACTGCCGCTGATTATAATAGCCCACAGCCAAATTATACTGTGCAACAGGCAGAGATTGGTTAGCCGCTTTTTGTAACCAAAATTGCGCTTTTTCAGGATTTCTAACGAGATAATCACCAAAATAATACATTAAACTTATGTAATATTGCGCCAGCGCATTATCTGAATTTTTGATAAACCATTGGTAAGCAAGTTTAAAATGTTGAGGGGTATTTTTATCATAATAATACAGCGTCGCCAACGTTACCTGACTTGGAATATCGCCATGTTTAGCTGCCGGTTCAAAAAATGTACGGGCTTCTGAATATCGCTTACTCTTGAACAAAATAAAACCCAATTGCTTTGCTTCTTGCGGCGATACCTGTTCAGCGTAGTGCTCTATTCCAGATAAATGGATCCCGTCAGATTCAAACCAAGCACTTATCACAAAGAAAACAGCGGTTCCTATTGCTGTCACTCCCCAAGCTTTTAATTTACTTATCACTAGCATTTATCCGATAAAAATGAAAAAAGGACAATATCCCTAACAAGCTACATGAATGAGCGATTATATACCTGCATATATCTAATTCTGACAATATCAGTACGATAACAAAAATAAACAACTGATCGTCAGCAATACCGTATTGCTTAAAACTAAACCCGGTAACTACACCATAAGTGCCTAGTTTAACCGATATAATTCTGGTATAAATATTAATCTTGCCATTAAGGGTAACATAATGAAAGCATTAACATTTTGGCCACATTACATATGAGACTTGTTCTATCCTCTTTGAGAAAACTGCAATTAGATAAATATCTGTTTATTCTCGCAACACCGATATTACAATTTATCGGCCCGGCTTTCCTAATTAATGTCATTCGTGTCGACCATGAAGGTATCGGTACAGGGATGCTGTTCCTATTCAAATGCTTACTCTGGGTTTCCGGCTTAGTACTATTTAGCCTGATTTTTTCTAAATGTTATTATAAAAGCATTCGTTACGGCCTATGGGCAAATTTACCGCTGACACTTTATGTCGCATACCAACTATACCAGATCTATCCCTACCTCTTATCTTGAGTGTCGATAACACTTCGCCATACCATTTTCCTATAAGGATCTCACGTGTCACAGTTTGATAAATCCATCAAAATTCCTGTTAATCCGGATAACCCTGACAGCCTTGCCTGTGCCTTAGAACGATACACACGGCTACTACAGACCGGTCAGGCATTTAAGCCCGCTATGGGGTTGCAGTTTGATGTCGAGTTTATCCACAGCAGTAACAGACGCCTACAATTAGCCGATAGTGGCGACAAGCGAGCCTTACTCGAATCGGCTCTGGCGCTATTACGCCCTGATGAGCCGCTAACTGAAACCATCACAGAAGATGATGTGATTTATCGCAGCGAAGCCATTTTATTCGCTTGTGCACTCAACTTTACCGAACTACTGCCTCAATTACTGCAAACGGCACAAGCGATCACCGCCTTTAGTCGTCACCATAACAATACTGGTGATATGGTGGTCGATGATATGTACATCTTCGGTACTGAAGCCCTGTTTTTGCTGGCTCAGCACCACGATGATGCGATTCTTTTATTGGCACAATACCTGATCCCCTACTGGGACAATGAACATATTCACGGCCCTGAATGCATGATGGCGCAGCTACTTGAGCTACGTGGCTGGGATCATCAAATGATCAAGGCCTATCTATGGTGCGATAATGCAAACTTACGGCGTGCCTTCTATGCCGATAGCGATGGCAGCCCAACGGGGTTAAGCCTGCTCAACCATTTACAACAGCATCCTCAGGATTACCCGTTTTTCAAACAAGAATTAAAACAACGGTTACTCAGCGAGCCAGTACTTGCCTATCATCACAGCATTGAGTTCTCAGATGAAACCCTAGTACTGGACTTTTTCTACTCGCTAGAATGCCGCTGGCCAGTGAATGCCAAACCATGGAATGAAGATGAATGGCATGATGATATTAAGTTACTTCCGTTTATGGGACGTACCCTAGAAGACGAAGCACTTGACCTATGCCAAGAGATCAAAGCCCTTGCCTCACAGCCATTGTGCCGCGTAGCGTTAGCGCACGGTGAGCCGCGTCAACATGTTCCAACAGAGCACGAAGATAATGATGATGAATGGCGTGAAAATATAAATGACAATGATGAGCTGCCATCCTTACGAGAACAGCTCTACAACCAGCTCGAATGGCTGTTTGATGATGATGCGCTTGATTGTGATGATCTGACTGCCATTGATACTTTACTTAACGATTCGCCGGATCTCCTGTCATATCAAGATTGGCCCGAACATTTTGGCGCCTACATCTACGGCTGCCATCGATTACTGCATCTAGATAGCCAATCGACTGAATCGGGCGCCTTACAAACTTGGCTTACCAACGGGTTATTTCCCGCACTTGTCGATATTCTAAGAGAGGGCTTTAAAGACAGGGAAGCGAATAGCGGCAATACTCAAACTGGAACATTAATCAGCCTGCTGACTGACGTTGATAGTCAGGCGAATCAAAATGAGATCAACTCCGCTTTGCAACAAGCACTGATCAACACAGACTGGTCTGCATTCGGAGGTTTCTCTCCCCAGCAAGCAAAATACCGTTTGTTTAATATTGATGATGGTTTCCAGCGCGGGATCCTGAGCCTGTTTTGGCTTCGCTTAGTCGCGCACCGTGGTCAGCTCAGCCGCCCTCTGGACATTCTCAGTGCGCGTTGGTGGCAAGCCCTTATCAGTTTGGCACCGCAAAAAATGCTACGTCAAATCACCCGACTCAATTCTGATTACCCCCAGTGGTCAGGTATTGATGATGCTGCCGCTGATAATGCACTACAACACGATCTTGAAAAAGTAGGATTTTCATCCGCACAACTGCAGGCTTTTCTGATTGTGTCTGATCGCAGTCTCGCCAGCTATCGCCCCGCATCTGGACGCTTCTGGCAACGCTATATCACCCAGATAAACACCTTCGCCGAAGGGTTACAACTAGCCGCTGAAAACGACACCAGCATGCTTGGACGCCACACCATTAACCAACAGCAAGCACTAGCTGAAGCATTGTTGTCAATTGCAGAGCATCACCGTATCGCTTTTCTTGCCGACACAGCAGCACGACACCCACAAACAAACATAAATCTTGATGCTGACTTTCAGCGTGCACTTTATGCCAACATTGAGTACAACTTAGCCTCCACATGGCATGTCATCACAAAAAAAATCAACGCTAAATTTGGTAAAAAAGCCGTCTTGTTTAATGACTGGCACTATGAACGTCCAACCGCACTCGAACTTCCGTTAGTGCTGGATGCCAACAGTAACGCCCAGCTGCGCTGTCAAACTGACGGCCAATTTCCTGAGTATGTCACGGTATTGCAACGCCGGGGTAAGCAGTTATTTGTTTTGCATCATGATCCTGACGATCAACACATCGTCAATGGCCGGCTACTCACTCCTATTCTGGTGGTTGATGAAAAAGTTGACCATACAGAACTGAGTGCAATAATTGCTGAAAATAGCGACCGTAATAAGCGTATTAACCACTTATTGCAACAAATTAATGCCTATCTTAACGGCGAAAGTGACCTGTCTGAAGTCTTGCCTTTGTTTGACGCACACTGTGGCGAAAGGTTGAACTACGGCGGACGTAACGATAACCAAACAGGGCTAGATACGTTTATCTGGTTATTACCACAGGAAAAACAACAACGCTTGCTCACCTTATTGCTAAGCGCAAGGCGCAGTAGTGAAAGGCTATTGCACAGTGAGGCCATCCGCAATGCCTATGTACGGCATTTAATTCGCAACGGCGATTTATGCATAGAAAATCGCTGGCAAGATGACACCGTCGGCCACCTCACCATCCGTGATTGCAACGCAAGTATGGCGCTAACCCGATTAAGTCAAAATTGGGTGTGGCAGCAATTACAGCCCTTACCAATACCCGCGGAGCGCTGGGTAACCTTAGCCTTCGATTGGGAACGACAAGACTTGTTAAACCAACTTGCCAAGGCGGATGTCATCCCAAACATGCAAGCTGAGCTAACGGGTGCTGAGCGGTTACAGCTGGTGAAGCTGATAAGCAGTGAAATCGGTACCGGCAACACATTGCAGCACTTACTTAAAGATAAAATACGTAGCGTGCGCGATGCTGTTAACGCCTTGTTATAGGCTATTTATCGCCATTACTTAATATACCTATCGCCTGCGCAAGTGGGCGAAATAACCGCTGTCAAACTTATCCATAAATAACGGAAATAATAATAAGCGAAATGAGTATCACTGCCCCTGGCACCCCCAAATTAAAGCAACTACTCATCTGTTGCGTTTTATTGATGTTCTTGCTGCCTATCGTTGGCGTATTTAGCGATACGCTACTTCATGATCAGGTGTATGCCACGCTAAGCGTCGTCAGTGCCCTGCTCGCGATCGCCATGCTGATTGTTATGTTTAAGCAATATCGTCAGCCACAGTCAGCCCTCAGAGTCTATTTTGATCGACAAAATACCTCACCCCGTAAAGTGACATTGTATTGTATTATCGGCATTCCGGTATTTTTTCAGCTTGCGTTCGCAAAAGGACTACCTGTGCTATTACACAGCATCATATCCAAACCAGCGATTGCCTTCGCCGTTGTGGAGGAACAACGTTTTGGCTATTACAACCGGGGTTGCAACGGCGGTTTATATATTCAAGGTTATCGGTATTGGTACAACAATTTCATCTGTGACATTAGCAAAGAAGACTGGGATGCATTGAAACCCGGAGACACGCTGGTGTTACGAGGGTATAAGTCGCTACTGGGGTTCGACTACCAGCAATATCGAGTGCTTAATCATGACCTAATGAACAGATTCATTGCGTCGTCTATCAGGGCAAACCAACCCGTCACCCAAAAAGAAGCGCAGGAATATATTCTTCAAAATCAGCTCGGTCGCTAACAAAAAAGCCCGATCCTCCTTAGTTCAGGGCTATCGGGCTTTTGGCTTATAGGGGTAAAAATCAGCGAGTCGCTCTTATTTCCGCTGTTTTCTAACTATTGGTAAGAAAAAGCTGGGCTAACTCAGCGTCTGCCAGTACCGCTTTAAGCGCAGGGTTATCCCCTTTCATTAAGTCTTGCATCATGGCTAAACGCAAATCATTCGGCAGTAATGGCATTTTTAAGAACGCCTGAATATTGGCGAGCTGATCCTTCTTAGGCTTAAGCTTACTTACCTTTAGGTAGTGATATAAGCGAGTACACAGGGTGGCGAGAATATCGACCCTAGGCACTGAACCACCCGCCACTTTTTCAATTTTAGGTGCTATCGACTTCGCAAAATCCTTGGCGTTCACTATCGCCTCGGGTGAGACCAACTTACTTAAGTTCTGCTCTACAAAGGCAATGAATGCGTTACAAGTGGTATCATCAAGGCAAGATCGCGCCAAAATATTCACCAATGGTAGCTCAGCTTTAAGATCGCTGATATTGGCGATACTGGTAAAAAATTGCACCAATGAACGCGGCGTTGTACGCTCGCCATCCACCAGCTCAGGATAGGTCAGAACAAAATCAATCCCGCGCGGGTCTACACCTGCGCCTTCTGCCCACAATGCCCATGCTTTCGCATCAAATTGCATCGTAATGTGCATCATACGCGTTAGCATTGCGTCATCCATTGGTGTCACCGAGTAATCACCGCCATCAGGGTTAGCGGTCAGTACGATGTGCCAATCAGAGGGTAACGTCCAGCTCACGAGTTCGTTGTTTTGTAACAACTGCATGATACCGCGTAAAATTCGCTCATCCGCACGGTTGACATCATCGATAAGCAAAATGCCCGGGCCGGCCTCTGTGGGTACCCAATGAGGTGGCGCAAAGCGAGTCACATCATTACCATCTTCTCCCTTGTCAACTTTCGGCATCCCCAGCAAATCACCCATTTCTTCAAACTGCGCAGGGGCAATGGCTCGCCATTGCATTCCTCTTTCCTTTGCTATTTGCTCGACGAGTTGAGTTTTACCAATACCATGGCGTCCCCAAATGCAAATCGGAGTGATATGCTGAGTATCATTTGACAATAGATGTTCAATAAATGCGCGCACTTCTTGTGCCTGGCAGCTCAGGCCATAGTATTGATATTGAGCTTTATTCATAAATAGACCTAACGCTTGGTTGCTATGGATGTGGGTATGATCATCGGAATGACCCGGCCAGAATGTTGAAGATGGTCAAAGGCTTGTTTACCTTCTCCACTGTGAATAAGCCAAAGCAGTGGCTTACGAGGCTTAACGGTGGGCGCTGACGCCTCGCCATCAGTAAAATAGATGGTGCCGTCAAACCGTTGCTGATTCGCTAATATAATAGGCTCATCAAAATCTGTACCGCCGCGACCGATAATATTCGACGGGGCGATTCCCCGGTATATGTATTGACGTTTAATCACAGTGTCACACTCGGCGATAGTGATTTCAGCGCCTGCACGCCAGATATGATGGACTTCTTCAAAAAACAGTTGTAACTGCTCATCATCGACACTGGCGGAGGTATCTACCGCCACCAGCAACCTTTGGTGAGGCTGGATCTTAATGCCTGGCGTCGTGCCGTAACGTTTCGATGGGCGGCGAAGGGTATTTTTGACTGATGTGCGACGGCTGGAATTGGCAAACAATCTCAGGCTACGGCGCCAATTTAATACCGGATTACGAGCGAGACGGACTTGTTCCAAGATAGCCACAATCGCAGCGGGTAAGCTGCCGATGACATGGCAAAGTTCAGTACGCTGAGCCGCATTTTCTAACTTGCCAATCAATTGCTGCTCTAGCAATCCTTGTTGCGCTTGCGTCTGACCGCACACGGCACCCCATGACTTATGCTGGCTCTGGTTAAGCTGAGATTCGGAAAAACAACTCTCTATTGGTAGAGATATGATCGCCTGATAGTAATAATTCACCTCACGAAAAGGCGCTAATCTTGGTTGTCCCTGCGTGTCTAAATATTGATTAACACCATCAAGAGTCACACTATGAGGAAGGAGCTGTACTGGCAATAAGTATTGATTAACGACTAAATCAGCCGCGAGATCAAAGCGGGATTTATCAGCATAGTTTCCTCGTTGAAAAATATGCCCGAGCACTAGATGAAGCGCTTCATGCTTCAACGCCCCCACTTGCTGTTGAGCGTTCAACGTCTGCCAATGTTCTAGATGGCAAACCAATTCCACATCACAAGTACCATGCAACCTTATCTCTAGCACGGGCTCAAAAAAGGAGTTAAGAGTTGACGAATTTATGTCGCCTTTAGTCAGTATCTGCTTTTGCAAACTCGCAAGATAATGACCGTAGAACGGCTCGCTGAGCATTAACGTAACGCTTGCTTTAGACAGTGAAGGATTCAAAAATAACTCTTATAACCATTTCATTTTAAAGGGATTATCCATATACTTCCGACTCCCGTCAATTGACGAGGCGTGGTGTTTTTTGATGTTAACCGTACGCTAACCTTATTCCAACCCAGAGCTAACTCTGCATTAATTTTGCGTTATCACCACGTTATTTCTTCAGTTTGTTTTGGTTGTTGTTTGCACTAGTCAAGTACTCTCTTTCACGTAACAGTAAGGATCATTCATGAGCAAATCCCGTTTATCTTTTCGTATTACAGAAAAGCTCTCTCAGATCCACCCTGATGTCGATTACTTAACTATTGACACTGATGAAAATATAATCAGTTGGCAAGCTATCGCCAATGCATTTCCCAACGTGACAAGCATCAAGATTTCCGAACTCGCAAAAGTGGGTGAGAAACATAATATCGATGCCGATTTCTTTAGTGCATTTCCCGCATTAGAACGCTTTATTACCGATTCAGACCAAGATCTTGATACTGACTTCACCGACGTTAGTGTCAACCTACTGAGCCAACTGTCAGAGCTAAAACTTGAGCTTTGTAGTAATACTGACTTGTCTGTTTTGGGATGTTTAGCAAAATTAAAAACACTGGAAGTAACAGTAAAAAGCCCCACTCTGCGCTTTCATGCCCAAGCAGAGTCTGGACTTGAAGAGGTCGCACTAACGCTGACTCATCACTGCCATGCGTTAGACATTGATTTAAGTACAGCGCCAATCAACACACTAAAGATAAAGCAGCGCAATCACTACCGATTAGATCAGCCGAGTGCCGTCACTATCGACACATTCGCGTTACCTGCCTGCTTATCTGAGCTGACTATCGATATCATGACCAAAGCAGCATTACCGCAAGATATGCTGAGTCATGTTTCGCAACTAAACAAACTGACGCTAGAACAACAAGGCGGCACTATCAGCGAATATTTATTGGGGGACGTGGCTCATATCACTCAATGCACGCTGAAATTAAAAGATATTACGACCCCAGTGCCAGCCAGCCTTTTCGCCAAGTTAGCCTCATTAACAACACTCAGTCTTGCTCTAGATAACACTCAACTAGAGCAAGATTTTCTACCGCAAGCGTTGCCCCTAGAAGAGTTCTATCTTCATTGTAAAGACTCCGATCTCACACCGTTACTGAATACCAACCTTCCTAAACTGCATACCGCTTGGCTGAATTGGCATCACGAGCAACTGCCTGTTTGGCTGGCACACAGCCCACAGCTGACTAACGTTGACCTGCTGTTCAATGGTGACATTTCAGCAATGCCTGTTCTGCCATCACTGACTCGTTGCACCCTGCGCGGTACAAAGGGCGACCAATTACCCGAAACACTCCGCCATAACGCCAATATCCATACGCTCAACCTGCTTAACTGTGCGTACCCGGCTCTGGGTGACATTAGCGCAATGACCGCGCTTGAAAATATCTGGATCCAACCTTGGGAAGATGACCAAGCATTGCTGCCAAACATGGCCGGGATCAGTGAGTTACCCGCACTAAAAACCGTGCGATTAGATATTATCCCAACACAGATTGACCCGATCTGGCTACAACTTGCGCCACAGGTTGAGCTGGACTTATGGCATCAACACCTCGCGACCGAATTGGCTATTTTGCGCAGCGCTAACCTACCATTTGAACAGTGCTTAGCATGGTCAAACACCTTAGTCTCGATCAATAAACCTGCTGAACTGCCTGCGATGCCCACTGAGTTTCACTTAACGCTAATGGCAGCCAAGTACAACCGATTCAAGGCGCAGCACAAAATATGGTTAAGACAAGTCGCTAAGCAAAGTGAACAACAAAAACCACTCGATAACCACAGCGTCATTTTCATTAGTGGTCGAAGTGCCTTTAAAGCCGCCGAGCTAAAAGCGAAATCAGCGGAGCTGGGCTTCACCCTCAGTAAAAAGCTCGATGCTAGTGTTAGCCATGTTTTGTTAGGTAGCGCGCCTAAGTCCATAGAATTACTGAATATAGACCGCCATTTGCTGATTGATGACACCAGCTTACAAACTTATTTCACCGCTGAAGCACCGAAGTTTTTACAACAAGCGGATGCAGGTGTTATGGGGGATTCCGTGTTAGCGATGCTGACCTCTCCTGATGAGGCATCTCATCAGGTCGCGGTACAAATGTTGGAACAAGGCGGTGTCACCGAAGCGATGCGTTTACCGCTATTCTTCATTCTAAAAACCACCTCAGACAACAAACTGCGCAAGCAGATTAAACAGCTTCTTGCTGGCATGGGCGATGAACCATTCCAGCTCGCAGTGAATGACCGCATTTTATTCAATGCTTGCCGAGGGCTGGATAAGTACGGTCGCCTTATGGGCCAAGGCGTGATGGTCGACAAGCTCAAAAAGCAAAAGAAAAAATGGGGTGAAGCACTGTGCAACCAGTTTGCCAAGTTGTACTTTGCGCGCTTTGGCGAAGGCTTGATTGGCCTCATGATGCAAAAAGAGACCTCTACCGAGCAACTTGATGCGCTCTCTACCTTAATCGACGGTGATTGTTTGAATTGGCGACGAGGCGCGGCTTTTGAGCAGATGCTGGCGCATTTTGACGAGCATTCCATTGCGCATTATCAACGCCATATCAATTGCAGCACAACGGTAAACTATGACAACTTACTGGGAGCGGCTAAGACGTATCTACCACAAGAACTCGCGCAAAATCACACCGTACTGGCACTGGATTTAGGTCATTGCCTGCTGGATGCGTTGCCTAAAGGGATTGAACATTATCGCCATATTCACCGGTTGAACCTGACTGGCAACGCGCTTACCAAGCTACCAGATGATTTTGCACTGTTTGGTGAGCTAGAAGAGTTGTCTTTGAGCCATAACCACTTCACCGCCTTCCCTGAAGTGCTGATGAAACTGCCGAATCTTAACCGATTGGATCTACGCTGCGCCCGCAAACCGGTCGCCTCTGATGACTATATATCTACCTACACCTATCAAGGCGGAACCAGTCGTGAAGGCGCTTATCGACCAATTCGCGCCCCGCAAGCATTTCGCGATGCTTTCCCTAACTGTGAAATCCTTGAAGATATTTAATCGTTTAAAAATAAAAGTTGAACATCATTTTTCAGCAGCGAATACCAAGAATATTAGGCAAAATAATGGGCATCAATAGCACCTTGTACCTTAAAGATAGTCACCTACCGCTGGACGCTTGTGTTCAACCTAAGGTGACCAAGATCTACTACCAAGTCACACACAACCATCCAGAATGGGCCGAATTGGCACGTAAATTCCCTAATTTAAAGGATTTGGAGTTATGTCACAAAGGCAATATCGCTAACCGAGTACCTGACGCAGCGCTATTTAGCTGCCTACCCAAACTTGAGTTTCTGAGTGCTCTTAATCTGCACCTGACATCAATGTACAAGCCGCCAAAACATAACAAGGCATTGCGTCATTTAACGTTGAGCCATTGCGAAGGTGATTCGCTACCATCCTGGCTGAAAACCCTACCAAACATGGGTGAATTAACGCTTAAGAAACCAAATCTCGTCTCTCTTGGCGATCTTAGTGCGTTGGCTTTTCTATCTAAAGTCAATCTAGAGCTACATCATTACGATAACCCCTATGATCTACCGATAACAAATTTCGACAACTTATTAATAGCGCCAGCCCTGCAGGAACTAGAAATAGAGCTGAGCCCGCACGTTCAAGATATGACCTATCTGGCACCGCTCGCCTGCTTGGTCGATTTGCCAGAACATATCACGTTAGCATTGCATGTTTCTTGTCGTATTGCTCGTAGTGATGAACTGAACAAACTCCTCGGAATACTAAAACACGCAGAGTTGACCGACGAGCAACGCCGCCGCTATTGGTTGCTGTTATTGGCAACCCCTAAGCCTAAGAATCTAGCGGCTGAAACGCTGGATGCGCGCTTTCATCTGACCTTTATGGAAGCCAAGTTCAATCCAGTTAAAGTCTTGGCGCAAGATTGGCTTCGCAAGCGAGCACAAAGCGATGTTGCACGTCGACCTTTAAGTTCTGATAGTGTGTTGTTTATCTGTGGTAAGAGCGGTTTTAAAGCGACGGAGCTGAAAGAAAAAGCCGCTGAGCTGGGCTTTGGTATCAGTAAGAAACTGGATAACAGCGTTACTCATATTGTTTTGGGCAGTAACCCTAAGCAAACCGCTGCCATTGATGTTGACCAACACTTGATCATCGACGATACGGCGCTCAGCCAATGGTTCAGTGCCGCTGCACCTAAGTTTTTGCAACAACAAGACGCGGCATCGATGCAAGGCAACGTGCTCGACATGTTGCGTTCTCCTGATGAGGCTAGTCATCTTGTCGCTGCCACTATGTTAGAGCAAGGCGGTATCACCACAGATATGCTGTTGCCGTTATTTTTAGTGCTAAAAACCACCGACAACAAAGCGCTACGCAAGCAAATTCAGACGTTATTGACAGGACATGGCGACAATGCATTCCAGCTGGCGGTTCAAGATAAGGTCTTTTTTGACGGCAAAATGCGCGGATTGAATCATCATGGAGAGCCACAAGGTGAAGGCCCGGTCTACAAAAAACTCAAAGGCTTAACTAAACGTTGGGGGAAAACCTTGTGTGATGAATTTTCGTTGCTCTATTTCAACCGTTTCGGCGAAGGGTTGTTGTGGTTGCTCGCTCAAAAAGAAGAATCTGAGGCTCGCGATATCGCGATTGCACAACTGATTGAAGGTGAAACACTAAATTGGCACAGAGGCTGCGGTTTTGCCCGTATTTTGGCGGCCAGAGGTGAGGCAGAGCTGGTCGATTGCCATTGGGCGCCAGAGATTTATCTAGCCAGAGAAGAACTGAGAAACGTCAAGACCCGCTTGCCAAAGCAACTTCCTCAGCAAAGTAAGATAACCACGCTGGATCTACACAACTGCGTATTGAAGGCATTACCTGTCAACATCGATAATTATATTGATGTCACCCATTTAAACCTACATTTTAACGTGCTTAGTACTTTGCCGAGCAAACTAACGGCACTGCAAAATCTGCAAGAGTTGGATCTGTCCTATAACCATTTCAACGAGTTTCCAGCCGAGCTGTTTAAGCTAAAAAACCTCAAAAGATTGGATATTCGCCGTGCCAGCGCGCCTTTATATCGTCACGGTTATGACCAACAACATGGTTATACGCCAATTCGTGCTCCGCAAGCGTTCCGTGATGCGTTCCCTGATTGTGAGATATTAGAAGACACTATCGACTCAATCTGAAAATCGAATAAGCACAAAAGCACCATAACACTGAATACGACCTGCGCCTTACCTCATAGGATATAAGGCGCTAAAAGGAACGAGCCAATGAGCCATGCTAAATTAACCGATGACGCACTTGATAAATTAGAAAACCAATATCCCGAGGTGACGTCTCTTGAATACTGTTGCACACACAAGCACCCAACCTGGGCACAACTCGCATATTCATTGCCCAATCTAACGCACTTGGATTTCGGTTATAAACACCATAGAGACAGCGATGCTACACCACAGTTAAAACTGGATGATGAACTGTTTACTCATTTCAACAAACTGGAAAGTATTGAAGGCAACAAATACTCTTTACAATTTACCAGTGCCGCAATTGCCTCCATGCAACAGTTACACACCATTAAGCATGCAATAACCGGTTCCCCAGAGACGCTGACTGCCATCGGCAAACTGCCAGCACTGCGCAAATTAAATCTCACCTATGAGGGGCATGCGCCGGGGTTTTTATGCGTCGAAAGCATCCAATTAGAGCAATGTAGAATCAAGCTCGAAGATGCGCGTCAGGTAGGCATTGACTTGACCCGCTCTGTATCACTCACAGACGTTGATATCATTAGTGGTATGCCAGGTTATGATGATGAACCTAACGTCCCATTAACGCTGTCACCACTGATGTTGCCACATTCTGTTCAAACGGTGAAACTTGTATTCAGCAATGAGACCTATCTGAACGGACCTGTATTTAGTGCAGGCACACAGGCTAAAGAGGTACATATTGAGTGCGACAACATCCATTTCGCACCTGAAGCGCTTGGCCATGCCGACAAAATTGATTGGTTATATTTTCGTACACGCCAAGCACCATCACTGCCTGACGATTTATTAACAAACATCAACACCATAGATTCACTTTGGCTGTTACCATATGAGACCCCTGCGCGTCTGGATGCCCTGTTAAGCAACCAAACAGCGGTACAAGATTTACATCTCTCCGGTGAGCGATTGAGCATTCAAGGCCCTATTGTATTACCCGCGCTGACTAGCGCTTCTATTAGTGGCTTATCTACTGCTGATCTTAATTGGCTGGTACATTCAACAGCGCTGACGTCATTAACAATCCAGAATTGCGGTGAGCTGGGTGACGCCGACATTCTGAGCCAGCTGCCTCAACTGTCGGAACTAAAACTGGGCCAATTTAATGCGCAAGCACTGCCATTGTCGGTACGTCAACATAACAACCTGACGAAACTCACCTTATACATCCCTACACTACAAGAGTTCGGTAACCTAGATGCAATGAGCCAACTCTGCGAAGTGAAAATATACGTAGAAGACGATCAATACCCCATCATGGAGCTACCTAAACTGGATGATCTTCACACTGCGCCTGCACTACATTCATTCATGCTAGAAGTATCAGAAAAATATAACCGCTGGGATAATGCCGCAAGTTTGGCGACGCTGTCTGAGCAAGTTGACTGCAAGATCAGTATTCCAAACCGAGAGGCCCGTGCGACACAATTAACCAAACAGCTAAGCATATTACAGCGCTCACCATTAACCGATGACGAAAAATGCCACTGCTGGCAGGTATTGCTAGGGGCGCCAAAACCGAAAGATCTTCCCACTGACACTGCTGTGTTAGGGGATCGATTCTATCTGACTTTCATGGAAGCCAAATACACCCCATTTAAAGCCTATGCCATTAACTGGTTACGTCAAAAAGCGATTTCAGCAGTAGAACAACGTCCACTGGGCGCTGACAGCGTGTTGTTTGTGAACGGAAAAATTCCATTCACCGCTACAGAACTCAAAGCCAAAGCCGACGAGCTTGGTTTCACCATTAGCAAAAAATTAACTGACAACGTCACTCATGTGGTGTTAGGTGCCAACCCTAAAAATACTGCCGCATTAATGGCTAACTATCTGTTCATTGATGACACCGCACTCAAACAGTGGTTCGAGCAAGCTGCCCCGCAATTTTTGCAAACTCAAGGCAGTGAAGCCATGATTGAGGGCGTACTTGCGATGTTGGATTCACCCGATGTTACCAGCCATCACGTCGCGGCTCAGATGTTGCAGCAAGGCGGAGTCACTGAAGATCTGTTCATTCCGCTGTTCCTTATTCTGAAAACCACCAGTGACAAAAACCTGCGTAAAGAGATAAAAAAACTGTTAGCAGGCTACGGCGATGAACATTTCCAAGTGGCAGTACAAGATCGGATCTTCTTTGAAGATAATCTTCGCGGTGTAGATTGGGAAAACACACCGACCGGTGAAGGCCCAATGTACCAAAAACTCAAAGGGCTACCGAAGCGCTGGGGTCGCGAGTTGACTATCACGTTTGCTAAAGCCTATTTCGACCGATTTGGTGAAGGTTTACTCTGGATATTGGGTCAGAAAGAGGAATGTACACAGCGTCAGGCCATTATTGCAGAATTTATTGAAGGCGAATGCCTAAACTGGCACAAAGGCTGTGGCTTTACACGTGTACTGGAAGGGGCTGATGAAGAGCGTCTAACTAACTGCCAGCGTTATCCAGAAATTTATATGCAATACCAATATGAATTGGGATCGCCAAAAACACGCCTGCCCGCACAGCTACCTGCGACAAGTAAAATAACTGAATTGGATATGCATAATTGCTATTTAGGTGAGCTGCCTGCAAATATTGAGCATTATGTGGATGTCACTACGATCAATTTGCACTTTAACCATCTATCTAAGCTGCCAGCGAAAATGAGTAAACTGAGTCAGCTTGAAGCGCTGGATCTGTCATATAACCATTTTGAAGATTTTCCTGCGGTGCTGTTTAAGCTGAAAAAACTGAAACGATTGGATCTCCGTCGTGCAAGTAGACCACTGTCTCACGGTTATAGTCAGCAGCATGGCTATAAGCCAATTCGTGCGCCACAAACATTCCGTGATGCCTTCCCTAACTGTGAGATTTTAGAAGACGCCATCGACACCATCTAAAAAAAGAAAAAACTGATTAAATCATCATGCCTTAAGTCGCCTTAATATATACGGCTTAAGGCATACTAGGAACGATCCAATGAACTTTGCCAATTTATCGTTTGATTCACTCGAACAGCTTGATTCCGTACACCCTGAAGTCACTCACCTTGAATACGAGTGCATTGAACCACATCCAAGTTGGGCGCAGATAGCACAAGCTTTCCCCAATGTGACACGACTAGAAATTGCCTTTGCCCGCAGAAGACGCACTATAAACAAAATACCGCGACCATTAGACGATGAACTATTTCGCCATTTCAAGGCATTGACGCGTTTAGAGTGTAGTGGTAGCCAATTACAGCTAACGGCTGCGTCCCTCCCCGCGATGCAGCAATTACAGAAGATTGCTTATGCGGAAACAAGATCACCAGAGACACTCACCGTCATAGGCAAGCTACCGCATCTAGAAGCATTGCAACTCGAATATCAAGGCCACCAAAGCGGCTTACTTTGCATTGAAAGTCCGATATTGCAGGAATGCAACTTAAGGTTAACCAATGTGCAAGAGGTTGGCATTGATTTAACACGAGCAATATCACTCACCGACATCACCCTACATAGTGGTACGACACATAGCGATGAGCCAAGCGGCCCAATGACGCTGTCAGCATTGATGCTGCCAAGCGCGATCAAAACTGTCGAATTATCATTAAGTAATGAAGTTTATCTGCACGGTCCCCTGTTTTGCGCAGGTACCCTGGCGGACAGAGTGTACATTGAAGGCAAGAATGTTCATTTCATGCCCAATGCACTAGGCCACGCCGATAACATAAACTGGCTCTGTATTCAGACCCGACAATCGTCTCCGCTACCTGACGATTTACTGGCAAATATTAAAGTGATTGAATCGCTCCAGTTATCACTGCTGGACTCCCCCGTTCGACTTGACAACCTATTAAGCAAACAAACGAAGTTACAGTATATAGACATAGATGGGCGTCAGTTAAGTGTACAAGGGCCACTACGGTTACCCGCACTCACTCAAGCTTTAATCCGTGGTTTACCCATGGCAGAACTTGACTGGCTAGCGCACACGACTGAACTGGCCTCGTTATACATCAGCCAGTGTGGCGCGTTCGGTGATGCTAACGTTCTGGCTACGTTACCCCAATTAACCACGTTGGATCTAGACCACCTTACTGATCAGCAACTCCCTTCAGTGATACGCCAACTCAATACGCTGAGTGAACTTACGTTAACCGCCCCAGAACTGAGCGAACTCGGCTGCCTCAGCGCGATGACCGCTCTTTCTACGATCAGTCTTCGCTTAGAAAAGTATCGCTACCCTGAGTTAACGCTACCAAAACTGGATGACCTTAGTTCAGCTCCTGCCCTGACTACATTCAAGCTGGAAGTCCATAATAAGCACAGCCTATTGAATAATGCTGAACACTTAGCGTGCTTACCAGAACAGGTTAACTGCGAGATCAACATTGACGGAAGCGAAGCCCGCGCCGCTCAGTTAACAAAACAATTACGCATCGTACAGCTGGCACCATTAACGGATGATGAAAAACGTCACTGCTGGCGTATATTGCTCAGTGCCAATAAACCGAATGATCTGCCTGTCGATCCTACGGTCTTAGGTGATCGCTTCCACTTAGCCTTTATGGAAGCAAAATACACCCCGTTTAAAGCACATATCATCAATTGGCTACGTCAAAAAGCCGAGGATGCGGTTACACAACACCCTCTTGGGACTGACACTGTACTCTTCATTAATGGCAAAAGTGCTTTTAGCGCAACAGAGCTAAATGCCAAAGCCGAAGAGCTTGGTTTCACCATCAGCAAAACGCTAACCGAGAAAGTAACCCACGTATTGCTCGCTGCGAACCCTAAAAACACAGTGGCGTTAAGCGCAGATCACCAGCTCATTGATGATACCGCACTCAAACAATGGTTCGATCAGGCCACGCCACAATTTTTACAAGTACAAAACAACGTACCAATGGTCGACAACGTGCTCGCCATGCTTAACTCGCCGGATGCCTCCAGCCATCAGGTTGCGGTACAAATGTTACGGCAAGGCGGCGTGACCGAAACGCTCGTCATGCCACTGTTCTTTATTTTAAAAACCACCAGCGACAAAGGCTTGCGAAAAGAGATACAAAAGCTACTGGCGGGTTATGGCGATGAGATCTTTCAAGTCGCGGTACAAGACCGAATCTTCTTTGAAGATAATCTTCGCGGTGAAGACTGGCAAAATAAACCTACCGGTGAAGGCCCGATGTATAAAAAGCTGAAGGGGTTACCTAAGCGTTGGGGACGCGAGTTAACCATTCACTTTGCTAAAGCCTATTTCGACCGTTTTGGTGAAGGTTTACTTTGGGTTTTGATGCAAAAAGAAGAGTGCGCCCAGCGTCAGGCTATTATTGCAGAGCTCATTGAAGGTGAATGCCTAAACTGGCATAAAGGCTGCGGGTTTGCGCGCATGCTTGAAGGGGCTGATGAAGAACGCCTGACTGACTGCCACGCTTCGCCAGAGATTTTCATGCAGAACAGCCATGAACTTGATAGCGCCAAAACGCGTTTGCCTGTTGAGTTACCTGCAACACGTAAAATCACTGAACTCGACATGCATAACTGCTTCTTGGCCGATCTACCCGCCAACATTGAACACTATGTCGATGTTACTAAGCTAAATTTGCAGTTTAACCACTTGTCTAAACTGCCAGCGAAATTGAGTCAGCTGAGCCAACTTGAAGAGTTGGATCTCTCTTACAACCATTTCACCGAGTTCCCTGCGGTGCTGTTTAAGCTCAAAAACCTCAAGCGACTCGATCTTCGCAGTGCCAGTGAGCCTTTATATCGCCACGGTTATGATCAGCAGCATGGCTATGAGCCTATTCGTGCCTCACAAACATTCCTCGATGCCTTCCCTGATTGTGAGATTTTAGAAGACGCATAAACCAGTGCCTTTGCACATATAACGCGACACCATGAAGAACGGGCCAATGGCCCGTTCTTTCCCCCTGCAGCGCCTTCCCTCACGAAGTGACATAAATAATTGATTCAAAATAGTTTAAAAAGAAAATGTTATACGGTTTTTTGTGTATTTAGCTGGAAAAGGAAGAATGCTGTTTAATACACTGTTATGTGCTCAGAGCAAAATAGCCCAAACTATGGAGCAGTGTTTAAGAATTAATTGCGGCCAGTTGGGGTGCAATCAATTGTTTTATTATAGATATCAATATCACACTCTTGTTCATTCCAAGGCGCTGCTGCGATAAAGTTAACACTACCGGCTACTATATTAATGCGACCTGCATACACTGTTGGCGCATTTATTTCTAGATCCAGGCCTGAGTCACCTAATTTGCAATACCTCGTTGTCTCGCTTGATTTGAGTATTTTGACAGCAATGCATGGATCGCTTTTCAACACATATGCTACAAATCTTTCCTTTTGAGTATCAAGGCGATAGTCTGTTGCATAAAAACGATAATCTGTATTTACATTTGCCATTGCGGATAATGAAATTAGTGCTATTGCATAAGAGAGTCGTCTCATAGTAGATGCCCCCAACATTTTTCAAACCTATTCAAGTCTCCCCCTTTTTAGCCAAGTTTTGTCTTTCACCACTTTATAAAAAAATGAGCTTGTACCGATTAAACCATTTTTAATATCGTTGACTAAGACATTATGAACCAAGCACGGATACTGCCTTTAGGATCGTCACCTGAATAAGTTAAGTCAACCAACACATCCTTAATATTTGCTGGAAGTTTGTCCCATCTTATGACATGTTCCTTATCGTAGGTAGCACGGAAACTTTTAAGATTATAGTTGGTTTTGATTTGTTGGTTTGCAACTTATTTTTTTTCTGTATACTTCGATACGACAACGTTGCTCCCCCCAAGGGGCTGCAGCAGTAAAGTATACACTACCACCGCCAACATCAAATTGGGTAGCGTAAAGGCTCGGTGTATCTCGTTGCAAGTCAAGGTCATTATCTCCTAGCTTACAGTATCTTGTTTTTTCTCCAGAATTAATCATTTTTACAATTATACAAGGGTCGCTTTTGAGTATATATGCAGCAAATCTTTCCTTGTTTGCTGCTGGAATGTAATCGGTTTGATAGAATCTATAATCCTCAATTACTTCTGCGCAAACTGAACTGGAAATTACTGCAATTATGAAGAATAATTTATTCATAGTAAGTGGTTTCTGCGATTGTTTAAACGATTTTTATCAACGCCATATTTGTAATACCAAGCTTCATCATCCATAATTCGAAAAAATTCCGATAGTGGTCCAGTTAGTCCTTGTTTAATATCGTTGAATAAGGCAGGTATGAACCAAGCTCGAGTACTACCTTTAGGATCATCGCTACCAGCGTTATCGCCTCGGTAAGTTAAGTCAACCAACACATCCTTAATATTTTTTGAGAGTTTTTCCCATCTTATAATATGTTCCTTATCATAGGCAGCGCGGACATCGGCTTTAGTAACAAGTCTTTCTGTTTCTTTTTCGTACCAAGGGTAAATCTCCAAAAACAAAAAATGTTGCTGTTTCCGTGTAAGCTCTTGTTCAATTTTAGCAACCATAGTGTTGAGTAGTTTGTAGTGTTCATAAGCCGCTTGCTGAGTTTTTCCCGCACCGTCTTGAAGCCATTTGAGCAAGCTGTCAGAAATCGGATTACAGTGCTTAGCAACATTTGCAAATAATTGCGTTATTTCATCAGGTGTACGCTTTCCGATGTCTAAGCCTCTACCAAAGGTGATGCCAGACTCACCAATGACAACGCCGTCATTGTGTGGGATATGTGGAATGCGTGTGAAGTAAGGACTAGCGACAATATCATCACCTTCTGAGCTAAATGTTAATTGTCCTTTTGGTACATTCAACCATTTTTCATTCATTTCGTCATCATCAGTGTTTTCAATTTGTGTTTGTACCGAAGTTTTTTTCTCAGGTGCTACAACAATGACATCACCAACATTAATTAGATGTTCTCGACCTTTATATTGCGGGTTTAATCAACGATTTCAGAAAGTGTTAATCCATTACTTTTTGCTATCTGAGATAAGGAATCCCCAGCTACAACAGTGTGTGTCATAGGCGGTTGGGAGGGTTCTATTTTTGGTACATTATTTGTTAATGCTGCTTGTTATTTATTGTAGTTTGCTAAGGCTTCATCATATGAATTGCCGAAGCCTCCTGGAGTTGGTGTGGCCCAATATGCGAATGTTCTGGGTGGAAAAGGGCAGGACGGTTCATTTAATTGTGGTCTTGGGTTAGCTTTTGCTTTCATATCAGCTTCATAAGCCATCGAACCCACAGGGAATATGCTTTCTTTTGTTGCCATAATTTTTGGTTAATTCGCAGTCTGATACTAGTAAAATTTAGTCTATCATGTGACTACACTTGCAATCTCACCAAAGTAATAGTGAAAATGTAGGTTTTAGATTGTAAACAGTGGTCAATAACACGAGCACAACAAAGACATCAAGGTAACATTACATTTGGCCGTTTTATTAAGGCTTCGGTGCGTTTGGTTGGCTCAACGTGGTACACCTTATTGTAGGAGTAGTTAATGTATCAAGAACCATGGTCTGATATAAGTGAATACCAAGACGGTCATAGATCAGCAATTAAAAGTGAATTGCTGAAGGAGCTTGGAAAGAACCACGATTTGTTTGGTGTTGAGCTAACGGTTCTGGCTAAACGTGAGAATTGCGATGACATTCTCGTTGCTTCTGGTTCGAGCTATTTTATAGTACACCTTACTTGGTCAGGAAGGGCAGAGACTACCCCTTATCCATTGACTGTAAAGTTGCTGTCTTTGGCTGATCTCAAAGAAAGGCTGAAGCAAGATTCAGAGCAATATTAAGATAGTGATATAATCAGGTAGCCGGAGGTATTACCCTCCAGCCCCACACCACCCTGCATGCGGATCTGCACAGGGCGGTTTATTCAGAACACCTAACCTACATTTTCTGGTTAGGTTCTTTGCTTGTAATACCACGTCACAACGGCATCATGGATGCTTGCCACACTCAAAGTGATAGAATAGTATCACTTTAGTATTCTTTTGGAGCAGCTCTGATGAAAGTAGAACTAGTTACATCACTCAAACGTCAAGCAACTAAGATCCTTGCCGATCTCCACAATTCCAAAGAACCCGTGTTGATTACCGAACATGGTAAGCCATCGGCATATCTAGTAGATGTTGACGATTACGAGTTTATGCAAAATCGTTTGGCGATTCTGGAGGGCATTGCACGAGGCGAGCGCGCATTAGCTGACGGTAAAGTGGTCAGTCACGATGAAGCCAAGGACAACATGTCAAAATGGCTGAAATAATCTGGACTGATCCAGCGCTATCTGACCTCAATGATATCGCTGAATACATCGCACTTGAAAATGTCGTAGCTGCAAAGCAATTGGTTCAAACGATCTTCTCTAAAGTTGAACGCCTAGAAACCTTCCCTGAATCGGGTCGCATTCCACCCGAACTAGAACATCTAAGTTATCGTGAAGTTGTCGTTAATCCGTGTCGTATTTTCTATAAACAAGATGGCAACAAAGTATTTATTCTGTTTATTATGCGCGTCGAAAGAGATTTACGTAAGTTATTATTGAACAAGCAATAACCTTTAGTTATGAGCGGCTAACAGGGCGGTTCATTCCGAACGCTTAACCTACATTTCGGGTTCACTTCTTGGCCTCGAGAATGAACAGCGCTCCATCCGTCTTTCAGTGAAAATAATCCCACGTTCCTGAGGTCATCATTACTCAGTGCTTGCTACTTGATAAATTAACTTAAGAATTAGTGTATTAGGTCGCTTTTAATTATCATCGTACCTGCGATACCGTCCTTCAAGATGAGATGTAGACAATGAATAAACTAATTATGTTGCGTAACCTACTGGTTATATCAGTACTTGCTATTTTAGCGGGCTGTGCCAACCCCAAAATAGACAATGCAGAAGGTAAACGCGTGCTCATTGTCGCGGGGGAAGGTATGAACTCGACCTATGAAGACCAACCCTCAGCCAACGCGTTTTTGCATGATGTAGGGAAAACCTTTGCCACGGATCTTGGGCTTAAGCTTGAGGAGTTCGGTGTCGAACCGTTTCTCTTTGTCAGCAAAGATTCTGCAACGCTACAACAACAATATCAACGTGTAATAAACCGTATGCTTGAGAGTGGCAAGGTCGATGGTATTGCCAAAGTAGAAGTCCTGCACACAAAAGATGAACAAACCAATGAAATCGCCCTGCACGTCACTTACTATACAACCGAGCCTTGGGTAAGGGCCTGTGAACGTAACCTCACAAACAAGTGCAACAAAGTGTCATCCATCAAAGAAGTCGGCACCATGAAATATGTGGTTGTGGACGGTAAAACACAGCAGTTCAACCAAACGCCGATTAATAAAACGGTAACCAATATGGCCTTGTTTATCTATCGCGCAGAGCAGTGATCATTGAACCTTAGACCTTGAATAACATCACATTCAGAGTAAATAAATATGACGTTCCAGTAAGATCACCTTACTGGACTTTTGAATTTTGAAGAATAGCGTATTTAATGGTTATTATATGAAAGTAATATTTGTCACACTGTTTACGTTTGTTATTAGTGGGTGTTCAACAATCGCGTCTAAACTTCCTTCTAATAGCTCACTGGGTGTCCCATACGCCGGAACAGAATATGCATTGGTTAATACCTTTAATTGCAACTTTCTTGTTTTAAAAGAGTATCCGCCATTACTTATACTATCAATCCCGATATCTGCGATAGATATCGGAAGCTCCGTAATAGCCGATACGGTTTTATTACCGATAGATTTATTACCTATAGCCAATGATCATAAAGATAAAACCAGTATTTGCTCCTTTAATTTTTAAGAACGTTGATTAATTTTAATTCCAGTAAATCGCAATACCAAAAAAACAAGAATAAAGAATGATGATAAACATGCGAGTTTCAAACAGATTCAGAGTAATAACCTTAACGATGGCGGCGGGATTATTTTCTGGTTGTAGCCTGCTGCCTAACAGTAGTGACAATGAAATCACGGCCCTGATGACTGATTTAAGCAGTTGCCAATACGACGACAACGAACGAAAAGTCATGTATCAAGCGGCAGGTGCGGGTAACAGACTCCCCTTCCCTCTGCTTTTCTGTGAAGGAAAACGCAGTGAGACTTTTAATCATCGCTGGCAAGCAAGTCGACGAGCCATGGACTATCACATTATTGGCAGCCATTTTGAGGCTGACGGTTATGGTGCCGCCTTGATTGAGATCACCATGCCTGATTGGGGGGCATTATGTGATATCAACCCTGACTGGCAAGGCGATACTTGTGACCATCTTGTTTATGGGTTTAACGCCCCACACATAGAAAAGCGGCCACAGTATTCCTCATTCTACATATTTAAAGAACAAGACAAGATGGCATCCATAAAAGATGTCCCTGTCACCAAAGACACCATTTTAATGCCGCTTAAACACGATGCGAGCGGTAAACTCATTGCCAACTGGGTTGAAGATGAAGGCGCGTCGAGAGCCAATCAGGCCTTGGCCGATAAATTGGGTGAGGACATCGGACAAATCAAAGTACAGCCTTTTAATGTAGACTATGACTTGTTAGAGCAAAAAACATTGCCGGCTGAATATCAAGGTGTCTTCTATTATGCAACGCCACAATTTATTGATTACAGCCCACGACCAGCGGCCAAATACTCCATTCCGCTACGACGCGGGGTAAAAGTACGTGGCTATAAAACCTCGATTTATCGCGCATTACCTATGTGAATGATATAGATAATCACTAATTCTTTGTCTAATAAATGGCAGTACATTTTATAGTACTGCCATTTATATCCTAAGTAAGTCACTGTTCCATTCGTAGCATTAACTTTTTATCTAGTTCCCGTACAAAATCCGAGTAATTTACTTTGATTACGTCTAAGTCTTAGAGCATCGCTTTAATCCAAACCATGCGATGATCTGAAGAAACTGATTTACCGTTTCCTGAACCGATACGAATATCGTTAAACAACTTTCTACCGTTCTCGTACGACGCAGCCCAATACACGCCTGTATCAATAATCTTCAGGTTTGCAGACGGCATCGCGTAGTCTACTCCAAGGCCAAATGTTGACGTGACGCGGTTGGGATATGGATGATTGGCGACTTTATATTCAGCAGCACCGTAGCTGGTTGGGTATAACTCACCATTCATTACTTTCTGGTTCACTAACGGGTTATCATGAAGTGTTTTCATCACCGCACTCTCACCATCACCGGCAACTGGATCTAGATTTTGGTCACCCATGATAACGAACTTGGCACCATCAGCTAAACCACCATTCTGACCTGCATCGTCGTAGAAAAACCTTTTACCTTGAATATATTGATTCCAGAACTCAACTTCTGCTGCATTTTGAGCTTTGTTTTTGCCTGTATCAAATACGGGGGGTGTAGGGTGAGACATAAGTAGGTGAACGACTTCTTTACCACTCTTAGTTGGAATAATAATTGGCGCATCGACATGGTTCTTGGAAGATAGGCGAACTTTTTCCCACTCTTCAGGGGTATACCATTCATCACCACAACTCATACCCGCTGGTATAGCCTGTGAGTTGTCACACATTGTGATAGTTGGAATGTGCTCACCTTCAAGATCTTTCCACTTAAATGATTGAAAGGTGCGAGTATTATCAGTATCAATTTCATATTGTGACATTAGCGCAAACGCATATTGGCCGTGATAAAGACCAAAACCCCAAGCATCTGCCGGACCTTGAATCTTGCCGTCATTATTTAGGTCA
The DNA here is from genome assembly GCF_050336815.1 of Photobacterium nomapromontoriensis. NCBI lineage: Bacteria > Pseudomonadati > Pseudomonadota > Gammaproteobacteria > Vibrionales > Vibrionaceae > Photobacterium > Photobacterium nomapromontoriensis. Next base: position 57,924 of record NZ_JAKJSL010000030.1, read on the forward strand.
AGGCCGCTAAATAACCCTGTATTTGTACTATAAGACTCAAAGTAAGGATATTGAATTGGTTCAAGGTTTGCTTCACCACCCGCACCATCAATGCTTTGAGCTACCGATAAATAGTTTGCCTGGAAGCCAATGAGCGCCGCTTTGTCTTCACCGATACCATCATTGTTGTACTCAGCCATCATAAGAACGTTAGGGCGATTCTTCTGAATAATTGCAGCCACATTACGAATTTGGATCACTTTTTCTGCAGTCGTTTTGTCATCTTCAGCAATTGTACCGTCTAAATATGCTGTGACGAGTTCTTGTTGTTTCGCTGGCAAAATTTGCATTTCAGCGACAAGGTCTGCAAATGTATTGCGGTCAAATGAAAGATTATACGTCGCAATTTTCACCTCTGTTGGCTGTACAGGAACCTGTTCAGTTCCTTTATTACTACAACCAGCCAGAAGAGCAGCACTGATAATTAAAGCTAGAGGGGTGGTAAAAGTATTCATAAGCATGGCTTACCATTTAGAGTAATTGCTCAATACTATTAGAGTTAATCCCGCACCACAGTGATTACAGTCACAGAGAGGAGATGTTCATTTCATTAGTTACCCATGTATATGTGATTCTTGTAACAACTATACCCAAGTTACCTCAAGATGCTCGTTTCAGCGAGAATGTATTGGTTTTTAATCAAGGCGTAGATTTGTAAACATAGTCGCTCTACGTTAAAAATCTGCAACGCAGAGTAAAAACCAATAAAACTCGCCCTTTGGGAGTGAGTCAGCACACCCACTTCGGTGTCAAATTAGCTCGAAAGGGAATAGCCATTCCAGCGCTAATTTTCCTTGAATTGAGCGTGCTGAGCTCACTCTGAATCCTGCATCTTGAGGTAGCTTGGGTATACAGCGTTTCAACTGTAATCGTGTACCTTTGGGCTGATTTTTATTCCAAATTTTAATGTTTAAATTCGATTAATTTTGACGGGGATGTGATCTTTATCGTATGGGTATAAGATCGAGCATGATCTGCGACACCTCAGATGTAAAAAACGGGCTTTCGCCCGTTTTTTATCGTTTGAATTACAAGTTCGGTTTATATTCAAAACCTGCTTGGGCTTCACTATCAGTGAAACTGTTAACTTTCTTCTTATCAAGCAGCATGCTATTGACCAATGAACCCGGGAACATTTCAATTGCGTTATTAAACGCTTCTACATTGCCATTGAAAATACGAATCGCAGCACCAATTTGTTCCTGCTGTTCGCTTATCTCAGCCATCAACTTAAGATACAGATCCGAAGCCTTTAATTCTGGGTAAGCTTCTACTGTTAGCTTTAAGCCGTCTAGGAGTTCACGAGTATGCTGCTCTGCGGCGGCCAACAGTTCTGTATTAACCCCCGCATTCATTTCGGCTATCGCACTACGTAGTTCTGTGACTTTAATCAGAACGCCAGACTCATGCAGCTTATATTGCTCAACTAATTCTTCAACAATCGGGATAATTTTATTTTTTTGACGCTCTTGGTTCAACACCGAAGCCCAAGCACGATCGACAGCATTGTATTTACCGATAATGGCGTTGTATTGCGTGACAAAATACCACCCGACAGCGATAACGAAGATTAGCAGTAACATGCCAGACATATCCATTGTGTTTCCTTATTATAAAATTTTCAGCTTAAAGGCTAGTTTTGAAATTGTTATCACATAAACGCATTAAATCGTGGGCAACGTCCAGAATCTCCTTCAACTTGACTAATTCTGTATGGCCCGCAATTTCTGTATGAAAAGCGGTAGGGTCAGCCAAACCATGCTTACGCTTTGCAGAGATTAATTTACTTTCGGAAGAAATACACAATCGTCCATCGCGACTGATTTCCACAGTCGGCTCAAAAAAACGATTATTGACATCCAACAGTTTTATAACTATAGCGGGGTTAAGGAACCGAGCAGTAGAGAGTTCATCGCCAGTCTGGACATTATAGCTGTCATTAAATTCCGTTGATTCCGTCAGATACTTAATGCCATCTTGTTTCAACTTTTTAGTTGAATCTATACATACATCCGATGCGTAGGGGAAATCTAACAAAATACCATATCGGTCATGATACTCATGCTCTGTCTTGGTTTCATACCCACCCTTACCATCAGACACCGTCTTGTTCTTTGTAATATAGTAATTGAAATGAAAAAGACGATAGGTGAATTGATGCTCTTCGCCTTGGTACTCTCCCTCACAAAGCTGCAACATATCTTGTGAGCCACTACCCCGTACGAATTCGCGAAAGTGTTGCTTCAATACGTTAATTTTATCCCGAGAGGAAAACTTGACCTCTTTGATATTGTTATTAAACAATGCATCCAGTAAAAATATCCGGTCCGACAAATCATTACGCCAATGAGTTCGGAAGGATAACCACATCCAAAGACCGAACGTCACACTAACGAGTATCATCATGAATGTGAATTCTGCGGAGTCAATCTTTCCCACACTGAGCAGGTAACCAAAGCCATACACGCCATCCCAATACACCTCAGGCCAATCAGGAGCATATTTTGCAACCGCAACCATCGCAGCTATAAGTATCAGCACATTCAGCCCAGTCGGTATAGGGTATTTACCTTTCTCGTAAAAATAGTTCATTAAAACGGTGCCCAATACAACCGGCAACCAAAAACAGGAGCCGCGGACAAGGTATGTGACGACTAGCTCAGCCCATTCGTAATCATTATGAATAAACGCTAAAAATAGAATTAGAACACAAGATGTGACCATCAACCATTTAATAATATGCATGATAGGATCACGATAATCCAGCGGACCAGGATGGTGTTCAACTTGCGTAATGACTGCTAATAAATCATCCTGAGTGGTCGCAGCATTAACAGCATGAGTCAGCTGTTCTATATTTTTCGCGACAATACGATTGCGATGCATGAAATTTCCTTTCTTTTGTCACTACAGCCCTAGAAGGCTAAAACAAGGCGGGAATTATACCTAAAGTCAACATAACATACAGTCACTTAGGCTAACGTTTGGTTTTTATTCGGCGTATATTGCTATATCAAACCCAACTTAAAGTTCAATATTTTATCGGCAGGGAATGTTTAATACTAAAAAAGCCCTCTAGGTAGAGGGCTTCTGATTTAATGGCAAAGAATAAAGCGATTAAACATGTTCACTGCTGAACATTCTATCTAACGTATTCTCTTTATTGCCTAGATACATCTCAACATACTGCTCTGCGGCTTCATGCCACTCAAAACGACATGCCATTGCATTTTGCTGTAATCGCTTAAACTCTTGAGGTTTCTGACAATATAACAGCAAACTGCGCTGTAGCTTGATTAACAAAGCTTCTGGTGTAGGTGCGCTAAAAATGAAACCTGTCGCAACCTGTGGCGTCTGATCGTAATCAATTACCGTGTCGACTAAACCACCCACACTACGGACTATAGGTAAAGTGCCATAGGCAAGGCTATATATCTGATTCAATCCACACGGCTCAAATTCAGACGGCATCAAGAAAAAGTCAGCCCCGGCTTCTACACAGTGCGCCAATGGGTTGTTATAAGCTTCAACGAATGCCAATTTTTCCGGGAATCGCTCACTCACGTTACGCAGCTCGACGGCCAAGACAGGATCACCACTACCGACAATAACGAGTTGAACATCATTCACCAAGAAGTCCGCTAATATCGGTAACAAATAATGAATGCCTTTCTGTTCAGTAAGACGGCAGACCATCCCGTACACGGGCACATCCTCGACCGGTAAGCCTACCTGTTGCTGTAAATCACGCTTACAAGCTTTCTTACCTCGGGCAAGGCTCACCTTATTGGCTTTGAACGACTGCTTAATATACGGATCGGCTTCAGGGCTCCAGTCACTATAATCACAGCCATTAACGATACCATACAGATCATTCGCTCGGCGTTGGAAGTCAGCGTCCATGCCATGCGAGCCTAGATGTGTTAGCAACTCTGCCGCATAATTTGGACTGACCGCATTAATTCTATCAGCATAAGCCACTCCCGCTTTTAGCATACTGATATGAGATGGGTCGATCTCCGCCTCAAGATAGCGTCGCTGAATAAGCTCAGGAATTAAACTGTATTGATCGTAATTAAAGACGCCCTTGAACACCGCATTATGAATGGTGATTACACTTTTCGTCTCTGCAAAGAACACGTCATTGGCATAACGAGTACGTAATAAAAAGGGAACGAGTCCAGTATGCCAATCATTACAGTGCACAATGTCAGGCTGAAAATCTATTTTTTCGCACAAGTCCAGTGCTGCAGCACTGAAAAACGCAAACCGTTCTCCATTGTCTGCATAGCCTTCATTGTTCTCAGCATATATATCAGCTCGATCGAAGTACTGTGGTGCATCAACGCCATAGACGGGTACGTCACCGCTAAATAGCTGCTTGATCTGATAAGGTACCGCATGCGGCTGCGTGAGAACGTTAAGTTCAGTACTTAACAGTGAAACTGCCTGCTCACGGCCTTCAACTTTACGGTATAGAGGCATCACTATACGTACATCATGCCCTAGATTCATCAGTGCGGCTGGGAGCGCCTTCGCCACATCAGCTAACCCCCCCGTTTTGACTAAACCGTCGACTTCGGAAGCGACAAATAAAATACGTAGCGGCTTCACTGTCGTTTTTTTACTAATAACCAATTTTTGCCCCTTTAGGTATTACGACAATGCCTTCATCCGATACGTGGTATTTTTTCTTGTCTTCTTCCAGGTTCTCACCGATAACGGTTCCCGGTGCGATATGAACATCTTTATCGATGATTGCGCGGCGAATCGAACAATTAGCCCCAATCTTCACATCACCGAGAATGACTGACTCACTGATGGTTGTACAATGATCGACATTGGTTCGGAAGCCCAGAATAGACTTATGCACCTTAGCACCACGAATATAACTACCTGCTGAAATCATACAGTTATTTATATCCACCTTGCTGTCTTCGCTATCAAGCACCGTTGCTGGCGGCAATGGCGGATAAAAGGTATGCAACTGCCACTGACTGTTATACAACGAGAATGGTGCATCTTCAGATAAGAGATCCATATGTGCTTGCCAGTACGACTCTATCGTACCAACATCACGCCAATAGCCCGCTGTCTTCTCGCCCGGAATAATGTTTTTGGTAAAGTCATAGACAAACACTTTACCCTCTGGAAATAGCTTAGGAATGATGTCTTTGCCAAAGTCATGGCTTGATGCGTCATTTACCGCATCCTCTTCAAGCTCTTTGCAAAGCACACCTGTTTCAAATATATAATTCCCCATTGATACCAATGCATGTTCAGGATCGCCAGGAATACACTTCGGATTGGCTGGCTTTTCTTCAAATCCAACCATGCAGCCGTTTTCATCGACTTCAATCACCCCAAAAGCACTGGCTTCACACAAAGGCATACGCAATGCTGATACTGTCAAATCTGCTTGCTTATCCTGGTGGAAATCAAGCATTTGCTTAACATCCATTTTATAAATATGATCACTGCCAAAGATACAAACTTGATCCGGTTCTTCAAGTTGAATAAACCGTAAGTTTTGATATATCGCATCTGCAGTACCATCATACCAACGCTTCCCCTTTCTCATTTGCGCGGGGATAGGGTCAATAAATCGCCCTGTAATACCTGAAATATTCCACCCTTTTTTCATATGTACATAAAGAGACTGTGACTTAAATTGAGTCAGTACATATATTTTCAGTAAATCTGCATTTAGAAAATTATTCAATGCAAAATCAATCAACCGGTAACTGCCACCAAATGGCACTGCAGGTTTAGTCCGAGTATCTGTCAAAGGGCGTAGACGAGACCCTTCTCCTCCAGCCAAAATCATTCCTAAAACGCCAGCCATGGTGTACCTCCTTGTAAATAAGCAATCAATCACATATATACCACATTGATATACTCGATGAGAATGCTATTTTACTGAAATGTCGTAAATATTTTTCAAAATGGAGACTTTTATCGCATAGCGTTTAGTCGGTATCGATCACATTCGGTGCAAACACAGCCGATTTTAACTTGGCATTTACCATCAATACACACTATTGCAATCAGGCCATAATATCCGAGTATTGAGCAAACTCTCCCCCTTAATCCCATTTAGTATTGCGATCTACGCCCTTCAATCTCCTCCCCTCAACTCGGTCATTAAAGCTGAGTACTTTTACCAAATTGGTCAGTAGACTTCAGTGAGTTCAATTAAAGGACATAACAAATGACGACAAGCGTTTCAAAACAACAACCAAAAGCAACGAATGTCATTCTGCACGCGTTTGACTGGCCATATCAGCGTGTGGCTAAACACGCTACAGCCATTGCTCTAGCAGGCTTTAAAGCTGTTCTCGTTTCTCCACCGATGAAGTCATACAAAAACAATCACGGCACTCCATGGTGGCAACGATACCAACCTCAAGATTATCGGGTTATCGACAATCAATTAGGTAATACCACTGATTTTATTTCTATGATTGAGACGTTAAATCAGCATGATTTACATGTGTATGTTGATGTCGTATTTAACCACATGGCAAATGAATCAAAACAACGGACCGATCTCTCATATCCGTCTGACGAAACACTCGCAGAATACAAAAAAGAAGAAGAATATTTTAATAAAAACAAACTATATGGTGATTTATCAAAGCCTATCTTCTCTGGCCAAGATTTTATTACTGCCTTTCCCATAGCAGACTGGAATAATCCTTGGGAAGTGCAACACGGCAGGCTCAGCGGCGGTCTTGATGACCCAGGACTACCAACCCTAAAGAACAACCAAAATGTAATAAAACAACAACAAAACTATCTCACTACATTAAAGCAATTAGGTATAAAAGGGTTTCGAATTGATGCGGCAAAGCATTTAACCCTTGAGCATATCCAGCAGGTATGGGACAAAACGATCAGTGAAGGTGTACATGTCTTCGGAGAGATTATTACCGATGGGGGAGCGACTAAAGAAGAATATGCGCTTTTTCTGGCACCTTATCTGCAAAACACAACATTAGGTGCTTACGATTTTCCGCTTTTTCATTCCATTTACAACGTATTAGAAAACAATGAGTCAATGACGACCTTGCAGAATCCTTATTCTGTTGGTCAAGCATTGGCATTTGATAGAGCTATCACCTTCGCGATCACGCATGATATTCCTAATAATGACGTGTTCTTAAATCAAGTCATGAGTGAACAAAATGAAACATTAGCTTATTGTTACATACTCGGTCGCGATGGCGGCGTACCACTGATCTACAGTGATTTAAACACCAGCGGTATAGTGAATCAGGCAGGCTCCCCTCGATGGGAAGACTGCTGGCAAGATCCGCAATTGAAACAGATGATCACGTTTCATAATATGATGCATAAGCTCCCCATGGTTGTACTTGATATTGGCGAGCACCATTTAATGTTTAGCCGGGGTGATCAAGGCATTGTTGCAATCAACAGTGGCTCCGAACCTGTTACACTACAGCTCCCAGCAGGTTATTATACCGATTTATTATCCCCTGATTTTAAAGTTGAAACGGAGACTCGAGAACAGACTAATCGCAGCAATGGGCTGATAACACGTAGTATGCAGCTGCAAAACAAACATTGCGCCATGCTGGTTAAAGTAAACGACACACTCGATGAATAAGGTAACCGCGGGGATCTTTTTCCTCGCGGTTGTGTACAATGATCGACAGAATCGTCATGGTCCCCACCACATCCATACTTCAGCCTTACTCTATATCTAGAATTTTACCACTAAACAGATCGAGCTCTATTTCAACTTCTTGCCCAGCGGCATTTCGCGCCTCGACTTCAATTTCGTTCTCGTCACGCTCTACCTTGATTTTACGAAAATCGTGATAGCCTTTGTCTTGCAATAGCTGCATAGCCTTAGGTACGGTTATCTCAGGAGCGGCTGCGGATCCAACTGGTTTAGCAAATGCAAGCACAGGCATTACTCCCATTAAGACGACTAATATATATTTCAAAGTTAACTGCATACACTTCACCTGTATTTTCTATCTTATCCCTATTATACCGAACACTTTCTCGATTCATTCTGCTTTATCGCCATGGATGTGGGCCTAAGTTACCTTTCAAACCTGTTATTGCTCAAAAGCCAACCATTTATACAGAAATGAACCCATTGATCACACGAAGGTATAGACTATACGGTATACCTTAAGTTCTTCTCGCAATAACTGGGGGGACATAATGACATCGAACTATCGTGTTGAATCCGACAGCATGGGTGAAGTAAGAGTGAATAAAACAGCACTCTTTCAAGCTCAAACACAGCGCGCTATCAATAACTTTCCGGTTAGCGGTCTGACTATGCCTCCTTTATTTATCCGTGCACTTGCTTTTATCAAGCAAGCGGCCGCTCGAAGTAACCTTGATCTCAATTTACTCGGTCATGAAAAAGCCCACGCGATCATTGATAGTTGCCAAGAGATCATAGATGGTAAACATAGTGACCAATTCCCTATTGATGTATTCCAAACGGGATCTGGCACTAGTTCCAACATGAATGTTAACGAAGTGATTGCTTCACTGGCAACAACAAAGCTCAAAGAAAAAGTCAGTGCCAACGACGACGTCAATATGGGACAAAGTAGCAATGATGTTATCCCCACCGCAATACAAGTAAGTGCTGCTCTTGCCTGTCACACACAATTATTCCCTGCGCTAGACCATGCAATCGCGGCAATTACCAGCAAAAATGAAATCATAGGACATGTTGTTAAAACAGGCCGAACACACCTTATGGATGCAATGCCCATCACACTAGGCCAAGAACTTAGTGGCTGGCAAACGCAGCTCACTAAAACTCGACAAGGCATCGTTCAATCACTGGAAGCTGTAATAGCCCTTGCACAAGGAGGTACCGCAGTCGGGACAGGCATCAATACCGAACCTGAGTTTGCTGCTATTTTTGCCAACAATATTTCCATATCAACTAAGATCCATTTCACTGTCAGTGAAAACTTTTTTTACAACCTCAGTAGTCAAGATGCGATTGTCGCTTTATCCGGCCAACTGAAGACCGCTGCAGTGGCGATGATGAAAATATCGAATGATCTCCGCTGGATGAATTCAGGGCCACTTGCCGGACTGGGCGAAATTGAATTGGAAGCGCTACAACCAGGTTCCTCTATTATGCCGGGTAAAGTAAATCCGGTGATCCCGGAGTCCACAGCAATGGTTGCAGCTCAGGTGATGGGAAATGACACGACAATTACAATCGCTGGTCAATCAGGTAATTTTCAGCTTAATGTGATGCTTCCCGTGATTGCTTATAACGTTCTACAAAGTATTGAGCTTCTCGCCAACGGCTTTACTTTACTCGCTGACAAGGCCATCAGCTCTTTCGCTATTCGTACCGATACCCTACAGAAAGCACTGGCTCGAAACCCGATACTGATAACCGCTTTGAATCCGCTTATTGGCTATCTAAAAGCGGCCGATATCGCAAAAAAAGCCTATGCTGAACAACGTGATATTATCGATGTTGCCGTAGAAGAGACCAACTTAAGCCGAGAGCAACTAACCAAACTGCTTAACCCTTACCACCTCACGCAAGGCGGATTAGCAGAAGAGAGTCACTCAACTCATCGTACGGATGGCAAGTCAAATCAAAACAAGATTTAAAATTCAGGATCTAGGGACCAGAATCCAGGATTCAGAAAATACTTATGATCAGCACCTTGTTCAGGGAGCAGTGTCTTACCGCTAGTGATCGGCTTTTGATGATGTGGGGTAGTAAATATGGAGCTGACCATCTTTGGCCGTCCCATATAGTAGCCCTGAAAAAAATCAGCACCGAGTGTGATAGCAGCAAGGTAGCACGCTTTATCTTCAATACCCTCGATCAACACCTTACTCCCTATCTCGCGTGCTAGCGCTATCGCATCTTGCATCGGCATTGGGTTGCCATTGAGATAATCCTGCAATAACGATTTATCCATTTTAATTAAATTAGGGTTTAGCGCTCTCGTGCGTTGCTCAGCAGAGCCTGCCACACCATAATCATCAATCGCAATTTTAAATCCACGACGATGATATGAATTTATAGCGTGGACCAAATCCTTATCATTCTCACAGTAATGCTCTAAAATTTCGATATAAATTCGCTCAGGTGAAAGACCAAGCTCAAATAATCGCGGTAAAAAAATAGATTCCGTCAACTGCTGACGATTACCATCAATGATGGCCACAGGCGCCATATTAATGAACAAGTTTGAAGTCGAAAAAGAATGTGCAAAATTTCGGAGATGAATAACCCTTGCAAGGCGATCAAGGTTTATCAGGTGCGTTTGTTCAAGTTGGTAAGCATGGATAATATTACCCGTATCAATGAGCTGTTGTGACGAGTTAAAGATCCGCAATAACGCTTCATACGCAAACACATTTCCATCAGGAGTGAAAATAGGCTGAAAAGCACTTACCAATATTAAGTCATGATAATGCGCATAATATGACCCATCATCAAGACACATCAAGTGACTTTCTAGTTCTTCTCTCATCCTTAACACTGTGTCCACTAAATTCCCAATCCTGCTGCAGCTTGTTGTTAAAATACACTATTATTCAAATAGTATGCACTCTAATGGGTATGATACCAAAAGTTTCACTATACTATCGAGACAGCGCGACCCCTTCTGTCTCATAAATGAGAAAAGTACGTTTTTTCTCTCATTTTTACTTTTTAACTGCCAGTTAATGATCTCTGCAAAGCGTCAAGGTAGAATTACTCTCCTTTAGTGCCCATCCGCCTCGCGAGATGAGGTATAACATACGTCACGATAGATCAGCTTATGCACTCCCCGGAACACTGTTTTACGCCTTTTATTGCCAATATTGAAAGCATTACTCTGCCGGAGCGCTTCAATTACCCGTTTTACTACGAACCTCACCCATTGTGTTTACTCGCAGCGGAGGAGCTTCAACAACATCTCCAATCACAGAATAACTGGGAACACAATTTCGGCCTGAACGGAGAAACAGAAAACGCTATCGGCAAAATGTTCGGCGTTCTATTGGTTCAACGACAAAATGGAGATATTGGTTATCTTTCTGCTTTTTCAGGAAAAATGGCCGATCAAAACCTACTCCCTCACTTTGTGCCTCCCGTTTTCGATATGCTAACAGAAGGTAGCTTCTTTCTAGAAGAACAAGCTGACATTAATCAAATTAACCAGCAAATTGATAAACTAGAAGCAAACCCTCTCATTGCGACACTGCAAAGCTCACTTAACGTTGAAAAGCATTCAGCTGATGAGCAGTTAAAAGTACATCGTAGCAACATGGTTGAAGCACGGAAGATCCGCAAAACAAAACGTGCTGCTGGTGCTGAACTCTCTGTTGATGAACGCAATGCGCTAAAAACCCAGCTAAGCCAAGAAAGTGTCATAGAAAAGCTTCAATTAAGGGACCTGAAAATCCATTGGGAGACACGCATCTCAGAGATTCAGGCACAACTTGATGCACTCATTGCTGAAATTACACCATTGAAAAACCAGCGAAAAAACCTATCATCAGCACTTCAAAAGAAACTATTCGAACAATATCGTTTTTTAAACGTTCAGGGTATTGAAAAAAACTTAAGCGAATTATTTGCTAGTACCACACAAGGTGTTCCCCCAGCTGGTGCCGGAGAGTGCGCCGCACCCAAGCTACTCCAATATGCATTTAAATGGGGTTTTAAGCCTCTTGCCATGGCTGAATTTTGGTGGGGTAGCTCGCCAAAATCAGAAATTCGCCGACATAAGAACATCTACCCTGCCTGTCAGGGTAAATGCCAACCGATACTGACCCACATGCTTGAAGGTATGGATGTGGATGACAACCCATTGCTTCTCAATCCGGCCGAGGGCAAAGTGGTTGATATTATTTACCAGGATGATGATATCGCCATCGTCAACAAGCCCGCCGAATTTCTGTCTGTTCCAGGCAAAAATATTGAAGATTCTGTTTATTTAAGGATGCAACAAGCGTTCCCAGATGCCACCGGGCCACTCATCGTGCATCGCCTAGATATGTCAACGTCCGGGCTTATGGTAATTGCTCTCACAAAGCGGGCTAACAAAAGCCTGCAAAAGCAGTTTATTCAACGGACGGTAAAAAAACGTTATACCGCGCTGATCGACGGTGTTTTAGCGTTGGATGAGGGCATCGTCAATTTACCGATACGAGGTGACTTAGATGACAGGCCAAGACAGCTGGTATGTTACAAACACGGTAAATCGGCCGAAACGAAATTTGAAGTGATTTCCCGAACACAAACCCAAACAAAAGTGCATCTCTATCCTAAAACGGGTCGAACCCACCAGCTACGGGTACATTGTGCTCATAGCCAGGGATTAAACATGCCCATAATCGGTGATGACTTGTATGGCGTTAAAGCCAATCGCTTGCATCTGCATGCTGAAACCTTAGAGCTTGAACATCCTATCACTCATGAGCTGATGCATTTTCAGGTTGATGCCGAGTTTTAATACTCCCATAGTTCAACCAGATCTTGCTCTCACATAACAAAACACCCCATGACAATACATATCGTCATGGGGTGTTTTAATAAACTAGAATGACCCGTTATTAACTACGATTGATATTCGCCGCTATGAATGTGTTGCAACAGCTGCAGGCGCTTCTTCTTTCGTAATGAACAACTTGTACGACATGATGCCAATCACCATGGCCTTAATGATCATCATTTGAGGATTACCGTAATACCCCACCATGCCAACAAAACCAGAAAGCAACATCAATACACGGTATTTTTTCAGATCAGTCATGTACATTGCTACAAGAATCACACCCAAATCCGCAAATTGGAATGCAACCATCATGGTTGGTTCCGCAATAAAGGATGTCACAGCAAAATACATAATTGTTGCGATACCCAGCGCCATCGCCCCACCCAGTATCGCTATCAAGGTTTTAGATACTTTAGTGAAATCTTTGGCGTAACGATACGCATTAATACTCATTACTGACAGATTTAAGATGACCTTCGCGTGCCAACCCATTAAAAAGGCCCAAACAATGTCATTCGCAGCAGATCCAAATGCTGCGAAACGTGTTGCTTTCATGCTGTTGAACACGGTTAAAGAAATATAAAAAGCAACACTGGTCCAGCCTAGCACATCAACAATAAAATCCATTGTTGTTTCCCCTCGGATCATCAAAACTTGGTGGGTGATAGTAAAGGGGATCAGGCGACATAACAAGCAACATTTCATCCAAAATTAGACATAAATTCTGAATAATTTAATTTTTCAAGGTTATCACCCTTAAAATCAGCAAGTTAAACGACTAAAACAATCCTTTATAGAATATAATATCGAGCAAAATTTAACCAATTACACCCATAAAGCTCAAAAAACACCCTGCCAAATACGAATGTTATCCACAATTTCTGGGGATAGATTGTGGCTATTCCTGTCGATAATTTTTACCATTTCACTGCTACTTGCTTCTACAGCATGATCACGTACACCGCATCATAAGGGCAAATTAGTTCCCTCAAAAAATTGACCCTATCATTAGCAGTAACTGCTAGAACGGAATAATCAGCTCAACAGAGTTTCAATTGCGCAAGTTTTATATAATTTGGTACATTTTCGTACAAGTATTTGAGATCAGCATCACACACTTATGTGTATAATGCACCGCAGGAACAACCTATCGAATATGAACAATGAAAAGCAAAGGCTTCACCTTAATTGAGATGGTCACGGTTATCGTCATTCTTGGTATTCTTGCCGTTGTGGCAGCACCAAAATTTCTAGACACACAACGTGATGCTCGAAATGCTGTACTCAAGGCCGTCGCTGGCATCCTCATGTCGAGCGCTGATGTCACCTATGGAAAAATGGCAATTGATGGACTGGAAGGGTACGAATATGTCACCAACCAGCCTAGTAGCAATGAAAATAGCGTTCAAGCGTCTCTCCCCTTTCCTGGATGTGAAAAAAATGGACATTCATACTGTGTGTTCCGCTACGGGTATCCAGATGCTGACCCTCTGACCATTTCTCATATCATCGATGGTATCTACGATGGCACAAAGAAAGACTACGACTTTGTCTCCATTTATGGTCATGACGGCTATGAAGACTCTTCATTTATTACCTTTAAAAACAATGTTGTTGGTACAAGTGAAGAGAATGACAAACTTAAAGAGATGCGTTGTTATATCAAATATACCCCCGCAAAAGCACTTGGCGAGCATCCAACGGCTACCGTTGTTCCTTGCTAAAATGACAATCACGTCCGACTGATAACGGCCTTATCACGTTAGGTTTTACTTACTACACCAATAAATAAAACCGAATATCATTATGCTCAGTCCAGACGTACTCTTAACGGATAATCACGCGTAGAGGTAAGTATGTATTTTGAAAACAGTCGAGCACTCATCGTTGAAGGTGGAGCTATGCGAGGCATCTTTGCCAGCGGTGTACTAGATGCTTTTATGCAAGCCGAATTTCAACCCTATGATTTTGCAATTGGTGTCTCGGCTGGCGCTTCAAACCTACTGGGCTACGTCTCTCAAACCCCAAAACGTAGTTATAAGGTTATTACTAAGTTGGCAACAACCAAAACTTTTTATAATCCACGGCGATTTATAAAGGGTGGCGATTTAGTGGATATCGAATGGTTATGGCAGGAATCTAACCGTCGTTTCCCGATTGATGACAATAAGTTACTTTGTGCTATGCCATTTTGGGCGACAGTCACCAATGTCGAAACAGGCCAAGCCGATTACTATCGCATTACCGAGCTAAATATGAAGCAAGCCTTGATAGCCACTGCTGCGCTCCCTATTGCCGTTAAATCACCGCCGTGTTTTTCTGGCGGTTGTTATACCGATGGTGGCGTAGCAGATTCGATTCCAGTCAAAGAGGCCTATCGTCGAGGCGCGCGTGATATTACGGTTGTTCTTTCGCATCCATTGAGTTACCACATGAACCCAGCTAAGCACCCATGGATGATGAAAAAGCTGCTTTCTCGTTATCCTGGTATTGCTGAAGCGATGATCCATCGTTCTGAAAACTACAATGCCTCATTAGACTTCATCCGCCGTCCACCTCAAGACACGATAGTTAGGGTGATAGCGCCACCAGAGACATTTTCAGTTAAACGGCTAACCATGAAACAAACACTGCTTAATGCCGGCTATAAAATGGGGTTACAAGCCGGTAAATCACACATCAACAACTTAAATGGTAATCACGGGTTAACTGCTGAGAATTGCCATTTCTGTCTGTGACCAATATTCAGGTAATAGCCATTCTATCCAAGTGATCTCAGATGATCAGTTCAGCAAGAATATATTGAGTAAGATGAAAAGAGGCTGCAACTGCAGCCTCTTTTCATATCAATTACCCGTAGAATCCAGCTCTTTCAATGGTAGCCAGTTTACCTCAACGCCTGATTGCTCAAACATATCTTGGCTGACTTTAATTTTATCCCCCCAGCGAGAAAGAAAATCCTCGGTTTGCTCAGGACAGTGTACGGTTGAAATACCAGTCTGAATAATTTTCGCCGCGCAATTCGGACACGGGAAGTGCGTTACCCAAATATCCGAACCGGATAAATCACGTTTAGCAAATAGGATCGCATTCTCTTCCGCATGCAAGGTCTTCAATAGCTTCATCTCACGATCATCAGTCCCTGCACTATCTGAAATACCATGCGGATAGCCATTAAAACCAACTGAAACGATACGGTTTCCCTGCGTAATAACGGCACCAACCTGAGTTGAAGGGTCTTTACTCCAAGAGCCAACTAGTTCTGCCATTTGAAAAAAGCGCACAGCCCATTTTGAAATCATGCTGATACCTATAAATTAATTATTGAAAATATATCTGCTATTTTGCAAGACTTATCCTTCGACCTCAAGCTTATCGTTTCTATTGAATGTAAGTAATTACACACTACTTGAAAATGACCGAGACTAGTACAATACATAACCTCTTTCCCCTATTTGCAAACCTCAACTAAGCTTTCGCTGTAACGTTATGATGGGAGTATACCTAATGACAAAAGCACTGATTGTCTTAACCAGCCATGCCTCGATGGGAGTGACTGGCACGCAAACTGGATTTTGGTTGTCGGAACTGACCCACCCTTATTACGCCCTAGCCGACCAACATATAGAGGTTGATGTGGTGTCTATCGCTGGTGGTGAAACCCCTGTTGATCCAAAAAGCTGGAGTGAAGAAGATGAAAGCAATGCCCGCTTTCTTGCTACGCCAGAATTAGTCGAACAGCTCAAAAATAGCGCCTCTATCAATGGCGTGATCCCCTCTCACTACGATGCCGTTATTTTTGCTGGCGGCCACGGAACCATGTGGGATTTTCCTGATGACGAACATGTACAACGGGTTGCTATGGCGATATACCAACAGAATGGCATCGTAGCTGCCATCTGCCACGGCCCCGCAGCATTGATCAACATACTACACCCCAATGGGGATCATCTTATCGCCAACAAACGAATCACTGGCTTTACTAACGATGAGGAAGAAGCCATTGGCCTCACGAACATCGTACCTTTTTTACTGGAAGACAAACTAAAGGCAGCCAACGCTATCTTTATCAAAACGGACGTATGGACAAACAATGTTGTAGTAGACGGACAACTCGTTACAGGACAAAACCCACAGTCGGCAGCTGATGTCGGCAACAAAGTAGCAGCATTGCTCCTTACAAAATAATCACGTTTACCTAAATTGCAGATATATATTCAGATTAGCTTGAAGTATAAAATGAGAACCAACAAAACTGGATACAATAGGAACGACAATGGAATATTTGCATACTATGATTCGTGTGAGCGACCTTGATGCCTCGCTACACTTTTATTGCCACCAACTTGGATTGGTTGAAACCCACCGAAAAGAGAGTGAAAAAGGACGCTTTACCCTCGTTTTTCTTGCGGCTCCCGGTGATGAGTCCCACGCTAAAACAAACAATGCGCCACTCATCGAGCTGACATACAATTGGGGTCCTGAAGAATATACCGGAGGGCGTAACTTCGGCCATCTGGCTTTTCGTGTTGATGATATTTACGTCCTCTGCTCACACTTACAAGCAAGCGGTGTCACTATTAACCGCCCACCACGTGATGGCTATATGGCCTTTGTTCGCTCGCCCGATGGTATATCTATTGAACTACTACAGAAAGGCGAACCTCTGCCACCAACAGAACCGTGGCTTTCGATGGAAAATAGTGGCCAGTGGTAACTTGAGTATATGCACAATACGATCGCCAGCAGTGACTGGCGATCTCCCTTGCTACCTTAAGAGCCTAATTCTGTATCTTAAGGTAGCTTGGGCATAGAGAGTTACGCTCTGTTAAAAATAATAAGAAACACTTAGCTCAATAAAATCGTCTTTGCGGAGAACATACGTTGGATCGAGATTTTCATCCGATTCTAAATACCAGGCATTAATATTCCATTTCCATGTATTATTAATCCGGCTTGAAGCCTCGATCTTTGCCGTTCGGGATTGTGAAAAATCAAGATCTTGGCTAATGCCGACTAATACTTCGGTACCCGCCATGTCATTGAGCACCCAGCGAGCACCAATAAAGGCATCATTTTGTCCAACCACTGACGCTTTATCACCACGGCTATCGTACAGATACTCCCCCAGTAATCCCAGATCCCAAACCGTATCTGCAATACCAATAACCGTGTATTCAAAACCACCTGTTAGCGCACTATGATCATCAAAACTCCAGCGACGCAATACTTCAAGCTTCCACAACCAGTCTCCCCAAAGCCCTTGTAGATCGAGGCCAATTTGATCCATTTTTGCGTAATATTGTACCAATGGTAAGTGGTTCTGATGACCAAGTACGAAATAGGGATCACGGTTTGTTCCGCTAAAGTAACTCAAACCAAGATCCCAAATACTCCAGCTATAGGTATAGCGAAGCGCATAATCAATATGCTTCTCTTCACGCCGTGACTCATACTCAGCATAACCAGGATCAACACCAGGGACACTCAATCGCCCATCACTGCCCGTAAAGGTTCGCTCACGAAAATATGGCAAAACAAACCCTTCCATCTGCCCGTAATCGGTAAAATAACTGAGTTGCACCATTGGCTGCCCCAGTTTTTCCTCACCATCAATTGACTCCACTGCATCCGTTTGATTTATAACATCAACCAAATGCTGTGATTCCGTGACTCCCCAGAATACCTTGCCGATACCCAGACGAAATTCAAAATCCCCCTCATAATACAGATACATTGCTTCACGAATATCCAGATGCGTTCGTTCATCATCCATACCATCCCAACGGCCAAAAGGAATAAAAGTAAAACTCGATTGCCCGTCATGCCATTCCCAATACCATTCTGGCTCCAGCACAACCGAAGGTTGCGCATTCTCTTGTCCCATAATTCCACGCTGGAAGTACTGCCGGTATTCTACGGCAAAGCCGCCCCTGAGCTCCGATGAAGGAAATGTCGTTGCTAATAATTCCGTCGCCTGCAATGGCGAACACAGACTGACCACTAGAGCAATGAATAGCAAACTTCTGACATTAACAGCTTTCATTGCTCGGACTTACCTCGCTCGTTTCAAACTGTTTTTACTAAAATCACTTTCATCAAGCCCTCTTTTAAACAACAGCTCATGTGTCGTCAATGTCGTGCTTTTACCTGTCTGATGATTCACCATCGTCATCGAATTAGCTCGCCAATAACGATCGAGATGCTCTTCATATTGTTCAAAAGACAAAGTTTTTAGTAACGCTTTACGACGATCATAAAACTCGATTTGTAATGGCCGTAAATGAATTTTATCTAACCAAACCACTTGACGTGTATAACCAGAATATTGGTCTGTCGGCTGCTGCTCTATTACATAGCTGTCCATCCCCTGTACAACATCATCTTTCAAATAAGTGAAGGTGAATTTTTCAAGTTCAAAAGAACTCAAATCTTCATAAGCAAATTCACTGCCCATAAATGGTCCAGACTTATTACGTGATGCGATTCGCTTCACCCGTTTTAATGCCGGTAAAAACAACCATTGATCATCAGGCGTTGTCGTGTGCGAGTAATTTAAGAATGCCGTCCCTTTTACATCACGAGGCTCATCAAATACGGTTAAACCTTTATCCCCGTCGCCCTCTACTTCCAGGCTTTTTATTCTAAGCTTTCGCTCACTGGTCTCACCCTGCGCATTTTTAAGCAGCATACTCAGTGTGGCTGCTGAATCACCCCAACCGGCATCCCTTGTTTTGCGCTCTGTTGCTATGGCTAAGCCTTTTCCTTCGTCTGAAAAAGCGGAAATTGGCGATACTAACAACCAACCCGCTATTCCTAATGCAATAACTTCTTTCACTTTTCTCATCATTCAATCCTTTGTCACTGACTCGATTCAAATTGGCGCTTTATGGCTAAAGCGCCTGTTACTGACCATACTTTTTATGATTGACTAACCCACTGGGGCTCTGCATCCTGCTGTGACTCATACGATTTACGGTCCCATATCAGTAATACTGCTGGCAGCAAGATAAAATCAACAATCAAAGCAATAGCGATTACTAATGCACTGAGCAAACCAAGATCCGCATTCAGTCTGAAACTCGATATTGCCAAGACCGAAAAACCTGCCGTTAATACAACCGTGGTCACCCACAACGCCTTACCTACCGTGGCAAATGCATAACGAATACCCGCCTCGACATCCCGCCCCTCACGCCGAGCATATTGGTACTTAGCCAAGAAATGGACACAGTCATCCACCACAATACCCAGCGTTAACGTTACCACGACCGACAAACCTAAATTAATTTCACCGGAAATCACAGCCCACACACCAAAACCTATCACCGCAGGGATCAAGTTCGGAATTAAGCTGATTGCACCTAAGTGCCATGAGCGCAGAGCCCCAATAAGTAATAGGGAAATAAAGATCAATGTCGCCGGTAAAGTTTGTAGCATGCTGGTCATATTCACTTCCCCAATATGGGAAAACATGAGATTTGGGCTTGATGCCAACACTTGATATTCTGGCGCATGATCAGCAAACCACTGATAAATGCGTTTTTCTAATGCGACCATATCGACGCTGCCAAGATTGTCAGTTGTTAGCAGTAACTTGACCGATGATTTATCAATATTGATTTCATTATTAAGATCTAAACCATAAGGCAAAGACATTTCATAAAGCAGTAAGTATTGCGCAGCCAATTCGCGATCATCAGGCAGCGCGTAATAATGAGGATCATCACATTCATATTCAGACGACGATATGTATCTGCCAGGCTAGTCACGTGATCCGTTTCTGGCTGGGCTCGTAACCATGCGGTAAATTCACCCAAAGTATGAATAAATTTAGGATCATTCACACCTTGCGACTGACCCGATTTAATGGCAATGCTGATATTCATCATGCCTCTGATGTTTTCTTGCATGAAATCAGCCGCTTGCCTAAAGTCATTTGATTTATCAAAATAGGCCACCGTGTCATCATTAACCTTGTTGTAAGTCAGTAACACACTACACACTGCTACCACCGCGACAGACACAACTAAAATAGAACGATGGGAACCAATTACCCAATCCGCCAAGCTATTCATGAAACCATTATCCTGACGCTGCGGCAGTACCTTCACCCTCAAGGGTAATAATGCCAACATTGCGGGTAACAATGTTACTGCCAGCAAAAAAGCGACCATAACACCAACAGCAGAGAGATTACCCATATCCCTTAAGACAGGTGAATCAGAGGCGTTCATCATCAGGAAGCCTACTGCCGTCGTTAGCGAGGTAACCAAAAGCGCAACAATGTTTATTTTCAAACTATGTGCAATGGCATCCGGCTTCTTCATCCCTTGTCGCATCGACTGCAGCACAGAGGTGATCACGTGTACACAATCCGCCACAGCAAGCGTCATAATCAAAGTGGGGACATTCACTGTACCGTTATTAACAAACTTACCCGCCCAACCCAGTAAGCCCATCGTTGCGGCAACGGTGGTTATAATGATCACCAAGGTAGCGACAACACCATTAACTGAACGTAACATGCCCCCCAAAAAGACAAGAATAACCAAAAACATCAGTGGGATGAGGGTACTACCATCAGCCATAGCGGCTTCAGCAAATGCAGAGTTCATTGCAATGATCCCACCAAGATGAAACTGTACTTCTGGGTGAGTCACTTGATAGCGGTCAGTAAGCGAAGAAACAAACTGCTTTATTTCAGCGACCAATAGCGTTTGATCTCCTGCTGGTAGTTGCAAGGTAATGTTGATTACCGCAACTTTTCCATCTTCAGATACGAGTAAGTTCTTCAATCTGGGTTCGCTGGTAGCAACCTCCTCAACAAAAGAAATTCTCTGCTCAGTTAATGGATGATCGGCTAAGAGTAAATCTTCCACCAGCATGTCATCACCGACTGACGACGTGTGCTGAAAATTCGCCATTGAATCGACCCGGCTAGAGTACGGTGTTTGCCAAGCCGCTTCGGTTAAATCACGGATCATTGTAAGGTAAGCCGGCGTGAAAAGGGTTCCCGAATTGGGCGCCAACACAATAGAAATAGAATCCGTTTTATTAAAGGTGGCTTCTATTTCTTGGAAAGCCTGTAACTGTGGGTTATCTGCATCAAAAAAGATTTGGTAGTCACCACGAAAATACAGATTTTTCATACCAAACGTGGAAAAAAAAACCACTAATAATGACAGCAGTAAAATCGTTTTGGGGTATATGACGGGTAACACTGGTATTTTTAACTTCATCACCTTCTCCATTTGTGACGTTTCGTCAAAAACTTTGCTTTTTAAACCAGCGGATGGCTGGTTTATATTCCTATGCAAAGCATCGATAGCCCGAGCAAGGGCTGTCAAAAAACGCTGATTTTTGACGTTTCGTCAACATCCTTGTAAATAAATGCCCAATCCTAGGGGCAAAGAGAAGGTGTTCAAATCTGATAAAACAGCATAAATTACCGATTATGACGAATCGTCAAAAAATGACTAACCGTCATAATAATGAATAATATTTACACATCAAGCGTTTTTCGCTAATAAATTTAACAATAAAACTTATTTTCTTGGGGCTACAGGGGTCTACGCAGCGACTCATTAGCCCTTACATAACAACATCATCCATTAGAAAGAAGCCAGCTGACGTACCTCTTCTGCAAATACTTCTTTCTCAATACGTAACCAAGATTGTTGATAATCAAAATCAGACGATAATGGCAACCACCCTAGCCCATCAAGTAATAAATTGGCATTTTGCAATACAGAATGATTCAGAGCCAACCGTGATACACAGCAACTTTGGCTCGCGTTATTCATTAATGCATTGGATCCAAATGCCATCGACCAGTTAGCAAAAACGACCCCTTCACGGCAGAGGCTGTCAGGTAACACCAACGCACCAGACTCTATACCATAGGACAGAAAACTATCACTGATCGTCACTAATTCTTCTTCGAGTTGAATAAAATAATCTAAGCGCTCTTTCGAACTTTTCTCGATCACAAAAGGCGTTCTACAGGTTAGGACACACAGAGAAAGTACAGGCTCTAAACGAGTAAATAACGAATAGCCGACATGCATGGCCACCAGCTTCTCCCGGCTGTTACCTGCAAACGCTAATGCACGACGAAAAAATTGTATCTCTTTTCGAAAAGCCTGTGCGCCCAATGCCGTAATGAGATCTTCTTTACTAATAAAGTGATTGTAAATCGTCCCTTTTGAATACGCACTTGCGGCAGCGACTTTATCCATTGTCAGGTGAGCAAACCCTTCATTGATGACAATTTGTTTGGCAATATCAAGCAATTCCAGCTCACGTTCAACAATAGCCTGCTGTTTTTTACTTAATCCACTGCATACATCTAAGCTTGCAATCGTACTACTACGTTTGCTTTCTTGAACTGCCATTTCTGCTACCTCTCAATGAACCATTTACAGGTTATAGCATGAAATTCCTATTAAAAACATAAGATAACAAACGCAAAAAAGGGGCTATATCAGCCCCTTTTTTGCATTAAATCACGTACATAATGATCGTCACGATTAAGGCACTCCATATCCTTTAGATGCAACC
Organism: Photobacterium nomapromontoriensis; assembly: GCF_050336815.1. Lineage (NCBI taxonomy): Bacteria > Pseudomonadati > Pseudomonadota > Gammaproteobacteria > Vibrionales > Vibrionaceae > Photobacterium > Photobacterium nomapromontoriensis. Next base: position 81,050 of record NZ_JAKJSL010000030.1, read on the forward strand.
CATACTCGGTACCATTGCTCACGAGTCAGTGTAACTTGTAGGGCATCAACCGCCGCTTTTACACGATCAATGTTACCAGAACCCACGATAGGTAAAGGCTGTGACGGCAAGGCTCGAACCCAAGCATAAACGACTTGATCGATACTTTTTGCACCTATTTCTTCACAAATCGCTTCAAGTTCATTACGTACGCGAACTTGCTGTTCGGTTTGCCCGGTGAATATACCCCCACCCGCTAGGCATGACCATGCCATAGGCTTAATGCGCTTCATTTGCAGTTGATCTAACGTGCCATCATGCGCGACATCGAAATTAAGCGGATTAATTTCCACTTGATTTGTCACTAACGTATCATCAAGCCGTGACTGCAATAAATCAAACTGGGCGGGTAAGAAATTAGAGACACCAAAGTGACTCACTTTACCTTGCTGTTTTAGCTCTGCAAACGCACCAGCCACTTCATCAGCGTCCATCAAAACATCCGGACGGTGGATCAATAGCACATCAATATTTTCTACCTGCAAGCGTGATAATGAGTTATTCACTGACTCAATGATGTGCTTTTTGCTGGTATCGTAATAATTAATTTTTTGTTCAGAATCCAAATCACTACGTAACTTTATATCGCATTTAGTGACAATTTGAATACTGTCGCGAAGCGTTGGATCAAGCGCCAAAGCTTCACCAAATAAGCGCTCACAACTGTAACCACCGTAGATATCTGCATGGTCTACGGTAGTGATCCCGAGTTCAATGTGCTGTTTAAGAAAAGCGAGGCGTTGTTGAGGGCTCATTTGCCACTCGCCTAAACGCCAATAGCCTTGGACCAGTTCAGAGAACTGTGGACCTTGAGGGGTTAACCCTACTTTTGCCACCATCTTGGTCAAACTCCATCTCGATAAGTGCTAAACAATCTTCCACTATCCTATGCGTGTTTTTTCCAGCACGCAATACTACCGTCGCAGCGCATTTAATTTCAGCTGAGCTTGCCCCAATACCGACGCTGTTGGGTAGACCCCTTCAGCAGTCAATAGGCCTGCAGGTTTACCGGTCAGAATTTCGATCGCTTCCGTAACATGCCTAATCGCCCAGATATGGAATTCACCTTTTTCAACGGCTTCTACAATATCTTTACGAAGCATCAAATTGTGCACATTGGATTGAGGAATGATCACCCCTTGCTGCGCCGAGCGCCCTTTAATGGCACAAACATCAAAGAAGCCTTCAATTTTTTCATTCACCCCACCAATTGGCTGCGCTTCACCAAATTGATTCATTGAACCAGTAATCGCAACATACTGTCGCAATGGTACGTGAGAAAATGCTGACACAATGGCGCATAACTCGGCCATTGAGGCACTGTCACCGTCGACCCCGCCATATGATTGTTCAAACGTTAAGTGTGTAGTGAGAGGGATTCGGCTACTCTTTCCAAACATTGAGGCTAGGTATGCCGATAAGATCATCACTCCCTTAGAGTGAATACGGCCTCCGAGATCAACACTGCGCTCGATATCAAAGACTTCGCCTTCGCCATAAGCAGTCGTTGCAGTAATACGATTCGGTGATCCAAACTGATAATCAGACGTTGAGATTACCGACAACCCGTTAATTTGTCCGACAGCTTCACCCTCTGTGTCGATTAACGTCGTACCATTAGTGAACGTTTGCATAACATGGTCTTTCAGTCGACTAACCCGTTTCTCCTGGCTCTGCAATGCTTGTTCAACATGGTTGGCTCGGATCATAGTGGCATTAGATGACTTCGCCATATAATTGGTTTCACGCAATAAATTAGCGATATCTGCCGAATGTAATGACAGCTTATTTTGATCATCTGCCTGACGCGAACTGTATTCAATAATGCGTCCAATTGCCTTTCGATCACAATGCAGCATGCCATTATCGTTCACGATACTTGAAATAAACTGGGCATACTGCGCTTCTGACTCATCAGTTCTGACCATTTCATCTTCAAAATCAGCGGTTACACGAAATAGCTCACTGAACTCCGGATCATAATGCTGTAGTAGCTGATAGGTTTGATAATCGCCAAATAATATCAGTTTCACATTCAGTGGAATGGGCTCTGGATCTAACGAGATAGTCCCAGACAGAGTGACTTCTTTTTCCAGCGAACTTACACTAAGCTTTCTCGAGCGCAATGCCCGCTTAAGGGCATCCCATACATAAGGGCGCTCAAGTACCTTTACAGCATCCATCAGCAGTACACCACCATTGGCACGATGTAAGCTTCCTGGCCGGATCAGCGAAAAATCTGTAAATACCGTTCCTTTAAAAGTGGCATTCTCAACATAGCCAAAAATTGAGTGATAATTCGGACTTTCTTCCACCACTATCGGAAATTTATGCTCTGGCTGATTAACCAGGACGTTAATTTGATAACGGCGTGGCATCTTCTTATCCAGTGCCGCATAGGCAAGCGCAACCTGCTCTTCACTCTCTTCGAGGAAAATATCAAGATTATCGAGAATATCTGCCTGCATCGCTTTAAGATAAGCTTTAACTTCAGAGAGATCTTTATATTCCACCAGCAGTGCTTTAATAAAGTGCGCGACAACGTCCATTGCCACTTCTTCGTTTAACTTCTGGATTTTATCGGAAAATTCTTCTTCCAGCTCTGTCAGCTGGCGAACAATACCGCGCAATCGCCGTTCAAGATCATTGATTGTATCTTCAAATTTTTTCTGTTCCCGTTCTGATAATTGTGCAAACGTCTCTTCCGTATGAGCCTCCTCGCCATTTAACGCCACCAACTGATATTCACCCGTTGTGGTGACCGAGAGACTGACACTGTGTTCTAGTGCTTCATTCGTCAATGTTACTAACGCACTCTCTTGCTTCTGAGTAAGTTGATTTTTCAACTTTTCAGAGCGGCTATAGTACATTTCATTATCAAAGGCTAGTGGCAGAGCCTTTACTAGCCGGGTCATTAATTTTTCAATGTCTTTACGGAATGCATTACCACAACCAGCGGGTAATTTGAGGATTTTAGGACTGCGGGGCTGATCAAAATTAGCGACATAGCACCAATCATACAAGGTATTGCCATTCCCATTAGGATCATGCCGATTGAGATAGCGCAATACCATAGTGCGCTTACCCAAACCATTTCGACCAATGGCATAAATGTTATAGCCTTTTTCCTTGATCGACATTGCAAACTCTACGGCTTGCTGCGCCCTTTCCTGGCCAACAATTTCATTAAGCGGCGTTAAATTCTTCGTCGACTTACAATCGTCAGGTAAGCCATGCAGTTCAGCGGCTCGGTACAACTTGTCACTACTGAGCGAATTCATAGTCATATGGCTCCCTCCATAATCAATCAGTTACACTCAGTGTAGACAGTTAAGTATGATGTTTTAGTGACTTAACCGAGGTTTACTACTGTAAAATACCGTGACAACAATTTAATTGCTGAATTTTTTAATCAAAAACAGTCACTAAATATCTCATCGTGATGTGATCACATCACAATTAACGTCGTGGTTTTTCCACATATTCGTAGTTATCACCACGCTGTTTATAATAAGTGTTATTAATAATCGCATACGTTGCACCAGCAATAACGGCAAAAGTCGCTATCTCTGGTAAACGGCTACGATGATAATGGCGATGGCGTGGTTTTTCTTTCACAATCACAACATGGTGACAGTGCTTATGCCTATGATGCTTTTTATTATGATGATGGTGACCTTTCGCTTCAGCCATACTTGGCGTAACCATACCAAATAACGCGATACAAACGGCCATCACACCAGATAGGCACCGATTCTTCCATACCATTCCCTGTGAAAGGGATAAATTAACTGACTGACTTGATCCTGTTGTTAATACGTATCTCATGGGTTTTCTCCACTCATTATATGGCGGTAGATTAATGCCCCTATCAAGAGATCATGTTCGATTCATGTCAAATTTCGTCAAGGAAACTGTCAGTTCACCTGTCATTATGAATAGCCTAAGCCATTGAGCTGGCGTTTCACCACAAAACAATTTGTTACAATATTTCTACTTTGTCCAATAGTGAAAACAAGGTTCTACTATTTATAAGGTTATTTCCCAAAAGAAAAGCGTATAGTCTTTTCATCGACAGGATAAACGTCCTGTCATAGTCAGTCGATGATCTATATTCATGATTGACGGGAGATGATGATCCTCCTTTAACCGCCCTTCGCATTTTCGCCTGCATTAACGGCATTTGCATCAGGGATGATGACGTCTAACAACAACGGCATTGAATGGCCGGAGAGACTCTGTGTCTAATATAGACATAGGGATGTTGTTAGCGAGCTATCTCCCTCCATTCTTTGCTCACTTTCAGTTCAAGTAAACAGAGAGAATGAGCGATGCAATACTCAGCTGAAGTTCAAAACATGTGCACACTTCAACGTGGCCCACAACATCCATCAGCCCCGATCCCGGTTGAAGGGCGTTGGGTACAACCCAAAGATGTTATTGCCATATCCGGTGTCAGCCACGGCGTCGGGACCTGCGCACCACAACAAGGCGCAGCAAAACTCACACTAAATGTCAAAAACGGTATTATTGAAGAAGCCCTGATTGAAACTATTGGTTGCTCAGGTATGACCCACTCTGCGGCGATGGCATCAGAAATCATCACCGGCAAAACCATTCTGGAAGCACTGAATACAGATTTAGTTTGCGATGCCATTAACGTGGCAATGCGTGAAATCTTCTTACAGTATGTCTACGGTCGAACTCAAACTGCCTTTTCACTCGATGGTCTGCCTATTGGGGCTGGGCTTGAAGATCTCGGTAAAGGACTGCGCAGTCAAATCGGCACTCATTATGGTACCCGATCTAAGGGCGCCCGTTACATGGAAATGGCAGAAGGCTATATCACTCAACTCGCACTTGATGACAATGATGAAATCATCGGCTACCGCTTCGTTAATATCGGAAAAATGATGGAGTCTATTGGTAAAGGCGTTGCTCCTGAACAAGCAATGACAGAAGCCACTGGTCAGTATGGTCGTTTCGATGAAGCGGTTCGTACTATCGACCCTCGTCACGAATAACGAACAAAAAAGCCGTAAGCAAAAAGGTAAGGTGACAACGTCACATTAGTACCATAGCAGATTTCACCATTTTATTGAGGACACCATCATGGCTGCACTATTTGAAAGTTATGATCGCCGTATCGACCAAATTACCCCTGTACTTGAACAATATGGATTCTCTTCTCTAGAAGAAGCGTTAGTATTTTGCACAGACAACAACGTCAATCCCTATCAGATCGTTAAAGAAACCCAACCCATTGCATTCGAAAACGCTGGATGGGCCTATGTATTAGGTGCTGCCATCGCATTAAAAGAAAATGCCCGTACTGCCGCAGAAGCCGCAGAGTATCTGGGTCAAGGCCTTCAGACATTTTGCATCCCCGGCTCTGTCGCCAATCAACGTCAAGTGGGTTTAGGTCACGGTCGTTTAGGTGCTCGACTGCTGAGTGATGAAACCCAGTGCTTTTGCTTCCTTGCTGGTCATGAGTCTTACGCCGCCGCTGAAGGTGCCATCAAAATTGCACTCAATGCCAACAAGGTACGTCAGCACCCATTACGCGTAATTTTAAATGGTCTTGGCAAAGATGCCGCCTACCTTATCTCGCGAATCAACGGCTTTAACTACGTTCAGACCCAATACAACTACGAAACAGGCGAGTTAGATGTCGTGCAAGAGCGCCGTTTCTCTCAAGGTCCTCGTGGTGATATAAACTGCTACGGGGCTGATGATGTCAGTGAAGGCGTAGCCATTATGCATCGTGAAAATGTCGATATTTCCATTACTGGTAATTCAACCAACCCAACCCGATTCCAGCACCCGGTTGCCGGAACGTACAAAAAAGAGCGATTAGAGCAAGGAAATGCTTATTTTTCTGTGGCATCAGGTGGCGGTACAGGCCGCACACTTCACCCTGATAATGTCGCCGCAGGCCCTGCATCTTACGGTATGACAGATACCATGGGCCGAATGCACTCTGATGCGCAATTTGCTGGTTCATCTTCTGTGCCTGCGCACGTTGAAATGATGGGACTGATTGGTATGGGCAACAACCCGATGGTTGGCGCAACAGTCGCCGTCGCGGTGGCGATTGAACAGGCCATGAAAGCATAATATTACACAGTGTTGCACCGTCTATGTCCAAGTTACCTCAAGATATGATTAAGCATGAGTTACTTTGGTTATTATCGGCGGTGCTCGCTACTTCCATCATCCCAATTCGAATGTCGTCACTCCAAACGTACGATCCACTGAAATGGCAGGCATAGCTCCAGTATACATTCGCGCAGTGGTAAAGATCGGCTGCATATTATATTTCCGGGCAATCTCAACTCCCAGAACATTCACTTCCGGCACATCCAGATAAACATTCTGAGTCGCTGGTACGGTCGCCTTTAGCGCAAGAAACAGCACCTCTGCCAACACGCAATTATCGGCAAACAGCGGGCCTATCTTGAAACCATTACGACAAGGGCGTATCACCCCGTATCCCATCAATTGCTCCTGCTGCTTGATCCCAAGCCCGACGGAACCCGTCTGCGATAACCAGTGTTCGAGAAATGGACCTCGGGTAGCAGGAAAAAATGCTTGATCATAACGCTCAATATCATCAAATAGTACCAGTGCAAGATCAGTCACCCCTGCAGCCACTGGCGCACGACCGCCGCCAAAACCTTCAAAGCGTATATTGCCATAGGCAAGCTTGAACCCAGACTGCTTATAATTTTCCTGTTGTTCTACCACCCCATCAAGGCCAATATTACATCCCTTCAAGTATTCAAGCCCGGCTTTCCACAAGGCCAAGCCATATCCTTTACCTCGATAATCGGGTTTCACGATATAAAAACCAAGAAACCCATAGCTGCTATCGTATTTCACGACGGAAATCGAGGCGATCGGCTCATCGCCCAAATACCCCATTAAAAAACCAGTCGGATCCGCTGCATAAAACGACTCAAGATCATACAACCCAGGGTTCCATCCCTCCTGTGCAGCCCAATCAATGGCAACCTGTAAATCATCCCGGGACATTCCTTTTATGTGATAATGCGATGTAACCATACTGCCTCCTTTTTGCCAAAACTATCTCAAGACCCAAACCGCACTCCGAAGAGCCTTATTTTTACATCTTGGTTTCTTAAGATAACTGGGGGATCTCTTTGCTAAGCGTAGCTGATGAAAACCACCCTCTGAGACTATCCAATATTTTCATGGCTCAACCTCTCACGAACACCAGCAAACGATTGCAACTCCCAATTCAACTCCCTAAAATGCGCCCGCCTTTCTATCATTACTTGATACCGACATGAAAAAGACACTCACTCTTATTGCCACCAGCATACTTCTGGCGGGTTGCTCTGCGTTACCGGCACAAACACCTTACAATGCTTCTTTGATCATCACTAATGGTCAGATCCTCACGATCAACAATAACAAAGACGTGATCGACAGTGGCGTTATCGTGATTAAAGATGACACCATTGTTGCTATTGGAGATAACCGCTTACTGGTGCAATATCACGCCCCGAAAATCATTGACGCTCACGATGGCATTGTGATGCCTGGAATGATCAATACACACAACCACCTACCGATGATTGCCTTTCGCGGATTGGGGGAAGAAGGGATAGCCAACCGCCTGTTTGCGTATTTCTTCCCGTTAGAAAAAGAAAAGCTCAGCCGCGATCTCATCTATCAGGCCACCAAGCTTGGTGCGGTTGATTTAGCACAAAGTGGTGTCACCACTTACGCTGACATGTATTACCATGTCGATGATATGGCACGTGCAACAAAAGAGGTCGGTTTACGTGCAGTGCTGGGTGAAACAGTCATTAAATTCCCGGTAGTTGATGCCGTGCAGCCGTATGGTGGCATTGCGTATGCACAGAAATTTATTGAGCAATATAAAAATGATCCGCTGATCACACCGGCCTTTGCTCCGCATGCGGTATACACAGTCTCTACCGATAAGCTGCGAGAGATTAATCGTTTATCACACCAATATGATGTCCCTGTACTCATCCATGTGGGGGAGTTTGGCAACGAAGCAGAACGTATTGAAGGAAATACTGATAAACTCAGCCCTGTCGCTTGGCTCAAGCATATCGGTGTATTAGACAACCGGATGGTATTGGCTCATGGGATCCATCTAGATCAACATGATATCAGCATGATCAAAGCAGCAGGTGCCAGTGTCGCCCACAACCCAATGGCAAATGCCAAAGGCGCAACTGGTATCGCTCCGGCATGGGACATGTACCGTCAAGATCTCCGATTAGGGTTGGGCACCGACGGGCCAATGAGCTCTAATCAAGTCGATTTATGGCGCACGTTAAGTTACACCGCCAATATGCAGCGCCTTAAACATAACGACCGGACCATTATGATCCCAGAGCAAGTGATTGAATTGGCCACTATCGGCGGGGCGAAAGCACTGCATATGGAAGACGAAGTCGGATCATTAGAAGTGGGTAAGAAAGCAGATGTAATCATTGTCGAAACCCAATCTCCGAACATGATGCCTAACTATAACCCGTACGCCACCTTGGTTTATCAAGCCAATCCAAGCAATGTCACCACTACTATCGTCAACGGTGATATCGTGATGGAAAACAGAGTAATTCAAAATATCGATATGGGTGAAATGCGCCAAGCGATCGGCGAAATTGAGTCTGACATTGCTGAATTTGCCAAAGCATTAGCCAAGAATGCCATTAAATCTGAAAGCTTGATGAAATAATCTGCTGCTGTCACACTTGCTCTCATACTGCCCCCTTATGAGCATCTCGGTGATTGACAGAAATCCCCCAAAGCCCCCGCAATTTGTGTGGGGCTTTTCTCGGAAATACAAATAAATACAAATAAGTAACTGGCTATGTATTTAATCGTGCACACCAAAGGCGTAGAGTAACTACTCTGCTGAACGCTATATTTTCACGATAGGTGTTACATGATAAATAAATACCAATTTTTCTGTATACCAGACAGTAATAGAAAGAAATTTACATTTATTGATATGTCTTCCGATTCGTTTCTCACCGAAAAAGAAGTCCTGCTTTCTCAAGGTTTTGAGGTCGAAGATGATGTAATTTATGCTGAAAATTCAAAAGAAGCGGTTGAAAAATTCAAATCAAATTACGTATACGCCCTTGAGGAATACAACACCTCATCGAACCCATTTTATAGCATTTTGCTTATTTTCCAATGGGTTAAAAGTAAACTATCCGGCAAACTGTAAATAGCAAAACTATTGTTTAAACGTTCCATTTATGACCTTTTGTTGCTTATTCTGAAATTCACTGACTGTAAGACCAAGATATAAACGGTCTGCAAAACCATTTTCCAGCTTATAATAGTGGGTTGATTGCCCTTCCACACTGTAACCGCATTTTTCGAGTGTTTTATACGAGCCAACATTACTACTATAACAATCGGCCGTAACTTTATGTGCAGATAACACAGTAAAGGCTAATTCAGTCAGCACCTGACAAATTGCCGTAGCAATGCCTTGCCCCCATGCATGTTCAGGAAGCTGATAACCCACTTCAAAATTGCCTTCAAGTAACATTACCTGTACCAGACCGCCCATCCCCATAAAATGTCCCGCTTGGTCGCGAACCACCACCGTTGGATTTTCAGGCCAGCGCTGCTCGTCAATAGCGACCGCGGTAGCTTCGATAATAGGATCAAAATAGCTGCGATACACTTCAACGGGAGCTGGCGCAAAAAACAGATATTCGGTTACCTTCGGGTTCGCTAGCATCTGAATAATATCAGCCATATCACTCTCTCTAATCAGAGTAAAAGAGATGTTTGGCGCTAGAGCCATTGCCTGACCTTGTTGTAAATCTTGAAATTTCATTGGGGTTCTCATTCGCTTTCGATGGACAGAATAGTAATCGGAAGCCATTCGTCTGTATTGTATAAATCCGTCAATAGCCTCCAAATACGCCAGTAAAGGTCGCATTAACATTAACGAAAGACAGTAAACCTAGACTTATATACTCACGTTGCCCAAAATGCAGAATTCAATGTAGTTTGCACACTCAATTCGATAAAATAGCCGCGTATATTGAATTATCGTGGGTATAGTCTGGTATACCTTCAACTGCATCGGTTAAATGGATCAAGGATTGTTATGAAAAAGCTCTACGACTACATCATTATTGGCGGTGGTATTGTCGGCATATCAACGGCTTGGCAGTTAAAACAGCGTTATCCTGACAAGGCTGTTATCGTGGTAGAGAAAGAAGACACCCTAGCCTACCATCAAACCGGACATAATAGTGGCGTGATCCACGCTGGAGTGTACTATGCCCCTGGTAGCCTAAAGGCTCAATTCTGTAAAGCTGGTATCGACGCGACCAAACAGTTTTGTCAGCAGCATCATATCCCTGTCGAGAACTGTGGCAAATTACTGGTTGCTACCAATCAAACAGAACTGGACAGAATGGAAGTGCTGTTTGAACGCTGCCAGCAAAATAACATTAACGCCGAAATACTTAATGAAACGCAACTTAAAACATTAGAACCCAATGTATCAGGACTTGGTGCCATCTTGGTACACGACACCAGTATCGTTGATTATAAATTGGTAACCCAAAAAATGGCGGAGACTTTTATCGCACTCGGAGGCGAAATTGTCCGCCGATGTGAGGTAGTTCAACTTACCGAAGATGATCAACGAATAACCGTCTCTTGCCATAGCGATAACCAACAATTAACTTTACAAGGCTGCTATCTGATCAGCTGTGCGGGTTTGATGGCTGACAGAATTACCCGCATGTTAGGGATCAAAACCGATTTTCAAATCATCCCCTACCGAGGTGAGTATTATCAGCTCAAACCGGAACATAATAAGATAGTCAATCACCTTATCTATCCCATTCCTGATCCGGATTTACCGTTTCTGGGGGTTCACCTGACCCGAATGATAGATGGCTCTGTCACTGTTGGCCCCAATGCCGTACAAGGCTGGAAGCGTGAAGGCTATGGCGCTGTGAATCTAAGTCTGCAGGATATTAGTGATATGTTTCGATTTAAGGGGTTCTGGAAAGCCACGGCCCATAACCTCAAAACCGGACTAATAGAAACCAAAAACTCATGGTGGAAACCTGGCTATCTAAAGCTAGTCAATAAGTATTGCCCACAACTCAAAACCAGTGATCTACTGCCTTACCCTGCAGGGGTCCGAGCCCAAGCCGTGATGAATGATGGCACATTAGTCCATGATTTTTTATTTGCGACTAGCCCGCGCAGCTTACACGTTTGCAATGCGCCCTCCCCTGCCGCTACCTCAGCTATTCCAATTGGCGCGTATATCGTAGATAAGGTGACATCAACCTTACCACACACTGCTAAGCGCTCATCTGACGACAATAAAGAATGAAGCAGGATATGAATGTTAACCGTTATGGATATTAATCGACTTCAACATTGAGAAAGAGAGACTTGAAGTGATTCATCGCAATCGTGACGACCACTATTGAGCGCTAGGGTTATTTTGACTACAATGGCGCACTTTTTTTTACTATAGAACACGAACATGACTGACTCTAAATCGCTACCAACTTTACCTGATCGCCTTTCAGTTAATCCACGTAGCCCACACCATGTTGCAGAAATTTTCGAACATAACATTGGTATTCGCCTTAATGGCAAAGAGCGTTTTGACGTTGAAGAATATTGCATCAGTGAAGGTTGGGTAAAAATTCCTTCACATAAAGCATTGGACCGTCGTGGCCAACCGCTTTTGATCACACTAAAAGGTACTGTTGAAGCCTTTTATAACTAAGGAATTTCAACTGCCTACTGGATTATGTACGCAAGATAATAAATAGCACTCGGCAAGCAGGGCATGCCGAGTGCTTTTCGTCCGGTCGAATATAGTATCTTTTGCTATACCAGACACCGCCGGCTTAATCGGCATCTGTTCTATTGCTCTTGATTATTATTGACCGTATAGCGCAACTTCTGTTTTGCCATCAGTACCGATTGTTCCACGATACATACCAGCAGAATTAAATTCCATTGCATAGTTACCGTGCTTATCAAGCACAATCACGCCACCAGAACCATCAATTGCAGCAACTTCAGCTAGTGCATTCTTTGCGGCGATATCCAGTGGTGTACCCTTATGCTTTACTTGAGATGAAATGTTATAGGCTGTTGAGGTACGAATAAATTTTTCACCTGATCCCGTTGCCGATACCGCCACTGTGTTATTGTCAGCATAGGTACCCGCACCAATAATCGGCGAATCACCCACACGACCGTAACGCTTATTCGTCATGCCGCCAGTTGATGTACCAGCCGCGATATTACCGTCTTTATCTAAAGCAACGGCACCAACTGTACCGTACTTGTAATCGTACATCATTGGGTCAGCAAACAATGCTGCTGTCTTACCATCATGATCGAGAATGATTTGATCTTTAGCTTGAGCTTTCTTTAACTGCTGGAAGCGAAAATCTGTAAAAAAGTATGATGGTTCAACCAATTCTAGCCCCTGTTCAGCGGCAAACTTTTCAGCACCCTGTGTTGCCATTAGCACGTGAGGCGATTTTGTCATAACGGCATGCGCCGCTGTAATTGGGTTTTTTACTGTCGTTACACCAGCAACCGATCCGGCCATTAACGTCTCGCCATCCATAATCGACGCATCTAGCTCATTACGACCTTCATTAGTAAACACCGCCCCTTTACCTGCGTTAAATAAAGGCGAGTTTTCCATCACTTTAATCGATGCGATAACCGCATCAATGCTTGTTCCACCACTGTTTAACACTGTATACCCAGCGTTAAGTGATTCTTCAAGTTTAGCCTTATATTCTGCTTCGCTTTCTGGTGTGAAGTTTTTCTTTATAATATTACCCGCACCACCATGGATCACTAGACGAATGGGACTATCGTCAGCCAACACTGACATTGGTGATAGTGAAGCAGTAAGTAAAAGTGCTGATAATGTTTTTAGTTTCATTGTTATTAATCCTTATGACAATAAAGGATGGAAATTAGCATCAAACTTAACAGCAATGAATATTTATATTTTAATAATCATACAAATTTTACTTAATCGTGACATGCATACAAGAATAACCAGAAATACATTTATAAATGTTGTTTATTTTAAATAAAAAATAACATAACATAACAGTGCACATTACCATTTTCAACGAATTGCATATCCAATGGTTTTAGTATAAAAAGCTGTGGGGGTGGGAATTAGATAAAATAAACATTAATATCAAACAATAGAATATTACTATGTGCCATTGATATGGCATCTGCCTCTCTTGCCATAAATAGTCTAATCGACATAATAATAATTTAAATAAAAACCAATAAATTTATATCCGTACACTAGAGAATATCTGTAGCAACAACAATTTTAGAAATATACCCTATGAGCAATCTCCTTTAACCCAATCAGCATACCCTGAAGGCATATAACCTTTATGTGCCACATTCCAATTCATATTTTTTGCGAATTTTCAATACCACACGGCATGTAAAAATGAGACAGGTATCAACATTTGAACCAAAGTCTCATAAATGAGAATTACATGCATTTATGGGCTATTAAACCCTAACGACACAAAATATCATTACTCATTCAAAACAGTAACAATTTGGCATACATGAGTACGCCACGGCATTTAACACCCTAAATGTCTCAATGTAATCTTTATAACAATAAATGTACTAGTAGGTGGATAATGAAAAAATCACATATAAGCATAGTGATTGCGACACTCCTTAGCGGAGCGTCACCGTCAATTTATGCCCAGACACAAGACTCAGTACAACAGCAAAATATGCAGGAAGTTGCTCAACAGACCTTTAAGCGTATTGACGAAATGCATGCCCTTGCCGAACGCGGTGAAGGCACCTTCACCCAGGACAATGAAAACTATCTGCGCTACAAGGAACGCGACTACTGGTTGAATTTTGATAATTACCCAATGTTCCCATTAGCCATTAATGGCGATGAAAGTGCCTATCGCCATGTGTTGGACTTCCTTGATAACACTTGGGAGTTTGTTTCATACAATGGTGGCTTTTATCTGTTAAACCTAGAATACGGCAATATGAATCGCGATGGCACGGGCTGCTTTATTGAGTATGTACCTGCTAGCCGTGGTTCCGTGTTACCAAACGGTGACTTCGCTTATGAAGCGGCAATGCTTCAACATATCGAAACCTCCGATTGTAAAGGTTTAGCACAGCCGACACTAAATAAATTTACGGTAAGCAGCCTGTCAGATCAAGGGGTTGGTTTTAGCTGGACAGGTCAACAAGAGCAAGACACCGTTACTATCACGCTGCGTAACCTTACCAACTCAGAAGATGTTCAAGTATTCAATGATTCAAGCTCTGACTTTTTTATTGGTGCATTAACCCCAAATACTGCCTATCAAGTGGACGTCTCAAACTGCAACCCATTAGGGTGCGCACCTCCGATACAGCACACATTCACCACCCTACCTGCTCGACTGGGTTTTGCCGACCACGCACCTGTTACTAACCACCTTAACGGCAGCCTAGCAGCGCAATTATCTTTTGCTCAAACCGGAACGACCACGGCCCCATTTGGCAATGAAGAAGCAGGAAATCCTGACCTAGTGATTAACCGTGCCGCGATGCTACTGTTAAATCCAGAAAACACCCATATCCACCAGCTTTGGGCTGAAGTATATCTAAATGGTGTACTACAAACCCGTGCAGCTATGTTACCACCAAGTGCATTGGCTGATACCGATCAACCTAATAATGGCCGAGCGAAAGTCATCTACTCTCACACCATATGGAGCCTACCCTTACAGTGGGACTGGATGAAACCAGGCCTTTCTCTTCGCTTTACTGATAACAATGGAAATGCTGGTGAGCTTGCCGAAAGTGATTTTGTTTTTGCGGGTGCACCAGAACTGGTAATCCAAAACATTGATATTGGCATGCTGATGGAACCCAAAGACAGAAACACCATGATCAAAGAAATGGCCACGCTGTCTGCTGACTACTTCCAGAAAATCCCCGTGTCTAAGTTGATTATGGCGGACTACACCGCAGCTCATTTCCCTAAAATTACTATGCCAAACGGTAAAGTTTATACTGAACGCAGTGACGATACTGGCGGCTGGCATGGTGGTGATATGCGTGAAGCGATTGGGAAAGCCTTAGTCTCAACCGGGATCAATAACGCAAACTTCGGTATTACCGACACGGCTGGCTTCTCTCAAACCTATAACCGCCGTTTCAATCACATTACAGCCCACACTAATAACGGTGTGTACGCCAACGGTGAGGTTAATCACGGCGGCAGCGGTGGTGGTGGCAAAGTCACGTTAACCAATACTACAGGTAATGAATGGTCTCACGAATTAGGGCATAACTTCGGTCTGGGCCATTACCCGGCTCAAGCATCAAGCCATGATCAAGAATCCGGCTGGGGCTGGGATGCTGTCTATAACCGCTTTATCGGTAACATTAATTGGACCAGTGCCGCTTATACCAATGATGTAGGTGGTGAAGTTGTTCCACCATTCGCCAAAGAATTTGGCTATTTGAAAGATGCACAAGCTGGTGGCTATGCACAAGGTATCGTCAGCCGTTATACCTTACAGCATCCAAAAATGAACCGCCGCGCAGCCAACTGGTTTAACAGTGCCAATATGCTAGATCCAAACAGTGCAACTGGCTATTCACGTTGGGATCAATCTCTGCAGCGCTACGTAGAGGCTGATGTTGATTATGCTGCGCCACAACAGCAAGGCGTCCCCGTTATCACCCTACTAGGCGTGTATGATCCAATGGCACAAAATCCAAGTCAGATTTACCCATTGTTATACTCAAACTACGGCAATATCTTTGACCTACCAGCACCATCAACCTCGGCGTATCAGGTTGAAGGCTGGCAATCCATTGATCAATTAACCGATGAGCAACTCGCTGCTGACATCTGGCAAACCTTGATCATTGACGGTGTACCTCATCGTATGTGCCAATTTGAATACACGGCTAACAATGGCGATACAGCCCACATGATTGGCGCGGTTAACGACACAGAGCAACGCTGTGAAGCAAGTAATGATATGTTCTGGCAATCTAACAATAATCGAGATCAATTGGTGTCAGCACCGCAACAATACACCATCGCATCACGCTATGGCGAAGGAGCGCTAACCTATACGCCAACCCCTGAAATTGGTGAAGTGGCGGTATGTACCCTAGATTCTGGCAATGTCGCTCATGAAGGTGCAGGGTTCTTGCGTGATGGTTACTGTATGCAAGTGGATGGCATGATGCATGAAAACGGGAACGTATGGCGTTATGCCGCAAACCGTTCAACAACGATTAAGCCGGTATACCAAAGCCAGCGCCAGTGTCAGCTAACACTCACAGATAGCCAAGGTATCGAAACGGCTATCAGCCTCGCAGGGAGTCGTCACACTGCTAACCAGAGCAACAAGTTCCACCTCAATATCCCAGCAGATCAGCAACCATCTAAAATTGAGTTAAGCTGCGGTGATATTAATGGTGAAACAGTTCTTGATACCCAATACCCAGAATATAACCCTGCGGTCGAATCATTAGCAGGACCAGTAATTATTGGGCAAGAGTTTGGTTACGACGCATTACAGTCAACAATGCCTGAAGGTTGGTTTACTCATCCAAAGCAAGGCTTTAACCCTGACCAGCTAAATCCTCGTGATCGTTCGCTGCTCGCGGTTATGCCAGTCAATGGTGAACAAATGCCAGTGTGTCGTTTTGACATGACCATAAATGATGCGTCACAAACGTTGCATGGCTACGTTGAACAACTGAGTGAAAACCAATACCGCTGTACTGGTGGCAGTGAAATTACTGTGCGTCAAAATGGCTCTGAAACAACCATTGAGTCTGCTATCAACCAGTTTGAGTGGCTATCACTCAGTGACCGCGCCAATGTCGGTGAAAAGGCGAAAGCCTACAAAGACAGTGACAAAGCGCTGTGTGTGATCACCCGCAGTGGGTTCTATGGCGCTGGGTTTGTTAATGATGCTGGCCAATG
Source organism: Photobacterium nomapromontoriensis (assembly GCF_050336815.1). Classification (NCBI taxonomy): domain Bacteria; kingdom Pseudomonadati; phylum Pseudomonadota; class Gammaproteobacteria; order Vibrionales; family Vibrionaceae; genus Photobacterium; species Photobacterium nomapromontoriensis. The sequence goes on from NZ_JAKJSL010000030.1 coordinate 98,142, forward strand.
TACCCAGGTTCCGGGTATTTACTGGTCAAACGGCAAGCATTGGACGTTCTCTAGCGGTCATGGTGGTTATACCCTGCGCTAAGCTAAATCAATAATCTACTTCCAAGGGTGCTTCGGCACCCTTTTTTGTATATATCCATTGTTGTTGCTCATTCATGAGCAGGTGCTTCAGATAATGCAACTTGAACATATCTGCTGGTAACTCGCAAATAGAAAAATGCACATTAAACTATCTGGTAAAATGCGCATACCTGTATCTAACCCAATTAGATAAAAAGTTATTTTTATATAAATTTCAAACACTTAAAACCAATTGCTGATACTTACAGGAATTTCTCAATTAGGATTTCATCAATGTAGATTCCAGCTACTTTTGCATGTCTTTTCGCTGTTCCAACTATCTCAAAACCTTGCTTTAAATAAGCAGCTAAAGCTCGTTCATTATCACTACGAACATAAGCAAATAGTTTTTCATACCCTTTCAGCTTTGCAACTTCAAACGTAGACTGAAATAGCATCTTCGATACACCTTGCCCTCGACTCTCATCGCTAACAAATGTGCCGATAATACCCACATGGTCAAACGCTTTTGTATATGACGCAAATGGCTCAACATTTTGAAAGCCGATAATCTTCGACTCATCGGTATTCACTACAACAGTAAAAACACCTTGTTCTGGAAACTGTTCGATAAACTCTTTTTCTTCATCTGCAGAAAAGGTGGTATCTAAGACAGTGTACAAACCTTCAACAATGATCGGATTAAGAACATCCGTGATACCCTGTGCATCATCTGCGATTACTTGTCGTACGACTAAACTCATTCAACTGTACTCCAGCCTCATCAAAGGCTGATTTGTACAAGAATTGAATCGTCTCAGCAATAATTTTAATCATGACACCCATAATAAAAAGAACTTAACAGGGTTTGAATCAGCAAAACTACGTATTACTCCCCACAGTTCCCTACCCATTGACGCTTTTCAACGTTCTTTCCGTAATAAGCGCTGTTATTTGACGATTTCTGCAAATTGCTTGCATGACAAAACCTAGTCTGATCACTAGTCGAAGATGATAGAAAATAAATGTGATGTATCAGGCGACGTTTAACAATCGCCGACTGACGCTTACCCCATGAGCACGCTGCTGACCAATATGATGGTGATATTCTCGTAGTAAGTATTCCTTACCAATCGCACCCGAAAAGTTTCGCTCTAAATGGTTCGTTAATTCCAGCCAGTTATCTTCTGTTAGACTAAGGCGAGCGACAATATTACGCGCTTTTTCTGAAATAATACCTTTTTTGCCATCACGTATGGCACGCCCTGTCTCATCCAACAATAACAAATAGTCTGTAAATACAAAGGGTAACCCCTTGGAAATATTAGCGCGAGAATTCCCCACGAAGGGCAATAACGCTCTAGGCTGATAACTCGACTTCGCAGCATTAGCGCGCTTTTTAATACTGGTGTGATCGGAGGATTCAGGCGTTCTCGCTATTCCCGCACGAACAGGATTGAGGTCAACGTAGGCCATGCAAGCTGCTAAAGCCGCTTCATCCAATAAGGCTTGAGATTTAAATCGCCCTTCCCAAAAACGTCCGGTACAACCGTCTTCTTGATTCGCTTGGCGGGCTATTGGCTCATTGAGCAGACGCATAAACCAACTGATATCATGTAACCGCTTTCGCCACTCGTCCGCAATACGTTCTACCGCCAGTAACTGCGCCTTGTCCATGTGGCTTCGCTGACTTACATCCAACCAAGTATTAGACAGATAATTTCCTTTACACACCTGATGCCAGCGGGTAATGATCTCTTCCTGTGACCAACTTTTTGCTTGTACTTCATCTACATGAAGTACAACATGGGTATGATTAGTCATTATTGCATACGCGCAGATATCTATCGCAAACACCTTGGCAAGACACAGCAATCGTCGTTCCACCCAACCACGCCTGTATTCATAGCAATGCCCTGTGAGTGGATCTTTTCCGCATAGAAATGCCCTTCTCACACAACGCGAGACACAATGATAATACGGTGTGTCAGTTAAACTCACTTGCGTTTTCCTTGCCCTTGGCATGATTGACAACTCCTTGATTTATCCATGTAAAAAGAAGCCTAGAACATAGGGCAAGAAAGTACAAAAGTATGGGTGTCATAGTTGTTAAATAAAAACAGCCAGCGGCAAGAACTGGCTGGCTAATTTATTTCATCAATCACTCGACTGACAAATTCAAATTTATTTAATCAAGGATTGCGCTTTTAACCACGCCATTGCCACCAGCAATGCGGCTGAACAACGGGCTTCATCTTGCATGTCAACGAAAGCCAGTTCTTCAATTTCGGCGTCTGCCTGCAACTCACCGGTAAACTCCCCGAAATAACAGGTCAATTGCACAGACACCCCTTCCGCTTTACCATCGGCAGGCGCCACAAATGTGCCTGCATAATTCAGGCTACTTGGCACCAAATCCACCGATAATTCTTCGTTGATTTCGCGGATCAACGCTTGTTCGTCCGTTTCACCTTCTTCACGTTTACCGCCCGGCAAATAGAACAGGGTTTTCCCTACCGAACGGACGGTTAGCAACTTGCCATCACGCAAATGAAACCACGCCAGTTTATCGATCACTTTTTCCATTTCGTCCTCAAACTCATAAAATTCATATATGGATACACCCTACAGACGACACTATAGTACCGCGCTTTCTCAGCGATTGTCCCTGATGACATCAAGGGAACTTGGTATTTATAGTCGCCAATGATAAATTGATGATTATCTTAATGTTTTAGAAAGGAATTACCGTGTTTATTGTGCGTACTGCCACACAGCAAGACCAAAATGCCATCGCCCAACTACATGCACAAAACTGGCAGACCATTTATCGCGGCCAACTCAATCAGGCCTATTTAAACAACGATGTGTTCGATGAGCGTTTGGCATTGTGGCGACAACGTTTCAGCCAACCGACATCTAATCAACATATTCTTGTGGCATGTGATGGGAAGCAGATCGCAGGGTTTATCTGCCTGTATCTAGACCAACATGCTCAGTGGGGAAGTATTATCGATAACCTGCATATCAGCCAGCACAGTAAAGGCCAAGGCTTAGGTGCTATGTTACTGAGACACGCTGCGACGATGATACAGCAGCACGCACAGTCTACGGGGATGTATCTTGAAGTACTGGCAGCGAACCACAAAGCGCAAGCCTTCTATCAGCATATGGGGGGCGAAAACATTCATGCACAACAATGGATCGCGCCAGAGGGGAGCTTGGTTGATGAATATATTTATCGCTGGCCAACGCTAACGCGATTTATCGCTAATCCTCCAGTTTAAGGAATTGAATGACACAGGGTATTTTACGTAATAGAACGAAAAAAGGCCCGCAAGCGGACCTTAAATCGACAAACAGTGACAGTTTGTTATTTCTTAAAGAATGCACGTTTTAGCGCAAGCTCTAAGCCACGCACTTCCGCCAGACCTTTTAAACGGCCAATCGCGGAGTAACCCGGATTGGTTTTCTTTTTCAAATCATCCAGCATCTGGTGACCGTGATCCGGGCGCATAGGGATCAAGCGCCCTTCACCCGCTTGTTCACGGCGCTGCTCTTCTTCTAGAATCGCCATAACTACGTCATACATATCCACATCACCTTCAAGGTGCGCGGCTTCATGGAAGCTCATTGGATTGTCTTCACGCTGTGTTGAGCGCAGGTGGGTAAAGTAAATACGCTCACCGTGCTGCTTGATCATATTAACTAAATCATTGTCACCGCGTACACCATAAGAACCTGTACACATGGTAATACCGTTATTTTTGCTCGGGACTTCCTGTGTCAGCCAGTTAATGTCTTCAATGGTAGACACGATACGTGGCAGGCCAAGGATTGGACGCGGTGGATCGTCCGGGTGTACCGCCATCTTCAGGCCGTTGGCGTCACACACAGGCATCAGCTCAGTCAAAAAGTGCTTCATGTGCTGACGGAGTTTGTCTTTATCAATACCCGCATAGCGGTCAAGCTGTGCCTGAAACTCTTCCAGCGTATAGCCTTCTTCAGCACCTGGCAAACCAGCGATAATATTACGGGTCAGCTTTTCCACTTCAGCGTCAGACATATTCGTAAAATAGGTTTGCGCTTGCGCTTGTTCGTCAGCTGAATAGTCGTTTTCAGCGCCTGGGCGTTTTAGAATATGAAGTTCAAAGGCAGCAAAAGCGATTTGGTCAAAACGCAGAGCTTTAGACCCATCTGGCATTTCAAATTCTAGATCAGTACGGGTCCAATCCAAAATTGGCATGAAGTTATAACATACCGTATCAATACCACATTCAGCCAAGTTGCGTAATGTCTGCTTATAATTATCAATCCACTGCTGGAAGTTGCCTGTTTGTGTTTTTATTTCTTCATGAACAGGCACACTTTCAACAACAGACCAAGTTAAACCTTTCGCTTCAATAATCGCTTTACGCTTTAAAATTTCTTCTTTTGTCCACACTTCACCATTAGGAATATGGTGCAATGCGTTAACAATACCAGTTGCACCAGCCTGACGAATATCATCAAGCGATACAGAATCATTTGGGCCGTACCAACGCCACGTTTGTTCCATGACAATCACCTTTTAACAGACAGACTTAACCCGCTCGATAAAATTCGAATTAAGCATTTTTCGATTTCAAATAAACAACTAAACGATGTCAGTTATTTTTCAAATAAAGGCCTGAGGAATACTTGGCCTTTATAATAAATTTAAATTAACTTTCCCCACCAAGGAGAACAACTGGGTTTGAGCTAAATAAATACCCATCAAAATTGGGATCATCAATATCGGACAGATCTAATAATCGTTGCTTTACATTTTCAAGGTGTTGCCACATGGCGTTTTTAGCGGCAATAGGGTCTTTCCGCTGCATAGCTGCCAAAATGCGAGCATGATCTTCCAGCCACTCTTCGCGGTAAGCCTGATCCGAAATACGTGCATGCAACGTTTTCCACATCGGGCTTTGCTCACGACGTTCCCAAGAATGCTTAAGCATATCGACCAAAACGGAGTTTTGTGTCGCTTCCGCTATGCACATATGGAACTGTTCATCACCAATGCATTCATTGGTTCCGCTGGCTATCTCACTACGCTCTAATTTAAGCGCAGCACGCATCTTCACAATATCCCCAGGCGTGACCTGAATCGCGGCAAACTCTGCAATATTACTTTCGAGTAATTGCCTCGCCTGCAGCATTTCAAACGGACCAGCATCATCACTGATCACATTTTCACGACTGTTAGACTGACTAGGAATATTCAGGACATAAACACCTGATCCCTTTTTTACCTCAACCAAATTTTCCAGCTCAAGCATAATGATTGCTTCACGGACGACGGTACGGCTCACATCAAGTCTTTCAGCAATATCTCGCTCAGGGGGTAATCGGTCGCCCACTTTATAGTGTCCGTCAATTAATTCCCGTCGGAGTATTAATCCTAATTCTTGATAAGGACGTTTAGGTTCAAAAGGCATCATGATGATATTGTCACTATTTTCCATTGCACTCATATACGCCATCATAATGACCAATTAGAATTGGTCAACCTCTATATATTATATTGTAGCAACACCTTGAGTGTTATTTGCTAGATTCTTAAATTACTGAACCGCTTTAATGCGCTCAATAAGCTGATTAAGTTCTGGGTTTGACTTTTTAACATCGTCATACATTGGCTGAACCGCTTCAACAAATGCTGTCTTATCTGTAGTGATGAATTTCACCCCCAGTTTTTCAGCTTTTGCACGCTCTTTCGCTTCTGACTCAGCCCATAATGTTTTCATGACTTCCATCGAATTCATTGCCGCTTGCTTTAACGCCTTACGGTTTTCTTCAGACAGGCCATCATACGCTTTGGTTGAAATGACAAGAACATCCGGCACCATGGTGTGCTCATCCAGACTGAAGTATTTCGATACTTCACTGTGACGGCTCAAACTAAATGATGGGATATTGTTTTCAGCAGCATCGACCACACCCTGCTGAAGTGCAGTATACAGTTCGCCATATGCCAATGGTGTTGGGCTGGCACCCAAAGCCTCAACCATGCTGATAGCTGACGGGCTTGGCTGTACTCGTACCTTCAGGCCTTTAAGATCAGCCGGTGTCATAATTGGCTTGGACGTATAGAAGCTACGGGCACCCGCATCATAATACGTCACGCCCACAAAACCACTTTCACGAGAAGACGCTAGAATTTCCTCACCCACTTCGCCTTCTTGCACGTTGTAGTAGTGATTTTGGTCACGGAACAGGTACGGCATGTTAAAGGCTGAATAAGCAGGCGCAAACGCTTCAAGCTCTGCAGCATTGGTTTTCACCATATCCAGTGCACCATTTTGCATCAACTCCATGGATTCACGCTGGTTACCAAGCTGAGCATCTGGGTAAATACGGATACGCACTTCACCGTTAGTCAGCTTACGGACTTCTTTCGCCATGTGATCCATTGCTTTATGTACCGCGTGGTCACGTGGGTTGTTATGGCTAAGCTTTAACGTTGTTGTTGCATAAGCTGATGCAGAAGCACCGAATGTCAGGGCGGCACCGATTACAGCAGTTAGCAGGCTTTTACGCGTCATCATTCTTATGTCTCCGTGAAATTGGTTATCCATTACGTAGGGTATGTTTGAATACGGCGCAATATTGGCGCTAAAAATCGCCTCCGTCAAAGCAATAAATCAAATTGATTGACCAATATCACACATTCAACCCTTAAATTGGTCAACCAATCTAATTGTGAACAAGCTCACATGACATTTTATGATTCATTCATATAATCGCCCCCCAGAACATGCATATTTGATAGAAAGTGTCGCAAACCAACATTTTTCTTTGGTCAACCAAATGGACTGACCAATAGCATCAGCCATGCGCCCCCATGATAAGGAACTTAAAATGAACAAATTGGTTGATTACGTAAACCGAGGGTTATCAGTATTTACCGTATCACTCTCTAGCTTCTTGGTTTTCTGTGTTATCTGGCAGGTACTCTCCCGTTATGTCATCGGTAAACCAAGTACTGTAACCGATGAAGTCGCCCGTTATTTGTTTATGTGGGTCGCACTGATTGGTGCTGCATACACAACTGGCCAAAAGCGCCACCTTGCCATTGACCTGCTAACGATGAAGCTGACAGGAAAACGCAAACTGATTAATGAAGTATTCATTCAGATAGCAATTGCGGTATTTGCTTTCATTGTCTTGGTTTACGGCGGCACGAATTTAGCGCTTAAAACACTCTCTACCGGACAGCTCACACCCGCACTAGGCATGCAGATGGGCTACATCTATTTCTGTCTTCCAATCAGTGGCCTATTGATGATTTTTTACTCTACTGTGTTTGGTTTAGACAAAATTAGCCAGCTTACATCTGGTAAACCTCTTCTCACTGAAACCCAGCAAAACTAATTAAGAAGGATTTCTACAATGGAATGGCAACTCATTCTCACACTATTTGGTAGCTTTGCGGTTCTCCTTACTTTCGGGATCCCGGTTTCATTTGCGATCGGTCTTTCCTCGCTGGCCACTATCATGATGAGCCTGCCGCTTGAGCCCGCTATCGCGGTGGTCGCTCAGCGTATGGCTGCAGGCCTGGATAACTTTGCCCTACTGGCTATCCCGTTCTTCATTCTGGCGGGTAACATCATGAACCAAGGCGGTATCGCTATCCGTCTTATTAATTTCGCCAAAGTACTTGGTGGTCGTTTGCCTGGCTCACTGGCCCACGTAAACGTTATGGCGAACATGATGTTCGGTTCGATCTCTGGCTCTGCCGTTGCCTCTGCTGCAGCGGTAGGCGGCACCATGTCACCATTGCAGAAAAAAGAAGGCTACGATGAGCACTTCTCTGCCGCGGTTAACATTACTTCATGCCCTACTGGCTTGTTAATCCCACCAAGTAACACGCTGATTGTATTCTCACTAGTCTCTGGTGGTACTTCTGTGGCAGCATTATTCCTGGCTGGTTACATTCCGGGGATTCTAATGGGCCTAAGCCTAATGGTTGTTGCCGGTTACATTGCCAAGAAACGTGGCTACCCTGTTGCTGAAAGAGCGACAGCTGCTCAGGTTTGGGATACCTTCATCAAAGCGATGCCATCATTACTACTGATCGTGGTCATCATGGGCGGCATCATCGGTGGTATCTTCACTGCAACTGAAGCCTCTGCCATTGCAGTGGTATATACCTTAGTACTTGCCGTTGTATTCTACCGCGAAGTCAAAGTTAGAGATCTTCCAGGAATTATCCTTGAGTCAGCGGTAACAACGTCTATCGTTCTACTGCTGGTTGGTGCGTCAATGGGTATGTCTTGGGCAATGGCAAACGCCGATATCCCATACATGATTGCTGATGCGCTACTGGCTATCTCTGAAGACCCTCTGATGATTCTACTTATCATCAACCTGATCCTGTTGATCGTCGGTATCTTCATGGACATGACGCCAGCCGTTCTGATCTTTACCCCTATCTTCATGCCTATCGTACTGGATCTGGGTGTTGATCCGGTTCACTTCGGTATCATGATGACCTTCAACCTGGCTATCGGTATCTGTACACCACCGGTTGGTAGTGCGCTGTTCATTGGTTGTTCGGTTGCCAAAGTCTCTATCGATAAAATCATTAAGCCACTGCTACCCTTCTATGCCGCACTGGTTGCCGCATTGCTAGCCGTGACCTTTATCCCTGAACTTAGCCTGTTCCTGCCACGACTGGTATTGGGTTACTAGGTATTGGATTACTAATTGCAGGATGCACTATCCACCAGCAATACAAACGACGTGATTAAAAAATAAAACGACAATTCCAGCTAACAACATCTATCCCGCTAGCCTCAACCTAGCGGGATAAGGGACTCAATCATGAATAACATTGCAAACAGTCAGATTAACCCTCAGGTAATCCGTGCCACTTTTGATCGCACTGCACTACAAAGCCGTATCGTTCACTTAGGTTTCGGTGCATTCCACCGTGCACACCAAGCCCTGTTCACCAATGAAATGCTGGAAAAGACAGGCAGCAACTGGGGGATCTGCGAAGTAAACCTTTTTGGTGGTGAAGATCTTATTCAGCAGTTGCGCGAACAAGACCACTTGTACACCGTGGCAGAAAAAGGGGCCGAAAGCACGGATGTCAAACTGATTGGTTCAGTGACTGAATCATTGCACCCGTTACTTGATGGCAAGCAAGCGGTATTAGAAAAAATGGCCGAAGAACAAGTTGCCATTGTTTCTATGACTATCACGGAAAAAGGCTACTGTGCAGACCCAGCAACAGGTCGCCTAGACAAAAACAATGGCCTGATTAAAGCAGACCTTGAACACCCGCGCACACCAGATTCAGCGATTGGCTATATCGTTGAAGCACTGCGTATCCGTCGTGAACGCAACATCACACCTTTCACCGTCATGTCATGTGATAACGTGCAAGAAAATGGCCATGTTGCTCGCGCTGCTGTACTTGATTTTGCCAACTTGGTTGACCAGGAGCTCGCCAGCTGGATTGAAGCCAATGTTACCTTCCCTTGCACCATGGTTGATCGCATCGTTCCTGCTGCGACACCAGAAACACTGGCAGAAATCGCGCAACTGGTTGGTGTAGAAGACCCATGCGGTATCGCGTGCGAACCTTTCCGTCAGTGGGTAATTGAAGACAACTTTGTCAATGGCCGTCCTGAATGGAACGTGGCAGGTGCAGAATTTGTATCTGACGTGGTACCGTTTGAAGAAATGAAACTCCGTATGTTAAACGGCAGCCATTCCTTCTTGGCTTACCTTGGCTACCTTGGCGGCTATGCCCATATCTCTGACACCATGACCAACGAAAGCTACCGCAAAGCAGCCTTCGATATGATGATGAAAGCACAAGCCCCGACTCTGAACATGCCAGAGGGTACAGATCTTGAAGGTTATGCCAAGCTATTGATCGCTCGCTTCACCAACCCAAGCCTAAAGCACCAGACCTGGCAGATTGCGATGGACGGTAGCCAGAAAATTCCACAGCGTATGGGCGGCTCTCTACGCCACCACCTTGCACAAGGTACTGATTACCAATGGCTGGCGATGGGTATTGCGGGCTGGATGCGATACATCGGCGCTGTTGATGAAAACGAGCAGCCAATTGATGTACGTGACCCAATGGTTGAGCAATTCCAGGCTATCTACGCAGAACATGGCATTAATACCTCAGTGGTGAAAGCGATCCTTGGTATGGAAGCGGTATTCGGCACTGACTTGATTCAAAACGACGAGTTTGTGACTGAAGTCACCAAAGCCTACCAGCTGATCATCACCAAAGGCGCTCGCGAAGCGGTTGCCTCTCTGTAATTAACTGAATAAATACGCCGGGCTTTTACGTCCGGCGTACTGCTTGGAGCAAGACATGAAAACCTTCCTTTGTGACGATTTCCTACTTTCCAATGATATTGCACGTCAGCTGTACCACGACTACGCCAAAGACATGCCTATCTACGATTACCACTGCCACCTAAACCCACAGGAAGTGGCACATAACCGCCAGTTTGCCAACCTTGGTCAAATCTGGCTGGAAGGTGATCACTACAAATGGCGTGGCATGCGCTCTGCAGGCGTACCGGAAGCACTGATCACCGGTAAAGACAGCAGTGATTTCAACAAGTACATGGCATGGGCAAAAACTGTCCCACAAACACTGGGTAACCCACTTTACCATTGGACCCACCTAGAGCTTCGTCGCCCGTTCGGTATTACGGGTAAGCTATTTGGCCCAGAGACCGCAGAAGGGATCTGGCACGAATGTAATGAGATGCTGGCAACCCCTGAATTCTCAGCGCGCGGCATCATGAAGCAGATGAATGTAGTAATGGCTGGCACAACAGATGACCCAATTCATTCGCTTGAGTACCATAAAGTCATTGCTGAAGATGACAGCTTTGATGTGGAAGTTGCGCCAAGCTGGCGTCCTGATCGTGCATTCAAAATAGAACTAGCAGGCTTTGCTGAATACATGCAACTGCTGGGTGAAGTGGCTGATATCGAAATCACCCGCTTTACCGACCTGCTTACCGCCCTTGATCGTCGCCTTGACCACTTTGCCACGCACGGCTGTCGCGCCGCAGACCACGGTATTGAAATTGTTCGCTACGGCAAAGTACCCGCAGAAGCGACTCTTGATGCAATGATCACACGCCGTATGCAAGGCGAAACACTCACCGAAGACGAAGTGGATCAGTTCAGCACGGCGGTACAAGTTTGGCTTGGTAAGCAATATGCTAAACGTGGCTGGGTGATGCAGCTTCATATTGGTGCTCAGCGTAATAACAGCACCCGTATGTTCCAATTGCTCGGCGCTGACTGCGGGTTTGACTCGATTGGCGACCGTCCATTTGCCTTCCAACTGGCTTCGCTGCTTGATCAGATGGATATCACTAACGAGCTACCAAAAACTATCCTGTACTGCCTGAACCCGCGCGACAATGAAATGATGGCGACCATGATTGGTAACTTCCAGGGTGGCGGTATCGCTGGCAAAGTCCAGTTTGGCTCAGGTTGGTGGTTCAACGATCAGAAAGATGGCATGCAGCGCCAGATGGAGCAACTTTCTCAGCTGGGTCTGCTAAGCCAGTTTGTCGGGATGCTGACAGACTCGCGTAGCTTCCTGTCTTACACCCGCCACGAATACTTCCGTCGTATTCTGTGTAATATGCTGGGTCAGTGGGCGGCTAACGGTGAAGTACCAAACGACATGAATATGTTGGGTAAAATGATACAGGACATCTGTTTTCATAACGCCAAAGCCTACTTCCAGCTACCGGGAGAGCATGCATGAAGCGTATCGCACTGATCGGCGAATGCATGATTGAACTCAATGGCGCCCCATTCGGCGCCATGGAGCAAGCGTACGGTGGCGACTCACTCAATACCGCCGTTTATCTGGCCCGTACAGCAGGCCAGTCTGTTGCTATTGATTACATTTCAGCGCTGGGCTGCGATGCCATCAGCAATGGAATGATCACGCGCTGGAATGATGAAGGGATAAACACTGACATGGTGTTGCGCGACGACACCCGCCAGCCTGGGCTGTACCTGATCCAGCTTGATGATCAGGGTGAGCGCACCTTCCTGTACTGGCGTAATCAGTCTGCTGCCCGTTACATGATGCAACACCCTGATTTTGAGGTCGTGATCAAACACCTTGAAACTGTTGATATGGTGTACCTGAGCGGGATCAGTCTGGCTATCTTGCCAGCAGCCGATCGCCTGCGTCTGATTGAATTGCTGACGCAGCTCAACCACCAAGGCATTGCGGTTGTGTTCGACTCCAACTATCGCCCAGCTTTGTGGGAAAGCGCTGATATCGCACGTGGATGCTACACCCAATTGTTAGCGATCACCGATCTCGCACTGGTGACTAACGATGATGAAGCCGCGCTTTGGGGTGATGATAGCGAAGAAGTCACTCTGGCTCGACTCAAGGCGGTGGGTGTTAAAAAGGCCGTGGTGAAGATGGGACCAAAAGGCAACTACTATGAAGACTTCACCACGGAAACACGTACGTTTGTGGCAACTACACCCGTCAAAACCGTCATTGATACTACCTCTGCCGGTGATTCATTCAATGCCGGTTTCCTTGCTGGGGTACTGACGGGTAAAACACCGATTCAATGTTCAGAACAAGGCCACCAACTTGCTGGCATTGTCATTCAGCATAAAGGCGCGATTATCCCAGCCTCCGCCACGGCGGCGATTGATTTTAATTTCTCACAGAACAATATCAACGACAACAAAATCGAAAAGGAAGCCCAATCATGAGCACTATTGCCCAGCAGCTTGCTACCATCAAAGTTATCCCAGTTATCGCTATTGATCGCGCCGAAGACATTATTCCTTTGGGTAAAGCATTGGCTGAGAATGGGCTTCCTGCGGCTGAAATCACCTTCCGTTCAGATGCGGCGGTTGAAGCTATTCGCCTACTGCGTAAAGCCCAGCCGGACATGCTTATCGGGGCGGGTACAGTATTGAACCGCGAACAAGCCATTGCCGCAAAAGAAGCAGGCGCGACCTTTGTGGTATCACCGGGCTTTAACCCTAACACCGTCAGAGCCTGCCAAGAGATTGGTATTGATATCGTGCCGGGAGTGAATAACCCAAGTGCCGTTGAAGCGGCGATTGAAATGGGCATCACCACGCTAAAATTCTTCCCGGCTGAAGCATCTGGCGGCATTAACATGTTGAAATCCCTACTCGGCCCTTACACCCAGATCCAATTTATGCCAACAGGCGGTATCAACACGAAAAACATCAATGAGTATCTTGCGATTGATCGCGTGTTTGCCTGTGGTGGTACTTGGATGGTCGATAAGGCAATGATCAATGAAGGCCGTTGGAACGAAATTGGTCGTTTAGCACGTGAAGCCGCTGACTTAGTCGCCTAATCCCCCCTTAACAATATAAAGGCTTCCTTCGGGAAGCCTTTTGCATCAAGGCATACAACGAAGTTACACGCCAATTATTCACTGTTTAATCAGGGTACTTATTATCAATCGTTTTTAAGGAACGAAAAAATAGCCCTAGCCCACCAATGGCTAATATTAATATTGCCATGAGCTCGAACGCTGTCATTGTTTTAAACGTAAAACGGATTGCAGAAATCACCCCAAAGATGAGCGCCGTCAATGAACCAATCGACAATAACCAACCAATAAAACTTCTGCTATTAAAGAACACGAAACCGATCCCAAACATGAAGGGGATCATGATCATACCGCCAGTAACACCAAAGCCAGAACCAAATGCTGAAAAACCATACAAACGCGAACCAAGTCCAAAACTCGACGATACCGTAATGGCATTAAACAGTAAGTAAAAACCTCCGCACATCATGATCAAGCCAATAAAAAACTGACCTATCCCACCAGAAGTACCGCCTGCACCTTTCATTATTTTGAATCCCTTCTCATATAACTGTTAATTGCGTTAACAACCATAGCAACGCTTTGAAAAAGCAACAATATATACATAAGTGAATAATTGGTAGCCATTGCCACCAAAGACAGAAGGATTTGAGAGTGTTGGAGCAGAATAGAATGAAAGCCATATGAAACATGTTCATTCTGAGTGAACTCTAACGATAAATGCCAACTTCGGTATATTGCTAACTGTCAGGCAAACACTCAAGGTCGATAGTAATATACGGTAGTAATGGTGGCAGGATCTAAAACAACCCCAAGTAAGTCTCCTTACTTGGAATTGTTCATAACAAAATAAAATGGCTATTGTGCAATAATATTACCGTCGAACTGCTTCATATCAGGTATCAGAACTAACTTATCTGCCGACATTTTATTACCACATGGCAATTGAATATGGTTAACCATCCAAACAACACAGCCTTGAGATAAATTCAACAAACTACGCACCTGCGAATAAAGATGCGCGTCATGATACTCAGTTGAGATAGGCACCGCATAACCTTGCCAAGCCCCTATTACCTGCTCCTGGCTTGCAGTCAGATCAAGGTAAAGCATTTCTGGCTCAACATCTTTGATGATTTTCATACACAATCTTGTGTGTGTATCATCTTGCTTCTCAACCCACAACCGGTGAGGAATTTGCTTATTGCCCCATTCAAGGACATTCATATCAGCATTCATTATCAATCCTTAAATTAATCCTGAAGTGCGGCTTTCTCAATTTTAATCACCGCTTTTTTTACAGGTGCAGGTTGGTTTACCGCCACAAGAGGACGATGAGGCTGCAATGTATCAAAGATGACAAAATCACCCGCAGTTAACGTAATAAATTCTTCTTCAAGAATATCTTCACTAAAAGCCAAGTCTTTCTCAGCCAGAAAATCTTCAGCGATAGTGTTAAACGGGTGATAACTAAAACCAAACATTTCTTCACCCTCAAGTACAATCTGTACATCCATATACTTAGCATGAATTTCAGATTTTCTATCGGCCAACTCTTGAGTGTGATCATTCACAATAAAGTAAAATACACTGTCGCCATTTACTTGAAAACGACCGGGTTCCTGACTTTCATTCAGTCGTCTCTTAACTACTTTAATAATTGCAACAATAGCATCAGGAATATGACGATAACTCTCTAGGGAGTCTAAATTACCTCTGTACACGATAAGCCTCTTAAACACCAAAATAAAACCCGAATATGGGTTAGCTCAACATAGTATAACGAAACCGGAATGATTGGTTGACCAATATTTATGAAGATATAGAGCGCGATCAAACTTATGCCCTGAAACAACAGCGCACGATAAGATCAGTAAAAATTTATGGTATCCGAACGGGTCTAAGAACCGGGACAGCAACAAGCCGCTATACTGATGCCAACTACCTAAATCATTTTTATGTCAAAACCCTATTGCCAAGGTTGTTGTATGTATCAGGAATCCTTTTTTGATTCTCTTTCAATCTTCCTTATTTTCGGGCTCATTTTCTGTCTGATCGCAGTGATGTTTGAATGTGGCTACCAACTTGCCTTGCGTTTCCCCTCACAGGAAATCAGTCGCTCGATCACGCCAATGGCAACAGGGCTAGCGAGTCTGCTGGCTTTTATCCTTGCCATCACATTCAGTATGGCGGCAAGCAAATCAGGAGAAAGAAAGCAACTGGTACTCTCAGAAGCCAATGCTGTCGGCACCACCATCCTCCGTTCAGCACTGCTCACCGAGCCTTATCGCTCCCGTAGCCAAAAACTGCTCCGTGAATATGTCACCATTCGGGTGGTTGAAAATAAAAGCCAGATAAAACCGTCAATCAACTACATCATTGTTACGAGTGAGGCCCTTCAACTCAAACTTTGGGATGAAGCCATTCAAGCACATAATTCCACGACACCAGAACTACTGCTGCTCTATATCAGCTCTCTTAATGAAGTGATTGATATCCATACTGAACGGGTCAACAAAAGTTTGCGCGGGCGAATACCCATCAGTATCTGGCTCACCTTAGGCTTACTAACCTTTCTGACAATTGCACTGAATGGTATACAAGTAGGGGCCGAAAACAAAGGCAGGGCGCTAGTTGCTGCCCTGCCTTTTGCGATGGCGTTTTCGTTAGTGCTCACGCTCATTGTTGAGCTTGATAGGCCAATACGCACTATCATTGAGGTAAGCCAGCAACCATTGATTGACCTACGCGATGGCTTAGATGTTACTACCCCTTAATGGCTGTCACTCTGGTATTTTGGACTGATACCGAATCAACTGCTCTTCAGGATCAATCAACTGGCATGTTGCACAGTTTTTCTTACCATCCAGTTTGTATTTTAAACAACAGGTTTCACGGCGAATATAATAAATGGCAACTGGTTCTCTGGTTGCCACTTTGACGCTATTTAGGTTCGCCGTGTTAGGTAGTAAACTTTTTAGCCAGCGATCCGCTTCTGGCTGAAGGGTTTCCAGCAAGGTGCTTTCAGAGCCATGCTGGGTCAATTTTTGAAACGACAAGCCGACCGCATACCCCCAATGACCCCAGAACAAGTTTCGACTCACATTTTCATGCTTGTAGTAAGGCGCCAGGTAATCGCCTAACTGCTGCAATATGAGAGCAAACTGCTGATCCAGCCTTTGCTCAGAAGCAACAACAATTGCCAATGGGGAATCAGCCATGACATCATCAGCTAAACAGAAAAATTTCGCGTCTTCATCTATTGCAACACGCTGTAATTTCCCTTTTGATGACACTTCAAGGCTAATTTGACTAACCGTAATACAAGGCACGCGAGCAAATTTCAATCTCAATGCGGCCATACCTGTCAACAAATGTGCGCTAAAGCTTTTCAGCCATAAGGATGCCCCTACAGCCTTACGGGTATCGATGTCATCACAAAAAGTGGCTATCGTGGCCGGAAATGCTGAATCCATCCACTCATTAAGCGGTATACCAATATGGCTAGATTCTAGCCGAAAAAAAGGCTCACATTGTTCAAGCCATTCAAGTTGCGCGCCGATAGTCGATTGCTGAGGCTCACCTGGCCATAAAACCGCCAATTCAGTCGTTAAGTTCATGAAACCTCTATCTTATTCCGTACATGACAAGCAGCAAATCATTGATATTACTGCACAGCTAGCGCCAAGTCCTCAATTTTAACTAAAGTAATGCAGCAAGCAACTTGCGTCGACACCGAGAAAGCCCCTCAAATCACGATAAAACTCAAATCATATGTGACTAGTATCACATATTAAATGGTTTTCATATGCCATTTTGACTCATATTATTTAATGCCTTAGCATTCTTAGATATATTGCTAAACAAAATAAGTTGCGACTGATATCACATTCGAGTGACAACACTATCAATAATAAATTGCACCATTATACAACGTGCATCAAATGCTAGGATTATTAAAATGAGTAAGGATACTAAACTGGTTAGGGAACAACTGAAATCACAGACACAATCAGCATTACACAAAACTAAAAGCGCATTTCTTCAAAAATATACAAAGGCCGCATAATGCGGCTTTTTGCACACTGTAACCAAGCGATTTGACGCTAGATTCTTGATGGGGTTAACTCATTTCAACGATACAACAGGCGTGGTAAAGCGGCCCATCACAACCCGATACTGATTGGTCATCACGCCTTGATCCAGATTATGCTCACTGTCCGCTTCACTCTGGTTTTCAATCACAACGGTATCTGATATTGGTTCTGACATGGGTGAAACCTCTCTCCCCACATCCACCACATCGTAAGTATCAAGCCTGGGAGCATTCACATAATCGTCCGTCGTATCATCAAACAAAGATAGCTTATCTATCGCTAACACCAATACAGCAAACCCCATCACAATCATGTTTATATTCATGCCCCCCTCCTTCTTCTATTCACATTCCTATTGATAGTACAGAATAAAAACATGGCCAATATCATAAAATAATAGTCGCTTAATTGATGACCCATAACGCCATAAACTCATTCACGGGGGTTGCTTCCAACCGCTTCTGATCACAGCACAAATCAAAGAGTTTCCGACTAGTCGCTACCGGGAAACGAGTATGTAAGCTCTGCATAAACTTGCGTTCTAGCAATGGGATCCCCTCATCTCGGCGACGACGATGACCGATCGGATATTCAACTACAACCTTTTCTGTTGACGAACCATCGGTAAAAAAGACCTGAATAGCATTGGCAATTGACCGCTTACCTGACTCTAGGTATTCAGCGCTATAGCGAGGATCCTCAACAACGTCCATTTTTCCTCGTAAGCGATCTATTTGCTGATCGCCTTGATGAAATTCATCTTCGTAATATTCAGCCTTCAACTCACCGTATAACAGTGGCACCGCGATCATATATTGAAGGCAATGGTCGCGATCTGCTGGATTCGCTAACTTGCCCACTTTAGATATGATCCGAATTGCCGATTCATGAGTGGTCACCACGATCCGTTCTATCTGATCAATTTTCCCTTTCACTTGTTCATGCAAGATAACAGCGCACTCAACGGCGGTCTGAGCATGAAATTCTGCAGGATAGGAAATCTTAAATAAGACATTTTCCATCACATAACTGTTAAAAACTTGATTAACCTTGAACGACTCACCGTTAAATAACACATCGTAATACCCCCACTGAGGTGCGGTTAACACCGAAGGCAGCCCCATCTCACCTTTCATGGTGATCATCGCTAATCGTACCGCCCTTGAAGTTGCATCCCCTGCCGCCCAAGACTTTCTCGACCCCGCGTTTGGAGCATGACGATAAGTTCGCAGAGCCCCACCATCCGCCCAGGCCTGTGATACGGCGTTGATGATCTGATCACGTTCTCCGCCCAACATCTTGGTGATAACTGCGGCTGATGCTACGCGAACCAGTAACACGTGATCCAATCCGACACGATTAAAACTGTTTTCCAACGCCAGTACACCTTGTATTTCATGCGCTTTTATCATTGCTGTCAGCACATCACGCATTAACAAAGGTGGTTTACCCTGAGATACCGCAACCCGGCTAAGGTAATCAGCAGTGGCGAGGATCCCGCCTAAATTATCTGAGGGGTGACCCCACTCGGCGGCTAGCCAGGTATCATTGAAATCCAACCACCGGATCATACAACCAATATTAAATGCTGCCGTTATCGGATCCAGCTCATGAGAAGTGCCCGGTACTCGAGCACCATTAACTACTGTTGTCTCTGGTACTATCGGACCTAAATGTTTAGTGCATTCTGGAAAACGTAACGCTAGCAATCCGCAGCCTAACGTATCCATCAGGCAATTTCTGGCGGTGTTATACGCCTCAGCTGAATCAATGTCGACATGAGCGACATAGTCGGCTAATGTCACCAGTAATGCATCTGGCTGCGGACGTTCGTTGATATCGACATTCCTGATCATGTTCATCATCCCTTATATTTAGTCGTGATATTCGCTATACGGCACCATTTGAATACGGTTACTCACGGTCGCGTAAATAATTTATCTAAGAATTTTTCATAGTCGTGGTAATCAAGATATTGATAGAGCGACTCTCTGGTTTGCATCCGGTCCACCACATTTTGTTGATGTCCGTCTGCCAGTAAGTGTTGGTAAACATTGAGCGCCGCTTGGTTCATCGCCCGAAAGGCAGAAAGGGGGTATAACGCCATATCAACACCACTTCTGGCTAACTCCTCCGTTGTAAACAACGGCGTCTGACCAAATTCAGTGATATTGGCCAATATTGGGACTTTCACTGCATCAGAAAATTGCTGGTACTGTGCCAATGAACATACCGCTTCGGGGAAAATCATATCTGCCCCAGCGTCGACATAGGCCAATGCTCGCTCGATAGCGGCATCCATCCCTTCCGACGCCAGTGCATCAGTACGAGCCATAATGACAAAGTCATCGTTCACTCGCGCATCCACTGCTGTTTTGACCCGATCAACCATCTCTTGCTGGCTGACCATTGCCTTATTCGGACGATGCCCACAGCGCTTTTGAGCAATTTGATCTTCTAGGTGCACGGCGGCCACCCCGCTGCGCTCCATCTCTTTGATGGTACGGGCGAGAGAAAAAGCACCACCGAACCCGGTATCAATATCAACCAATAGCGGTAAGGTGCTCGCAGCCGTGATCCGGCGAACATCGGTCAGAACATCATTGAGAGTCGTGATACCCAGATCGGGTAACCCGTAAGAGGCATTGGCAACACCAGCACCAGAGAGATAAATAGCCTGATGACCAACCTGCTCTGCCATCATGGCGCAATAAGCATTAATTGCACCGACAATCTGCAATGGGCTATTAGATGCCACTGCCTGTCTGAACTGCTTCCCTGAGCTCATTACACGCTCCTTGATTAATTTATTCATCCAGCGACAAAAAATGACGCTTGTCGCAGCATATATCTAAATTTAGTGGCGAATCTAAATACTGACAAATTAATAAACAATCATCGAGTAGGGTGAGGCGTCGCCGCCTCATCCCTCTCACAGAACCGTACGTACGGACCTCGTATACGGCTCATGTACATTTCCATTCAGCGTAAGTGCTGAACACATGCCCTGTCACAACATGTTCAATATTGACTAAACCAAGTTCATTGAACCATTGATTTGTCATAGCGTAGCTCGATAACGGACTCGCAGAGCTTCTCCAGCCTGTCATTCGTATG
>NZ_JAKJSL010000031.1:0-108123 GCF_050336815.1 Photobacterium nomapromontoriensis
TCGTAAATACCGCCAATTACTGTGGCGTTTTCAAATAAAACAGAGTTTATCTCGCAGAGGAAACTGTTGGGATAATGCACCGATGGAGCGCTTCTTTAGAAGTCTGAAAACGGAATGGGTGCCAACGGTGGGTTATCGTAGCTTTGCTGAGGCTCAACAAGAGATCACTCGCTACATCATTGGATATTACTGCCAACTCAGGCCACATCAGTATAACGGTGGTCTAACTCCTAATGAGTCTGAACGATTATATTGGGAAAACTCTAAAACCGTGGCCAATTTTAGTTGACCACTACATTACATGATGCAATGTGTATCTGATTAAACTTTCCCAATGATAATCTTCACCAGTAACAGGTGCTTTCCCATCTTTTAACAAACGTTGATTCCTTCGTCCAAATTGATTCATCAAATCAGGACATTCAGAAACAGCCATCCCAAAAGCTTCCCTAAATTCATCAAAATTTTGGAATTCTCTCCCTTTTAGTTTATCAGCCACTTGAGTAGGAATGTATTGACCATTAGCGGTATTTGAATCAAATCCTAACCAATAACCATCCGTCCAAGTTACATCCTTTCCTTCACCTGTTACTTTTCCTCGCTTGTAACGATCCTCCGCTTTAAAAACCACATATAGTGGTTCAACGCCAGAATCACTGGGGAATACAAGTATATAATCCTGCCAATTCCGCTCTTCAGGCATTGGATAGACTTCTATCTCATTAATATCATCGTCTGGTATTGGCGTTGTGTATATATGAGGGCAATCATACCCATCATGATGCGGCGGTGTTAATTGAGGCCCATTTTCATCACTTTTATCTGGCGTCCATGTGATTGTTGGGCCATTTGTTCCTTCACCCAACATGACACTAAAATTCCCGAGTTCATCGTAATCAACTTTTTTAACTGGGATATAAGCATTGTTCGAATGGAAAGCTTTGACGACTGGGAATTGTTGGCCGCCTGTTGCATCTTCAATACTGATTCTAATGCGTGAAGGAGCCAAACCCATTTCTATTAACTCATCGCCTGACAAGTTTGTGTCATCGCCATAGTTATCAGGTCGAAATAGCATCATGATAAAATCACTAACGTCTTCCGCAAAAGAGACAGTGGCTTGTTGCGCATCCAGCACGCTATCACTGAAATTACCCACTGCCTTTGTCAATGCGATAGATAACTGCTTATTAGCCGCTGCCTGTGCATTACCATGTTGGTTATTCTGTGACTGAGCCGCAGCCTCGGCCGCTACACCCGCGCTACCTGCTTGTACTGTTAGCGCTTCAACTGCTACTACAGATGGCGGAGGTAAAACTGCAGCATGCGCTGAACCGAAAAAAAACGATAATGGACCAAAATTACGGACAGGTTCTATTTCTGAATTCGCCTCAACATCGCCAGAAGGGCGCGTACACGATTTTGCAAAAACTTTTTTATTCGGAGCATTGCAAGCCATCTCTTCACTAAGTGGATGAAATTCTGATGGGTCAAAAGCAGCTCCATGGTTAAGAGCTGACATATAGGCATCTTTGAATGTCACTCCGCTCGCATTAACATGCTCAGTGATTGGCGGAACGGCTGTGCTTTTTTGAGTGGTGTTCGATTCTGGTTTAGGCTCAACCTCAGCAGCCCCTGACGCATCGATTCCTTTATCACCGATGAATACGGTCCCAGAACCTCCAATAATGACACCGCCACAACTAATGTCACAGCCGTCGAATACAGCAGGTCTTCCATTTATAAATACTGATGATGAACCTTGAGCTACTGATCGCGGATGAGGCGGATTCTTAGGTTTAGCGTGTGGGATCAACGTATCTCCAACTCTGGCGGCTGGCTTACCCTCAATAAAAACATTAGAAGAACCAGAGATTATAATCGTCGGTGGAAAACCATCATGCCCCGATCCTTGGTCACCTAACCTTGCTGCTTTTTTCCCCACTCCATTAACCCCTAAGATATTTATGGGAATAATGAGCACGCCAGAAAATATATGGTAGTGGCTTCAACCTTTTCGCCGAGTTATTTCTCATCTAATTTTTGAACTTTCACCCGTTTCTAATTTATTTAGTGAGATAGGTACGATTTATTCACCAAATATCGGAGTGGCGACTAATCACCTCATCCCACTCCACACCCCGTTTAAATCCCTTCTACGGTGTTTAACTCGTTTTCGCCTAAGCCGTTGTACCTCGTCAGGCGCTGCCCGCTTAGCGTCGATTACAGGGTATTTACTTATCCATCAGGAAATCAACCGAGGATGTCATAGACCTCGCTGATGTCATCTTGCGAGACACCTAACCAAGGGCGGGAATGGCGGCGTTTTGTGGGCGCGCTGTTCCTTGAGAGAGGTGGCTACCACCGAAGTGGTGGATTGCGCCGTATTCTGAGTTGGTGCCGAACTCTAAGGCTTGTGGAACTCATCCTAATATGGCTAAATTACTTACGACGACTAATATTATTAAAACGGATTTATTAAATTATCATCAAATCGAAGTCCGCAAAAATTATGTTTCTCACAAAGTGACTTAAACATTTCATTAGCAAACAGTATTCCGCCGTTATACTGTTTGTTTTTAAATATTAGTTTATTTTTAACATCAGCATCTATAAAGCTTAAATGTGTCAAATCCCCTTCAAGTCCTTCATAATATTCTCGAACAGTAGCTGATGTATCTTCTTTACCAAATGTTTGAACGTTAAGAACATAAAATGGCTGTTCATTAATAGTAATTAGCAAAAACTCACCAATGTTATTCAACAATGGTGAGAAGACATCAAATGCCTTTTGACTAAAAAGCATCAAACAATCCATCCACACGATGATATCCGGGATCCTTGTTACACGGGGTACATCTGCTTCAAAATAATAGTTAATTTTAGTCCAATAGGGCTTGAGGCTTTCTTCCGTACTGGGCAACTCCATCAGGAAAGATAGCATCTGAGAATCTAATCCATCCTTTGATAGTGACAGACAAAGGTCCATGATATCGGCCTTAAACAATTGGTATGAATCTCTGTCATTTTTAAGCCGATACACCATCATTATTCAGGTCTCTAGGTCGGATCTTTTTTCTCGAGTATTTTATCAGGATGAGTCCCATGATTAAGCTTCATTTTAATAATTCTTAACCGATCAACAAAGAGCTTTTTGTCGCGAACTTGAGCTAACTGACCTACCCACATCTCATAATTGTAACGATGAATGCGTGAGTGTGGAGGAGCTTTAGGTGTAGTGAAATGGCCTTCATAGGCTTTTGACCTAGGAAGCCAAACACCATTTAATGGATCATTAATACCAAGTCCATATATATGCATTTGTAAACGAGCACGCATCAACGAAACAGATAACGCTATAGACAGATCTGCCATGATGGCTTTTGATAAGCGTCTTTTGGGAAGACAGTGTTGATGGGGTGCAAAAGTGCTAATGCAATGAAGTACAGTTCTTGGATTATAACCGTGAGCTATCGCCCAACTCCTTACAGTCCAAGCCTTTGCTCTTAAAGCACCTTGCAGCTGATAAGCTGTTTCTATTTCCATTTAATCCCTCCGTGGTAATATCATGCCTATGAGCAAGTTTCTTATTACAACAATAAGACGAGAAATTACAATTTATTAAACCCTGCCGCACTTTTGTTTGAAACAAATGTAATAAAAGACACAGCTGATGTGTTTTTCTTCGTTTCTTACTTCTCAGGAATATTTGGTTAACACGCTGATTTTTGAGGGATAAAATAAAAAAGCTCACTCAAGCAGAGAAAAACACACCAAGTGCCTTTGATAAAGAAGGAATCGCACACTTCTCAGCTCGTCTAAAAGAGCTCATTGGGAATGAATCGATCCGCAGCTTTGGCGAAAAGGTGGGAATCACTGATAGTGGTTTAAGAAAGTACCTTCCACCAAACAACTCTAAACCCACTTTCGATAAGTTGGTGGCGATTGCTGATTACAAAGGTGTGCGACTTGAGTGGCTAGCAACGGGAAACGGTCCTAAGTTAGTAGAACCTAGCTCTATTAATCTCGATCACTACACGCCCAAAGAACATATCTTTAAAAATATTAACGTGGATAATTTGTTTTCTGTGTGTGCCTATTGCGATGACGGGGCGCAACCAGAAATGAATGAAGCCAACGACGCGATTAATGAAGAGTTTGTTTTAGTCCCTGGTTACCATATCCAAGTATCTACAGGGCATGGTACGTCAGCTATCGATGCTCCCGTGAAGCGCTACTTAGCATTCAGACGTAAATACATTCAGTATCGTAAATTGGACCCGAATAAGCTGGCCGTGATTTTTGCCAAGGGCGATTCAATGGAGCCTACGATAAAAGACAACGATTCACTCTTGGTTGACCTTAGCGCCAATAAACCACTTGATGGGAAGATCTTCGTTGTCCGTTTAGGTGATGAGCTTTACGCCAAGCGTATTCAAAAGAGCTTTGATGGTTCACTGCGATTAATCAGTGATAATGAAGAATATTCACCGATAGAAGTTTCAACAGACCAGCTAGATCAACTTTGCATTATCGGCCGTGTTGTTCAACGTTCAACGGATCTTTAAACGCTTCATCATGTGCTTTTGTCAAACTGGGCGAATTGTCATTTCGCCCGATTTCTCTCTAACAAAAACACACTCTTTGCCATTTCTGGTGATTTCTCAGTTTTAGAACTGCCCAAGCCACAATCCCTTTAATCTCAAGGCCTCGCCCACGAGATCCTGCTCATTCCCACCTATTCCCATATTTGTCATTCTTAGTGGTCGGTTACACCTGTAAATTGATTGATTACAGGGATGTTATGGGGGTTGTGAAGGTTAGTGGGTTAGAAGGGAGCCAGGATTTCTAAATCATCGGTTTATTTGATTACCCATACTCCAGAGCAATTGTAAACATATCTGCTGTAACTGAATGGACGTTATTATGGCTATCTAATGCGCCAAGTATAAATAAAGCTTGTGATTGTCTGCTAGCTAATGTGTTGATTCGCTCTTGCATCTTCATGCCTACAATTTGATTCTGTATTGCTTTGATCAATTCAATTGCTACAACCTGAGGTAGCCCATACTGATTCAATATTGTCCGCATGCACTTACCTTTTGAATTGCCACTAACAACAGATAAAAAGCGAGCCTGCATTTGTGAAGATATATTCATAGTGTTCTCCATTGATTACATGTTAATGACGAGAACAACTTCTCTGGAGGCACTTTGTTGTTATAACGTAAAAGAAGGAAAGTGTTTAACAAAAAAACATGCATGAAATCTTATAACATATCTTTTACGAATCATTGCAAATCGAATGGAAATAGTCGCTACCGACTCTTAGCCTTCGCGTAACCACTTGTCTGATCAACACTATCAAAGTCATAAGATAACGTTCTTTTGGGGCCGTATTTATCTTTCATGCTCAGTCTTTTATGAG
Source organism: Photobacterium nomapromontoriensis (assembly GCF_050336815.1). Lineage (NCBI taxonomy): Bacteria > Pseudomonadati > Pseudomonadota > Gammaproteobacteria > Vibrionales > Vibrionaceae > Photobacterium > Photobacterium nomapromontoriensis. The sequence goes on from NZ_JAKJSL010000031.1 coordinate 5,429, forward strand.
GCTTCGAACCAAAACAATGATTTGGCCCACTCTTTATTTTTTGAACCCAACCACGTTCATAATCATTAAATTCAGCAGTATTTAGGCTATAAGGGTTACTGTATACCCCTACGGAATTAGCCCCTTCATCGTATGCTTTACTTTTCATTCGATGCCTCCATAATAAAAACCAAGACTCATAAGTTAGCGGTGTTACATCATATTTTCAAGTCACTTGGTGAATTACCACTATTCACTAAGATATCAATATGTTGGCTATTTCAATTTAAAACAAACTACTCTACCTGCGCTTCACTTCTGCCTGTCGTTGTTCGCGGATGATTTCAGTGATTTGCTGTTCGGTCAGCTTATGATGATTCGCCAGCTGTTCGATATTGCGGCCGTTGTATTCGCGCCAGATTGAGATGTTACGCAGGGCGGATTTTAATTTGGTGCCAGTGGGAATATAGATGTCACGGCCACCAAAGTAATGGCCAAAGGCGATGGCCAACGCTGACGCACGTTATCATCGGCAATTTCAGACACGCTGTTAATCAACAGCTCAAGCTCTGCCGCTTCGGTTTTGAAGATCTCCTGCTGCTGTTCCATGCCCCATCCTCAATTTCTACGAATCGTATTATTGAACAAGGCGGGGATCGCTAAGTCAATCCAACATTTCCGCTAAGGCGAAAAAAAATCGCCGGGAGGCGTTTTACGGATGTTATGATAAATGAGCTATTGTTGAACTTGCCGTTCTTTAAGATATGTTCCCTTTAACTGTTAGCCACTTCTAATCTAAAAAAACACCCTCAGTGAATGACTGATGCTTATCGATGATTAAGCTAACAGCACTTAAGAGGAACAAAATCAATGCCATCATTACTTTTTTGTTAATGCGGCTAAGCTATTACTTGGTTGAATTTGATTCACATATATCCTCGATGGATCTTCCTGTGTATCCAAAACTAAAACTTCTCTACTCGCCTCTGCATGTTCTGATTGTATATCGACTTCACATTTATTATTGATGCTGCACTTTCTAATTATCAGCAAAGTACCGTCTGCACTATCGCTAACATCTACACCCGGCGAATAATATAAAGTCTCCAATGGTAAGGTATAAGACAAGGTCAATCCTTTACCATCAGTGGTATAGGTAACATCTGTAATATCTGTAATTTCATAACGCATCATCTCACCATCTCCTACGCAACCAGCAACCAAAAGCACCAACAAAAACAAAACAAGATTTTTCATATCAATCACCAACTAGACGCTCTTACCGCTACCGTAGGTGCTATCTTTGAGGTCGGGGAATTTTTTTCAAGCACCAGAATGTGCTTACCTAACTCTCTTGGAGTCTCAAACCCTACAAAGTCATCAGCATCAATATCAACCCCTACGACATCATTCAAAACTTCAGAAGCCCATGAAGCACAAGTATTGGTATAACGCCAAGCTACACGCTTCTTTAGCGCCCGATTTAACTTAACAATCTGAGATCCATTTAACTTATAAAAACGACTAGCTCTAGGGAACTTGGTGCCCTCCATTCCAATTCGAATATCTGTTTCATACCCATTATCGATTGTTCTTGGGTGATCATCAGGCCACAGGCCATAAGAGGTCGTAACACCATTATCTGTAATGCATGACCTCCTGTGAGATTGACATTATCTCCTGCTACATTGCTATGAATACCTAACACTACAATGTTTAAACCAGATGTCGTGTTTTCTCCATGCACCCTTTTCTTTACCATCTTGCTCCTCCTACCCTATAATTTCAGCAATAGCACATAACGATATACGACAAACAAATACTGTCAGAAACATCATTAATACTATTGGAATCACAGTCACAACCTGTTTATCCAATATTTAAAATTTCCTGTTTCTTTCCTAGATTAGAATATATCTCTATGCAGTTCAGCCAACTCAATATTGGCAGTAAGGTAGGGATTTCAGCCTTTCCCATCAAAGACAGTTCCTAGCAGAACCTGATTATCTGGGTAATCACCGCCCAGCATGTCTGCAATCAACGTAATCACATAGTCCGGCGCTTTCGCTGCAATTGCCAGTGGTTCATTCATCCTCCACCACCTTTTGCTGCTTCAGCATAAATTCATACTCATCCACCACCGCCTGATACCCTGCTACCCCCGTACCATTGCGATTGAGTGGTATACAGTGACCAACTTCTTTCATCCGGTCGGCCAACTCACGTTTGTGCCAGTTCTTGAGTGATTCCAACACCGTGTAAGCCTGGTTTGAATACAACCAGCCAATATGTTCGACGCCTTGCTGACCGCCTGCTGGTCATCCGGCACACGTACTTATCAAGCGCCGCTTCGGAACTGTCACGGACGATGCCATGCCCGGCCATGGTTATCCAAACTGCCAGCCGCTTCGCCAGTATGGCATGCTCGAATCGTGTAATAATAGAGAACTGCTCGCAGGTTCACCGCCCAATATCCCCTTTTACCAAAGGTGAATTTAAGTTATTGTATTTAAAGTTATTCCCTCAGCAAATATCGCCTTATGAACCAATTTGATAAAAATAAAATCATCACCCTCGATATTCAAGAACCACAACAAATCAAAAACGCACTCATCCAATATCAAACCCTGCTAAACAATAACCAAGTCTGCAATAACCAGCTCTTTGATGTAGAGTTTAAACAAAGTGCCTCGGGCGAACTGCGCCGTTTACAACCCAGCGATGCGGGAACAAACCTTGAGCTGCTCAAATCCGCTCTCGATAAAGGCCAAGAAGGCGGATCGCATTATTACGACCACGAAATTACCGATGAGACGGAAACCTATATCTCTGAGGTAATTCTGTTCGCAGCCGCGCTACAGTACCCTGAAATTAAAGAAACCGTTGTTGAAACCGCCAAAGCCATCGTTACCTACAGTCGCCGCGCGAATGATACCGATAGCATGTGGCTTGACGATATGCGCGTATTTGGTATCGAAGCCGTGTATATGCTGGCAAAAACCGATCTGCAATACGCTTACCTCGTCGCGCAGTTTTTCGTCCCTTATTGGGACGACGAACACGCCAATGAGTATGAAAGCTATCTCGCGGCATTTTTAGTGGAATACGGCTGGCATCCTGAAGTACTAAAAGCCTTTATCTGGTGCGATAACCCGAGTTTTCGTTTAGGGATGTTTATGGATGATCCCTATGATAACAGCGCCACCTATCAGCCTTTAGGCGGTTACCTCACGGAAAATCCAAGCCAATACACCCGCTTCAAACAGATGGTTGTCGAGCGTTTTCAAGCTGAACCCGTGCTGCTATACAGCATTGACGAGTATGATGAAGAAGATCTAAGTCGCCACAATCCTGTTGTCTGGCTATATGACACGCTGTTTCCTCGCTGCCGTCATTTTGATGACGAGGAAATGCAGGATGCCTTTATGCAGCAGCCGTTTATGGGCAGTACTTTGGAAAATGAAGCCTATGATCTTCAGCAACTTATTCAAAGCCAAGTTACCGGAGCATTAGTAAAAACGGCCGAAAGCGCCCTAGAAAAGCGTGCAAGCTATAAAGCCTATCTCGAGCGTGACGAACACCGCTACGATCTCAACTATGGCTCCGAGGTTCTCAAACCGTTAATTCTTGCGCTGCCGCAGGGCGAGCGCTTATGGCGCTATATCGAAAATGGCACCGAGCTAGATGCACTAGAAGCTCTTGAAGAGATTGAGTTATTGCCTCTTGCCAAAGAGCATGCGCCTATCATGTATGCTCAAATGAATGATCACCTCAGCAGTTGGGATTATAACAACCGAGGCATTCTAGACGAGCTTGAGGGGGTACTAGACTTGGTGCGTGGTGATTTAACCACCGACCATTTTGGTGAAGAATCCACGATTGAACTCGATAACGGTCTCATCACTACACTCACCGTCACTCGCGATAACGATATAACGCTGCTTGAAGCCCGCAGACAACAGTATCTTCGTGTTGTTGATGTCTTTTACCGTGCGCTAGGTAAACATGAGTTCAGCGAATATATGATGGCGTCACTGACAGAAGAAGATGAACCACTCCTGTCACGCCAAGATTACTATCGTCGTTATAGCCAGCTCCCCGTCTCTGGAGCAGAAACAAACACAGAAGCTGGAGCAGATCCACTCGACCCAGCGCTAACCCGTGACGTGCACTCTATTTTCGATATCTTTACTGATCCAGATGAAATTCTCTACAGTAAGTACTTTCAACGGGTTGATAGCGTGCTGCGCTCTTCTCGTGAATTATGCCATCCGAAATATTGGTCACAACCCGATATGGGCTTTTTGGCACTGGCCAGTTACCAACTTTATAACGATTTTAATCAGCGCATTGGCGATAACGTCACCGAAGCATTGTTCAACTACCTAAATGAGCACAATGTATGGAATATGGCGGTATCACAAATACTGACTGAGTCCCGCACTCAGAGTAATGCCAGCAGCTCGGACAATACAGGGTTAAGTGACACTGATATCGTGCGGATCAGAGAGTATTTCACCGCTGATAAACCTGAAGATGATCAAGCCAGCCTGTTGGCCTTATTGGAACCTCACTTGTTTCGAGACAATATCTGCCGTGGCGAGCTCTACGTAAACAAGTTCAGCGAATACCAGCCGAGCTACAAGCTATTTAATGATTTCAACGAAGACTTCCAACGCTTTACATTAGTTGCCTTCTGGTTACGACAGCTGCCATTACCACTGCGTATTCAAGCCGATCGGTTGTGGCAATTTCTTATCACCCTTGCTCCAGTACGCGTTGCGCGCAATATCATGCGAGCGCACTCTGACAATCCATACAACATTACATTCAACAATGTACTCGATGATATCAACGTACAGGAACAGCTAGAAAAAGCAGGGATCGATGCTGGCATACTCAGCGCTTATGAAATGAGCTGTCAGTTCAACGATACTGAGCGTTACCAGCATTGGATTGATGTCTATAGCGAGATCACCAGTACCGCTACCAGTATGTTTGGCAGCCTAGATCGTAAAAAAGCGCAAGCAATGCACGAAGGGTTGAAATACATTAATGAGGAAACCAGAATCGAGTTTTTGCATCACGCATCGCTTAAATATCCTGATATTCCCTCAGATCTAGCGCATGATCTAAAACGTGTTCTTCACATTTTAATTCAGTTGAATATTCGATCATGGGAGGATCCGCTAGCGTATGAGTACGGCGAATCCTGCCTCTACATTGGCGAAGGTGATGATGTACCCACTCAGCTCTGCAAGCCTATCGTTGCGGATCAAGATACCGTACACGACAAACCTTGTCATATAGATGGCATGAGCTGGCTAAATTGCACCGTGCTACAACAACGTGGTGAACAGCATAATATTTTAATGGCCGATCAAAACGTGCCGCTAGAAAATTACGAGCGCGGGCTACCTCGTGGTACGTTGCTGATTTTTGCTGAAGAGGTAGAGAGCAAAGCACTACTAGCCCGTATCACTCAATTGCAAGATACCTCTGCTCGTATCGAGTATTTGGTTGAACAAACACTGGCTTATCTAGACGATAAAGTAGATTACGACGCCATTGCAACACTGTATGCAGCGCACATCGCGACGGATAACTTCCGACCAAGCGCTGGTGAGTACCGTCTGTATAGCACTCATCAGTTCATCTGGGTACTCGATAAACCGCGCCGAGACAGGCTTGTCAAACTTCTGTTAAACCATAATTACTGCGGATTTAAGGTGCTGGAAGAGAACTATCAAAACTGTTGGTTGCACCATCAGTTGGCGCAAGGAGAAATAGATTTCAATACCTACTTTGAACGTGAGCGTGAAAATAATCATGATAATGAAACCTCAGAGGAGGCAATGCACTTTCTGCTCAATTGGTTAGTTGAAATCGATATTAATCCGGCACACATTACACGGTTCTGCATAAAGCATTCACGATTTGAAGCATGTTGTGAATTTATTCAAAGCCACGCACGCGGTAGCCATTCACACAACAATCACGGCAGCTTCGCACAAACATTGTCTTATCTGCACGCAGGTCAACGAAGACTGTTACCGAAGATCTTAAGTCAGGCCAGTGATGCCGCTGAGCTGATGGAGCCGCTGACAAAAGATAAATCACGATTGGTCAAAATAGCTATCGCCAACTGTTTCTCTTAATAATACAGCTGCTTTCTTTTAAACGCCCTTGGCTTAGTCAGGGGCATATTTAGCCCTCTGTTGAGGGCTCTCACTCAACAACCAATACATCTGGTACAAAATATGCCATGTCGAACACAAAAGTGACACCATAATGACTGGCGAACACCAGGGCGGTATCTATATATATCCCATTGTTATACAAGACAAAAAAGATGATACTAAGTGCTATGAAGGGTTGATGATTGTGGTAATTTCAAATGAATCAAAAGCACTTTAAAGTACTGCTTTCTTTGCTCCCTGACCTTTCACAGGGACAATTAAAGCAATTAGAATCAGAAATACATAAAAATCAAATTATTGAGGATAATTACATTCTCACACAAAATGAATTGCTAATGCAGCGTAGCATTTTTTCTAATGCCCCACTCGACTTAAACCCATTGTGTATACACCACGATAATAGTCGGCCAAAAACTGTTTATTGTACATCATTAAGTACATTCTGCTCTTCCACGATTAAACGTGTTGGCTCTCCATCAAGAAACCGTCAAGGATACCTGCGATCTCGTTAATACCCTCTTGATATAATTTGTATGATAATTAACCACAATCGTGATCTATATCACGATTGAACCGTGCAATTTTGGATATGTTTCACCCGTTTGGGTTTACAAAACCACGTCTTTTACTCTGTTTTTAGTTTGGGCACTGCTAGTGAATATTGAAATCTGGGTCGCATATTTCAGTGCGACCGTTATATATAGCCTGATACCAGGTTCTGGTACAATTAATTCAATTAACAATGGGGTGGTATATGGTTTTCGCAAATCAGCGATTTCCATCATGGGACTACAACTTGGCCTTGCATTCTATATTGCCCTCATTGGCACGGGAGTTGGCGCACTTGTTTCACAGTCCGCTATCGCATTTACGGTAATAAAGTGGGTAGGTGTGATTTACCTGATCTGGCTAGGCATCCAAAAATTTCAGGAAAATGCAGCCATAAGCTCTGTTGGGTCACCATTAGATACCTCTGAGTGGAAGCTGTTCAGGAAGGCTATTGTGGTAAACCTGACTAACCCCAAAACAGTGATCTTCTTTGCCGCATTGCTGCCACAGTTTATTGATCCTACTGGTTCACAAAAGCTGCAGATCATCCAGATGGGTATAACCACTATCGTTGTTGATACATGCATAATGCTAATGTACGTCATCTTGGCAGCCAAACTGTCCCGTTACATCCGATCACCTCGGATATTAAAGAAGCTTAACCGTATTTTTGGTTCAATGTTTATCAGCTGTGGCGCTCTACTCGCAGTAGCTAAGGCCTAGCCACAATGCTTTACAGGTTGGTGAACACTAACACCAATAAGAATCTGAACATGACGGCAACACAAACCTCGCTTTAAAATAGAGAGCGAGGTTTTAGACGAAAAATGACAGGTAGCCAAAGTGCTATGCCCGCCCTATCGCAGAAGATTACGCACAATGTCTTTGGTATCAGCGATTAACTTCAGATCTTTATGAGCAACTAATTTGACGATGAGTCCTTCATAAAGCAACTCTATATGTAAGGCTAACTGAGTGTTTTCTGCCCCCAAAGCTGTTAGCCTTTTTTGGGTTTCGATGTAGGAAGCTTGCTTATGCTTAACGGCTAATTGATGTAGCGGATGCTGTTCATCTGCAAATTCTCGGCAAGCAGACATAAAAATACACCCGTAAAATTGCTGACTTTTTATCAACATTTCTAGCTCAGTAAACCGAGCAAGTATCAGATCTTTTTTATCGGCAATATCATCCCATTCCTTAGCCCATGCTTGTTGAATTCGATGACTAAATGACGTTAATGCCTCAAGTACCAGGCCTTCTTTACTGCCAAAGTTATTGTAAATAGTCTTTTTCGATATTTCAGTATAGTCAGCAATCGTATCTACCCCCGTAAGCGTGATCCCCTCTTTTTGTGCAAGCTCAAGAAAGCCCGCTATCAATTTCTCTCGCTTAGTCATTTGCCCTAATCTCATTAATTGCGCCAACGCCAATTATACACAGGTCTGTGTAAAAAGCTTGTTTTCCCCAAAGCACACCTTATAATGAATTACACAGACCTGTATAAAAGAGACAGTAAAATGAAAATATACAGCTTTCCATACTCATTACCGAGCTATCGCGCACGATTAGCCGCATCACTACTTGGCTTTGATTTCGAAGAAATCTTGGTAGATCTGAGTAAAAATGAACAAAAATCAGCGACTTTCTTGGCGATCAATCCATTAGGTAAAATTCCGGCTATGGCTGACGATCATCTGATTGTGACCGATTCCATCGCTATTTTGCGCTACTTGGCACGCAAAGCTGACAATACACACTGGTATCCAGAAAGTGATATTGCGACAGCGGCGCAAATAGATACATTGCTATCTTTAGTAAGTAATGAGTTATATGAGGGAATTGAAAAAGCACGATTAATTAACGCGTTTAAAATGTTGCCAACAGAATCATTATCGCAATGTAGAGAAATCACTACTGATGTATTAACTATCTTAAATACACAATTAGAAAATAAACATTTTTTAACCAGTGATGATCCGACAATCGCTGATATTGCTGCCGCATCAACGATACTCTATATCCATGAAGCCTCTTTTCATTTAGACAACTATAAAAACATCGAACAATGGCTTAATCGAGTAAGATCCTTAGAAGGATTCATTGAACCAACATTTCTTTAGTCTTATTGGATTCATAAACATCACATTAAAAATCATATAACGGGTAATATTATGATGGTAATCAATGACCAAATAGCGCTTCTGACATCGCTATTAACACAACCAAAAGAATTAAATAATGACAATTTAATTTACGCGGCATGGGCAGCAGCACTCAACTCACAAAGTAAAAATGTCGTGGAACATATTGCTAAATATATCCCACGGCCAAATTCTGAAGCGCTAATGGCTATTGAGTCTGCCATCTCAAGGATGGGTGTCACCAATCCTTATTTCATTGCACGACAATTTGTCAACATTGAGGCGGGAGGTTCTTTAGATGCGCTTCACTTCCGTCCATTACAAGCACTGAATATCGCCAATGAAACGGCTTATCATTATGCATGCGTTGTTGTCTCTTTAATGAATGGCGGTCATGTCTGTTTTCGTTCTCACGTAAATAGCTTGTTAGCTGTAAATGAAAGTGCTGCCAGTATTGATGCCGCTATGCGTCTCGGAGCAGTTTGCAGCTCGTTATCTAAAAGAGCATTTATCGATGATATTTTGAATGGTGAGTGATCACTTGCCGCTTATTTGATTTTTAGCCAGCCAAAAGATTTCCGTAGAAACGTCAATGCATCAGCGTTCACAATCTCACCGTGCGCCATAATAATGCGTGTCGGTTGCCATTCAACCATTTGGCTATAATGCTCTCTGGCTTCGCGCTTATGAAACATAAAACTCATTCGCCAATCTATCGGTGTTTTTCCATTAGGCGATAAAATACCGGTGAACTTGGCTAATAATCGCTGAGTGCGGGTAAAGTCAGAAGGCGGGAAATTTTCGATTAAATCTGTCACGATTAACGAGCGTGACTCATGATGAAAGAATACACATTCCTCCATCAACGGTGAGCCGGTGAATAAAAACTGACTGATATCAGACATCCAGGGATACTCACTACCAGAGGCCAGTGTCCCGTCAAATCGGAGGTCATCACGCTTTTTAATCACTTCACTCGTGCCATATGTTTTTGCTTCTGGGTAGGCATCTTGCCACGCTTTTAAGAACAGGTGATGGAGATGATTCGGGGCAATTACGTATTTTACCTCCCCTAATGAGTTAACTTGTGACTTCAATTTATCGGTGAGTTCAATTGGGCTATGAACCCATAATGTCGAATCAGAAAGTTTAATGACGGTCATACGGGTAGAGAATGGCAAGGTCAAAAATGTCACAGACGTACCATCAAATACCCACAGGTTGTGGCCTACTTCAATCATCTATCATCGACTCCTTCAATTTATGGGATCTTTGAAACGCTATCCAGTATTTCAAACAGGGCCAGTGCGACACGTTTATCACGATAAAGCGAACAACTGACCGATGAAGACACCACAGTGTAAGGCCATACTTCAGTGATGCGATATTAATTTGCCAAATAACTCGCTGTGGTCATGAGTTTCGAGAACATGGCGACTTCAGACAGTGCGACTTTATGGACGGTCTCAGCAGGTAAGCGTTCATGTTCAAATTCCAGCTCGCGGGTTGCACATGCATCACTGACGATCGCTATTTGATAGCCTCTTTCCATGGCTGCACGGGCCGTGGCACTCACACACATATGAGTCATCATCCCGACAAGCGTTATCTTGCTGATATTATTACGTTTGAGGATGGCATCAAGTTCGGTCTGCCAAAATGAATTTGGAAAATGCTTAGTCACGACGATCTCATCCGCAGCTGGCGCCACACTGGCGTGTATCTTCTGCCCCTCGGTTCCGTGCTGTAAGAACGGTTTCCTATCATCCACATTGTCATGTTGTACATGCACAACCAATTGCTTGTTTGCTCGAAACCGTTGCAGTATTTCTCTTGAATTTGACGCGGCCGCTATCGGCTTTGCCAGGGGAAATTTCCCACCATCAAAATAGTCGTTTTGTATATCAATGAGGATGAGTGCCGTTTGTGTGTCATTCATTGGTGCTTCCTTAATGTGTTTTAAAAATCGACACACACAGTGTATGAAACACTACGGTTACTTATAATGGCTTTAACAGACCTATTTAAGTCATTATCAGACACGCAGGAGGCGGCATGTGGCATATATCCATACTCAATTATGAAAGTGCTATGCGATCAGCTATTTATGGCATTGAGGAGCTGTTTACGCTCGCGAATAGAATGGCCCCTTCCCCTCTTTTTCATATTGAGCTGTGTGACTATCATCAGAGTATGAGCACAGCGACGCAGCGGATCATTTTTATTCCACCTTGCTTTGCCGATCCGCTGCCGACATTTGAAAACTCAGCACTGACGATGTGGCTGCAAAAAAATGCTGATGATGGCGTGATACTGGCAGCATCTTGTGTGGGCGTATTCTGGCTCGGTCGTGCCGGACTTTTAAATGGTAAAACAGTAACCACCCACTGGCGCTTATGTGAAAAATTAGCGCAGCAGTTTCCGGCTATCCGGCATGTTGAAAAACGGGACATGGTAGTCGATCAAGGTGAGATTGTGACAGCGGCCGGGCTGTTTGCCTTTCAGGACCTTGTTCTTCATCTTATTGCCCGTTTAGCGGGGTATGATTTGGCCAAACAAGTGGCTGACTTTTCACTGTTAGATCTGAATGGCCGATTACAGGCGTATTACGAGCGCTTCTCGCCCAATATCGATCACGGTGACACTTTAATCTTACAAGCTCAGCGCCTGTGCGAAACCGATCCGACCCTTTCAGTTAAGCAACTGGCCGATTTATCGTTCATCAGTGAACGCACTCTATATCGGCGCTTTATGGCGGCAACAGGGCTATCACCCAAACAGTATCTCGTCGAGTCAAAAATTGAACTGGCGAGAACGTTACTGAGTACATCGTCGATGTCGGTAGAAAAGGTGGCGCACCATTTAGGTTATTTGGATGTCAGCAATTTTAATCGAACATTCGGTAAAGTGACGGGAATGACGCCAGCAGGATTTAAGGCAAGGCAGCTTGCCTGATGCAATAAAGGCCGCATAGGCGGCCTTGTATTTTGACTTTTTCCAATAAGATCAATGATGGTTTTATCCATTCACCATCTTGGTGATGGTATCTTTATTATTACGGCCATTCGCCACAATAACGCCACCAATGTGTATCGCCATAAACCCGACAACACCCCACCATGAAAGCTTATGTAAGGTTTTACACAGCGTGTACGCGAAAAAATCATGGCCAAGAAAGTGGATCGCCAATCCGGTTAACACCGTGCCCGCTAAAAAAGCATAGAAAGCAATGTAGAGTAACCCTTGCAAACGATCATGCGGCGAGTTTTCTCTACTTTGCGTCGGCATGAATACGCCAACCTTTTTTGAATAATAAGCGCGAGCAAGAAGTAGTAACCCCACCCCATAACCGACAATGAAGTGCCATTGGAACATCTCATTACGGATCGATTTTGCTATCGTAATCGCTTGCTGTTGTGAGATAAGCAGGTTATCACTGGTCAATCCCGACTGGATGATGGCAGCCATGCTGGATTTATCCATCCACGAAGATCGTAAAAATACTGTTAACAACATAAAAAGAATAGCAAAGGCCAGTAGCCAGTGGATCAATCGGTGAAGCTTGGGGAAATGAGTCTGCGCAGACATAAATGGACGCCATGGAAATATACCGTTTGGCGATATTAGCATGGTGCAATGAACAACAAATGAACGGCTTAGTCATACTGGTGATCATAACAGATGCGCTAACGTCCATAATCACACACTGATTAGAGAAATTGAAGCGATGAATGGATACAAGATATGACAGGGGGAGAGATAAAAACGAAAAAGGCCAACCCATTGAATGAATTGACCTTTTACTATAGCTTGCTTTCTATGAAAGCGAACTAAATGCTATAAATTATAGCGCTACAACGTTAGCAGCTTGAGGACCTTTCTGGCCGTTTTCAACGTCAAAAGAAACCTTTTGACCTTCAGCAAGAGTTTTGAAACCTTCTGAAGCGATAGCACGGAAGTGAACGAATACGTCAGCACCGCCGTTGTCTTGGTTGATGAAACCGAAACCTTTCTCTTCGTTGAACCACTTAACGATACCAGTTGACTTAGACATGATGTGTCCCTTTTATAAATGTATTAGATAATTTTCACAAATTGTGATGCACTGAAACTGCATTATTTAATGTTACGTAAAGCTAAGGGAAACACTAAGGACAACGCCGATTACGAAGAAGTTTCTGAGGTTTTTCTTTTACTTGATGTTTCATTAATAACTTTTAACTACAGAGCGAGACGAATACTACGGCATTTCGAAGCAATGTAAAGTGTTATTTTTATCTGTTTTTCTCAAATTTACGGCATGCATAATGACAGCAATAATGTCATACCAATCACCGTAAGTTAGTGCTCACTAATTACGCAGAAAAAAAACGCAATTTCCACCTCGGATCAGCACATACAGAAAAGCCGCACCATTGCAGTACGGCTTAGGTTGTATCTCTTTCTGTTGCCCTTGTCTACCTACTCAGCACACGTCGGGCGTTAACGAATAATGTAACTAGTGTAGCTATGTAACTAGTGTATCTTCAGAACTAGTGTTGCTTTTGTAGCTAATGTAACTAGTGTACCAAATGTCGCTAATGTAACTTGAAGCTTCGCCACTCACTACGTTGAGTATGCCGTGCCCGATATAGTCACTGATTTAAATCGGACATCTTCTGTATTGGCGAAGAAGTATCGTTTTATTCGTTGTTGCTTACCAAATTGTGACTAGGCAATGTGTTTCATGTTACCCGCCTAGTGTGGTTGATTCACATCAACCTGATCCCTGTTCCCCTGAGCCTTCCGAAAACAGCTCAATCCTCCGTAAGCTTCCTATGAACTAGCTCATCAACAGGTCTCAAGTTAAATATGGTACTAATTTTCACTTTTGGCAAACCCTATCCGTAAAATATTCGGCTAAAGTGTGATCGTGACGATCTTCTACTGCACTCTGTGATCCCTCTCTCAATTGAGAAACTAGTGTAATATACCCGCCTCAATCCCTTCTATTTATAAGGCTATTTTGACGCAATGACAGCATTCGCCCATGCTCTGTTACGTATTCCTACTGCACAATCAGCACTCGCGCTTGCAACAACAGGAACAGGACTGGCCTGGTCTCTTTTTATTCCGGAAGCGACTGGGTGGATACGAGGAATGTGTGCCGTTATAGGCGCAGGATTATTGGCGCCAGTGATACTGAAATACCTCGTCCACCGCCAGCAATTTATTCAAGATCTGCGCCATCCACTGTATGGCAGCCTGATGGCCCCTATGTCGATGACCATGTTGGTATTAGCCGATTACCTGTCATCCATCCATGTACAGAGTGCTAAATTACTATGGTACCCTGCCTTAATGCTGCATCTTTCAATGATGCTGTTTTTCTTTTTCTGCCAGCTGAAACATTTTCGCTTAATCAATCTCTACCCTAGCTGGTTCTTGTATCCCGTTGGAGCCATCAGCGGCACGTTAGCCGGTCCCCAGTTAGGTCATCATGCCTTTGCACTGGCCATGACCGAGATTTGCATCGGCATTTATTTTATTATGCTGCCTGTTGTTCTCTATCGTTTATGTTTTGCTGGTCGCCTGCCAAGGCCTGCGAGACCCACATTGGCGATCATGGCGGCACCGGTGAATCTCGCACTCACCGCCTATCTGCTCAATGTTGAACAACCGGATCCAATCTTAACGGGCGCACTGGCGGGTGTAGGGATCACCATGACAATTCTGGTCTACCTGTGCTATTTCAACCTGCTAAAACAACGCTTCCAACCCTCACTGGCTGCGGTCACATTTCCATCAGTGATCAGTGCTGTCGCGCTAGAGCGACTCACTCAATGGCTGACCGTGGACTACCCACAATGGGCTTGGCTGGAACGACTGGGGATCTTCGAACTTGTCATTGCCACAGGACTGGTGCTGTGGGTTACCTGGAACTACTTAGGTTTATACTGGCCTCAAACCGCACCAGCCCGAGTCTTTTCTCACCGTTAATTGCTTGCGTGTGGCGGTTATCGTAATCACCGCCACCCCATTGGTCTCTCTTCATTATTTGATCTTCATTCACCTTCTTTGCAAACCGCAAGATAGATCCCTCACAACTACATACCTCCATCACATACCAACCCCTCATCCGGCAATAAATCCGGCAGCAAATGACAGATAGAAATAACGTTGCATAATACAGTAATGGATCCATATGCGTTCATCATTTCTAAATTGCCAGGAGGCATCATGATACAAAAAATCAGAATAATCCTAGCTCTAATATGTTTTTCACTCAGTACCGCAGCCCTTGCAACTCCACCAGCGCTACCCGCACTGAATGCTCTACCTAATGAAACCTCGATCTCTGGATTATCTTCCGGCGCTTTCATGGCTGCACAATTCCATGTAGCGTATTCTGATGAGCTGGTTGGGGCGGGTATCGTCGCTGGTGGGCCATGGAACTGTGCTGGTAATAACTCATACAACAATCCGTTTCTCACACCCATAATGAGCGCAACCACCACTTGTATGAATCCTTGCAAAGGTAGCCTATTCGGCTGCCCATCAATGCTGTACCCCAACAGTGAATTTCTGGCCGACTTGGCACTAGAAACCGCAAAATCAGGTAAAATTGATGATCTAAATAACCTCAAAAATGATCGAATCTATATCTTCTCAGGGGCCAGTGATAAAACAGTTGTGACAGGAGTGGTTGATACAACGGCTGAGTTTTATCGTCAATTAGGGGTCAGTAACGACCAGATTCGCTACAACAAAACAACAGATGCTGGGCATGCTTTTATCACGACCGATCCCAACGATACCCCCTGTGCGAAAACCACCGAGCCGTTTATCAATGACTGCGATATTCCTCAGGCCCAGCGTATCCTTGAACACATCTACGGCGCTCAAAACCCGCCAGCCAAGCAATTAAGCGGTGAGCTTATCGAATTTGATCAGCGTGCATTCTTCGACAGCCCACTGACTAGCATGAACGACACGGCGTTTGTCTATATCCCTAAAAATTGCCGGACTGAACAATGCAAAGTGCACGTCTCGGTTCATGGTTGCGAACAAGGCGTCTCTGAAATAGGCACCACCTATGTCAAAGATACCGGCTATTTAGAGGCTGCTGATACCAACAGTACTATCGTGCTATTCCCGCAAGTTAAAAAATCAGCCTTGTCCCCGTTTAATCCAAAGGGTTGCTGGGATTTTTGGGGCTACAGTAATAACGATTTACCCCCGTACAACTACTACAATAAAAATGCGCCGCAGATGATCGCAATTAATAAGATGATTACGCGTCTGACCAGCACCCCATCGAAAATGGCCAAAAATTAACCGACGATGTATTCCGAGCATGAAAAAACGGCCCTGAGCAGATGCTCAGGGCCGTTTCCCGTTCCATAATAATCCTGTGTTCCAAGCAGGATAGCTGGGTGCCCCCAGCACGATTAATTCAGCGCGATAAGGCTGCCTTAATCGAATGCCATTCTCCTCCCTACAAAAAGGAAAACAGCGAAATGCGTGTGACTTGATTCGCTCAAATCTGGGTATAATTTATCATGAAATTTTAGTAATGCAAAAAATATTTGAATCGTTACATCTATATTTGATTTCAGTCATCAGAACTAAAATTATCAATCATCACCGTTAATTTGCTCTTTACAATGAATCGAAGATCGTGATACCGCCAAACAATCCTGTAACATACTGAACAATAAAAGAATTACAGAGATCGCAAGAGAGTTAACGAGAAAGAATTCGCTTTTAGCCCTGTACATCACGCGACAATGATTTGATCAATGGGCAAGTAATCTTTGGCCTACATGACTTGGCATTCAACAAAAGTGACATGATAAATACATCTATCCTCGGGTTACCCATCAATAATTTACCGTTACATATTTAGGCAAAGCTGGGATAATACGCCCCCTCAATATGTGGCGATCCTCGTCCACAGGCTTTAACCACTATAGTGTTAAGTGCAATATTCCAATCAGTAGGACATTCTTCTATGCGCGCCTTCGTTTTACGAGCCAGATCGGCCCCAACCAACAGTCAACAACTACTAGCATCTGTTGGACAGGATGCCCACACGGAAATCTTGGCTCATACCCTGATGAACTCGATTTTTGTGGCACAATCGCACCGTGAAGATGTCATCGTCCACCTAGTGCTGGAAAGCACTCAAGATTATTCGCGCACCATCACCTTTACCGCTAACGATATTACCAATGTCGGTGGCTTCCATGAGCAAGCCTTGCTGGAAAAAGTAGTGAGAGCACTCGATGTTTCTGTTGGTATGGGCAAAGAGCAGACCCGTATTGTTGAAGCGGGGATCACTGTTCGTACGATCAGTTTTGAAAAACTCGTGGTGGAACTGGCTGAAGACTACCAGATCTACATGATGGATAAGAAAGGCGAATCTATCCGCACTCAGGAGTTTGCCGCTAACAGCTGTTTCTTGCTGACTGATCATATCCCAATGCCAAAGAAAAGCATGAATAGCTTAAAGCGACTCGGCGCAGTGAAGATCAGCCTCGGTCCAAAAATGCTGTTTGCTTCCCAATGTGTCGTACTGATCCACAATGAACTGGATCTGTGCGAATAAGCCGATAACGCATCGCCACCCACCATCTCAGCGTCTATTTGAAATCGTTCTTTATAGCGTTGGGATGGCCTGCATAAGGATATACACCATGGATGCCCTCAATATCGCCCAGCTCGGTAACCCGATCCTTCGCCAACGCGCCACTGCTCTCTCCGTTCAGCAATACCAAATTCAAGCACCGTTTTTCCATGCCCTTGAGCAGAAGATGCTAGAGCATAACGGCGTCGGTATTGCTGCACCACAAGTCAGTGAATCCATCCGCGCATTTATTGTTGCTTCTCGCCCTAACCCCCGTTATCCCAATGCCCCGTTAATGCACCCCACTCTCATGCTCAACCCTGAAATCATCTGGGCGAGCGAAGCATTAGAACAAGACTGGGAGGGCTGCCTGAGTATTCCCGGCATCCGGGCTAAGGTAAATCGCCACCAGCAGATCACCGTGCGTTATCACACCTTGGCGGATCAGGAAATCAACACCACAATGGAAGGCTTCATTGCCCGGATTTACCAGCATGAGCTGGATCACCTCGATGGGATTGTCTTTCTCGATCGTGCAAATAGCACAGACTACGCCACCGAAGCTGAATTTCTCAAACTCATCTGCGCGCCTCAAGGATAGGACTAATGAGGAGCCGGTAATGAGTACCGTTAGTGCTGATTGATAGTTGCTATCTTCTGATCTAACGCGAAAAAATGGGCGATATATTCATCATAATCCGGCGCAGCGATGCCATTTAATATTGAGCCAACCGGATTACGCACCCAGCCAGGCATTGCCGCAAGAGAATGCCATATTTTCCCCTTTCCCCCACGCCCTATCAACTCTGCGTCAAAGACCTCAGCGGTTAACTCTGAGCGCCTTGCTACCTCGCGATATAACGGAAAACTGGCATTAATTGTCATGTGTGGTTTATACACAATACGGGCAAACCAAAGGGGGATATCGGGTGAGGGTGAAAACAGATCGGCTCTATTGGCCAATGACATATTCATCGTAAACATACCAGCACATTCCCGAGCCATCGCCCGAGATAAGCTCCGCTCCGCCATTGAGAGTTCAGCAATGTTGAATGGGCGTTGAATGCCACGGTTTTCTTGCAGGTAGACTAACACGGTCAGGCTTTCATCAAGCATCGCAAGAAAGACCATTTTTTCTAACAGGCTGTCAGCATTAGCGAGTCGATGGCGGATACGATGAATGTTATGCAGCAGGGTCTCAAGGGGAAACGCGGGGGTTTGGAACAGCACATGATGAAGAAACAAGCGATTGCCAATAATGACATACGAATAGGATGGCCATTGTTCATCAATACTCGGCTGCGTGACTAACCGATAGCGATCGAACGCCATAAACTGCAGGTATCTCGATAACATGACTGAATAGTCATCTATCGTTTCCATGATATGGGGTTTATGGGTAACAATATGATCCAGACACGCCGCATCCGTTAATTTGCAATCCGGCTCAACCTTAAACAAAGGTAACTGATAGGAGCTTTCAGTGCTGCTTTCACCCGCGTCTCGATGTTGATTGATATACCGCTGTCGACCGACCGCCACTGGATCGGATCCCGGCTCAGCATCCATCCCTAATAAGTAGAAATACGCGCGATTATCGACGAGGGAAGAGACGACACTATGTTGCTCAACATGAAGGTCGGCTAATGCGATAAAGGCCATTACCTCTGGGTTGATGTCATCGTCCCACTGCCAGACAACCGCAATAGCGACCAAGATGGATACACCGATGCCGAACATCGCTCCTAGTTGCTTCATATCATATCCCTATCACCAGACTAGCGAATACACTTTCTCCTGATGTGGATATAACACAATTTGCTTTAATGCCTCACCAATCCAAACCGCCTAATCATAGATACTTGAAATGCGCCGCAAAATTAGCAGCAGAGTGCTTATCGAGGGCAGAGACGTTCTTGCACGGTTGCTGTCACATTCATAGTCATCTGTTGTCTCTAATTTATAGTTGGCAATATTAACAAATAGTAATTATTTGATGTATTGTGTCGAATTCAGTTTACTTTTGTTTGAATTGTCATTCATTCGCACACAACTTGGTGGTGACTTTGTTACCGAGGTGTTTATTTGTCATTTTTGAAATAAGTTATAACTTTTGAGTCTATTCTAAGGTGCGCCAAGTCACACTTGTTTTTGAGCCTCTCTATATAATCCGCATTAATTAAAACAAAGAGGTTCAATTATGAACAACGCCTTAGATATAAAGACGGTGATAAAAACTACGATTGTAGTTATGGCTGTTATTTTCATTTCACAGTTTGTTATTGGTAAGCAAGTAATTTCATTTGGCTCAGTTTCTATTCCCATTCTACCAATGTTATTTGCTGTTATGATTGGTATGTTCATTTCACTGCTATTTGTTCGCGATAAAATTGCAGTGTGGGGTAAATTTTTCACTGACAAAGAAGAGTCATTCGCATCAAAAATGGTCGGATATTCTCTTTTAATTCTAGGTACCCAATATGCGGGTATGATCATTCCAAACATCGATAATATTATCGATGCTGGTATTCCACTGCTATTACAAGAACTGGGCAACTTATTCCCTATCTTTATTGCTATTCCTCTGGCGGTGAAGTTCGGTCTTGGTCGTGAAACCATTGGCGCCTGTTCATCAATCAGCCGTGAGCCTTCTATCGCGGTTATTCAGAGCAAATACGGTACAGGTACCCCTGAATATATCGGCGTACTCGCTATTTACCTGTGTGGTTCAGTGATCGGTACATTGTGGTTCAGCGTACTGGGTAGCCTGGGCACCCTAACGGGTCTGCACCCACTGGCACTGGCTGCGGGCAGTGGTGTCGGTAGTGGTTCAATGCTAAGTGCGGCGTCTGGTGCGCTAGTCAGTACCCTGAGCCCAGAAATGGCCGCTCAAGCATTAAGTATTGCGGCTGCATCTAACCTACTTTCTTCTGTTGTAGGTGCATTGTCTCTCACTTTTATTGGCTTACCACTAGCTGAATTCATGTATAAGATTTGTAATAAAGAGAAGGAAAACGTTCATGCTTAATTCAATTAATGAAATGAAATTTGTCTTCCTTGCTTTAATGCTGGCTATTTTCACCCAGACATTAACAACAGGCACGCCATTATTTAGTATGTGGGATAGCTTTATTGCTATGTCATTAGTTGTATTCTTATCACTGATTGCTAAACATTATATTCCATCACCACTGCCGACATTTGCATATGCAACTATCATTGGTATTGTAATTTGTTTACCGGATACAGCAGTACGTGCTTTCTTCTTAGATTCAATTGGTAAGGTTGGTTTTCTTTCTTGCTGTGTACCTCTTCTTGCTTTCGCTGGTTTATCTGTCGGCGGAAAAATGGAAGAACTTAAAAAGCTATCGTGGAAAATTGTTGTTTTATTCTTGGTCGTTTCAACCAGCTGTTTCTTCGGCGCATCCATTGTTGCTCAGATCGGTTTCTCAATGAAAGGGATTATCTAATGTTAAATAAATTTGAATTAAACGCGAATTTGTTAGCGCTACAACCATTCAGCGTCAATACACGTCGCCACCTGCATAAAATTCCTGAACTGTCTGGCCAAGAATTTGAAACATCAGCCTACTGTAACGCGCTGATGACTGAGTTTGGTTATACCGTCACCACGTATGAAGGCTACACCGGCTTTATTGCTGATTTGATTGTTGATGAATCATTGTCCATGATCGCTTTCCGTGCCGATATGGATGCACTGGAAATGGATGATCTCACCAATGATGAAAATTCATCGACCAATCCGGGTCGTGCGCACAACTGCGGTCACGATACGCATATGACCATTGCCTTAACGGCAGCTAATTACCTGGCGAGTCACAAGCAAGAGCTTCGCCATAACCTACGCTTCATTTTCCAAATGGCCGAGGAAGACATGCGCGTTGATGGCGCAAACAAGATGGTCGAACTCGGTTGTATGGAAGGCGTTCACGAAGTATATGCCCTGCATAATGATGGGGCTCAAGAATGCGGTACGGTACTGATCAACAATGGCATTATGTCTTCTTATGGCTGTGCTTGGACGCTTGATATTCAAGGGATCTCTGCACATGGTTCAACCCCTCACAAAGGGCTTGATGCAATCCGTGAAGGTGCGCGTATTGTTGAAGATATGGATTATGTGGTTGCCAAACAAACCAACCCGTTTTCACCGGCGGTCTTTGTCTGCGGCATGTTTAACGGTGGTACTGTACCAAACGCCGTCGCTGCCAATGTTCAGGCGCGCGGTACCATTCGTTCGATGGATGCAGAAACTGACGCTATTTTGAAAAACAGCTTCACCTCAATTGTGGCGCAAAGTGAACTGCGTGGCTATACCACCTCTATCTCACATTGCGGCTACCCGGCAGTGATTAACCATTCTGATGCATACCAGCGCGTAGTGCAGGCGGCCAACGAAACCATTCCGTCAGAACTTCTGAATGCAAACTGTACACCAATGACAGGCAGCGAAGACTTTAGCCTAATGATTGAAGCGACACCACAGCAACGCGGTGCCATGTTCTTCCTTGGCTCTGGCAGCAAAGACAAAGGGATTTGCAACTACCTGCACTCAAACCCTTACTTTGTTGATGAAGACTTCCTGCTGGTTGGCGCGCAAATTTTTATTAACTTGGCTACCAGCTAATCGCAATATCTCCCCCATCAAAAAAGCCCTTAACGTTCTTCGTTAAGGGCTTTTTTTCATCGTTGATTCAATAATGGGGTAACGTAAAGTCTTCGGAGAGCTTTTTGATTTCACTGTTGGTGGAATGGGTGACAACTTCCATCACCTCTCGGGTTAAGTGAGGGGCAAAGCTTTCAATGAAGTCGTACATATGCCGTTGCAAGAAGACATTGCGGCTATAGCAAATCCACGCATCACATTCAGGGATCAGCTTGTTCAGAGGGATGGCGACTATTTTGCCATCACAAATGTTCGCCGCGGCAACGGAAGCGATGATCCCGATCCCCAACTCCATACTGACATACTGCTTGATCACGTCGACATCCATCGCCGTCATAAAATACGTCGGGTTAAGACCTTGCTCTGCAAATGCCTTATCTTGTGCCATTCGTCCTGTTGAACCGGCTTCGTAGCTGATCAAATGATACTGACTGATCATCGCGAGGGTGATCTCTTTCTCTTTTCTCAGCGGATGGTGTACTGGCAGGATTAAGCTCAATGACCACTTGTAGGCAGGAAGAACAATCAGATCGGTATCACGTTCAACCTCTTGTGCCACAATGGAAAAATCTGAATGGCCTTTTTTTATAATGGTGCCATGTTCATCAGGGTAAGCAGGGCCAATATGGAAAGTTATCTCAGGGTATTTCTTAACAAAATTACGTACAGTTTTAGGCAAAATAAACCGGGCAATGGTGTTGGTGGTATAAATGTTTAAGCAGCCAATCTCCGGATTGAGAAAATCGCGGGCAATCGCATACATTTTTTCCTCAATTTCAAGCATTTTAAAACTTTCATCGAGTAATTGTTGACCGACATCGGTAATGGAGTTGAGATTTTTACCTTTTCGGTCAAATATCTTTACCCCCAATTCAGATTCCAGCAATCCAATTTGCTTGCTAATACCCGGCTGGGTGGTATAGAGACTTTTTGACGCTGCCGATATATTTAACTCATGACTTACGATCGCTTTGAGATAGCGGAGTTGTTGTAATTTCATTGATAAGCCCTGTGCATTAACATTCCATGTACCACTGCAAAACGCAACTAACGTTAATTTGAGTATTTAAGCTAAACATATCACAGGGTATAACCGATTAACGCCCCGAAAACGATACATTTTCCAAGTTATTCTAACGCCCTTCTTACTTAATTAACATCATTTAAGCAGGCGCGAACAGGACAATCTGCTTAACATTTCCTCAGGTTCACAGCGACAATGTGCAGCTTTGTACCCATTTGTCGCCATCCCCGCCTATTACGGCAAGATTATGATACAAAACGACTCCATCCACTTTACTATCGTTATTTAGTATGTCTGTCACCTCTGCATTATTCTATCGTCAACATGTACTCATCCCACTTTGTATCATGATGCCAGTGTTGGCGATGTTCGAGTTCTTTCATTGGGATCTTGATATTGCCCAATGGCTCTATCAACTGGAAAATAATCAATGGACGCTTCGCCATGCATGGCTAACCGACACCGTGATCCATAGCGGAGGACGGAACCTGATCATCCTCATGGCTATCATCGTTATTTTTAAACTGGGTCTGACGTTTTATCATCGGCGCCAACGACGCGAATGGCTGTATCTGTTCCTCTCCGTCGCGACCAGTATGCTGATCATTTCTGGGCTGAAATCCCTCACCCATATGGATTGTCCTTACAACCTGATCCCATTTGGCGGTTCAAATCCCTATGTGCCTCTGCTGGCGATTCGACCAGAAGGCTGGGCGTTTAACGGGCACTGTTTCCCTGCCGGGCATGCTGGTGGCGCCTACAGCTGGGTTGCACTCTATTATTTTTGCTTGCTGGCAGGAAAGCCACAATGGAAATGGCTGGGACTGATTGGGGCAATCAGCCTGGGTGTGACCTTTGATATTAGTCAACAGTTACGAGGTGCCCATTTCATGTCTCACGGGCTATGGAGCTTAACCATCTCTTGGCTAGTGGCCAGCGGCTATTATTGGCTGTGCACCCATAAAAAGGACGGCAATAACACGCTCTAAAAGAATACGCCAGACGTACTCTCTCACGCATAACCCACCACAAAAAGTAAGGCGTAAAACGGTTGCGCCTTACTTCTTCATGAATCACCAACATTCATCGCTGACCGCCGACTTTAACCTTAAATTCAAAGTTGTAATAATCACTGCGGCAAATCACGGTACCGTACTCCAGTACGTTCCCCTCGACATCTCGGCTTCTAAGTACAATTTTCATCAATGGCAACACGGCAGAGAGTTCTAATATACAGGCTTCCTCTACCGTTGGGGTGTAAATACTCATTGAATATTCCTGAATATGGGGCTCTATGCCGTGTTCATGCCAATAGGCATATAATGAACCGTCCAACAAATCAGGTCTTGGCAACCACGTTTCAGGAATGACCATGCTCTCTATCGAAACGGGCACGCCATCAACGAGTCTGACGCGCTTTATTTTTGCCATCGTCTCGCCTTGAGCAATTTCCAATGCTTGAGCATCCCCCTCACAGCAGGGAACCAAGTCTCGGATCAGCCAACGGTTTGACACGGCTCCTTTGTATTGCAACTGGGAAGAAAATCCCCCACCAGCAAGATCATAATGGACAGGCTGGTTAACCACCGTCCCTTTACCGTGTTTTTTCCTTACCAGCCCAAGGGCAAGCAATTCAGACAACGCCTTCACAACGGTCACCCGTGACACCCCAAGTGCCAACGACAATTTACGCTCCGAGGGCAAAATACTGCCGTGAACCAGCATTTTTTTCGAGATTGCCAGCTCAATCGTCTTTTGCAACTGGACATACAGTGGCGTTGAAGACTCAAAATCCAGTTTGTCCTTAATTAAGGTCAGTAGTTGCTGCTCCACCTAATTCCCCGCTCCGCTGTCTGTCATCTTTTCCATACATCATCAGATAATATTATCAAAGAGTGAGCGCTAAATCACATTGGCACGCAAAAGGATTTCAACTGGACTTAAAGTGGACTTACCATATCCAAAACGTTCAGCCTTTTGGAGAAAAAACCATGTTGCACTCAGACGCATACTCATCCACTGAGATCGAGAAAAAAATACTCGGCTGCCTGTACGGCCAAGCCATTGGCGATGCAATGGGTATGCCTTCAGAGCTGTGGCCAAAAAGCAAAGTTATCGCATATTTTGGCTGGATCGATGATTTTCTCCCTGGGCCAGAAGAAAATATTGCCGCAAATGAATTTCAGGCTGGTGAGTTTACCGATGATACCTGCCAGTGCGTCGCGCTGATGGATGCGATCATTGAGGCTGATGGTACCATTCAGCCATTACTGATCGCCAAGCACATCATGGCATGGGCCAACAGGATAAACGCATTTGAAAAGAACATCTTAGGCCCAACATCAAAGTCAGCGCTTAACGCTATCAGCCAAGGGGTTCCGGTTGAAGAGATTGTCGCGAATGGCGTTACCAATGGCTCTGCGATGCGCGTGGCCCCAGCAGGCTGCCTACTTCCAACCCACGACAGAGCACAATTTATTGATGGGATCCGCTTAGCGTGCATGCCCACCCACAAGTCAGACATTGCGATAGCTGGAGCCGGCGTTATCGCCTGGGCGATCAGCCGGGCTATCGAAGGTAGCGACTGGGAGCAAATCAAGATGGAAATTGTCCCTCTTGCTAATGACATCCAACGCCAATACGAGTCCACCTTCAGTCCACTACTTGGCAGCCGGATCCGATATGCCCTTTATGTTGCCGAAAGCCAACATAACGATAAGCAGGCTTTGTCTGATCTCTACGACATGATTGGCTCAGGCATGGACATCATCGAATCGATCCCCACCGCAATAGCCTTGGTCGAATTAGCCAAGACCCAACCGATGAAATGCGCCGAATTAGCCGCCAACCTCGGTGGGGATACCGACACGATTGGCGCGATGGCAACGGCGATCTGTGGCGCCTTGCACGGTATTGATGCCTTCACCGATCAGCACATCACGCTGATTAACAATGCCAACCAGATTGATTTCACCCCCTATGCCCACGCGCTGGCGTCTTACCGCCTAGCCGCTATCAATAAATAAGGACAGCGACATGAATAGCAAAGACATCATTTCAGGCAATGCCCCCAGTAACACCGCGCAACCGGTTCACACCGAACCGAGCATGGAAGATCTCGGCATTGGCTTAGTCCCCGTTAATCAGCAGACAAAAAAGCCCGCCGAACTATTTTTCGTCTGGTGCGCGGCGAACATTGGTATTCTCGGGGTGGTATACGGTGCCATCATCGTCTCTTTTGGTTTATCTTTTTTTCAGTCCGTACTCGCCGCACTGGTCGGCGTCGCATCCTTTACTCTGGTCGGTATTTCCAGTATCGCGGGTAAAGTTGGCCGAACCACAACGCTAACCCTATCCCGCTCAAGCTTCGGCAAAAAAGGGAATATCGCCCCAACCGCCTTCTGCTGGGTGAACCTGATGGGATGGGAAGCCGTCAACATCATCACCGGTACGTTGACGCTGGTGGCGCTATTTGCCGCACTGGGCATTGAAGAGTCCCATTTTATCACTGCCGTATCGCTGATACTATTTGGTGGCCTGACAGTCCTGGTCAGCGTGTTGGGCCAAAATACCGTATTGATGATGCAAAAATGGATCACCCGCACATTCGGGGCAATGACCTTATTTGTGGTGATCTACCTAATGACAACGGCTGACTGGACCACAATTTTAGCGCTGCCGTCAGGGAGCTGGATCTCAGGCTTCTTACCTGCCGTCTCGATCATTGCCGCTGGCACCGGGATCAGCTGGGCCATCGCTGGCGCAGACTACAGCCGTGATCAAAGTGCGTCGTCCAGCAATACCGGGATCTTCAGTGCTGTTGTGGGAGGTGCCGCGATCCCATTGGTACTGTTAATGCTGACGGGAATTCTGTTAACCGCTCAGATCCCCGATCTGGCTTCGCATGCCAATCCTATCTCTGCCATTGGTCGCCTGCTTCCTTCATGGATGGCCGTACCTTATCTTGCCGCAGCGGTTGCCGGTATTGTGACGATTGCGGTACTGAGCCTATATTCTGCCAGCCTTAACCTGCTGAGCATGGGGATCCAGCTCAAACAGCGTACCGCCGTCGCCCTTGATGGGGTACTGGTACTGGGTGTTGCCCTGTATGTGCTGTTTGTTTCAGGCAATTTTCTGGGTCCATTTATTTCATTTTTAGTCTTCTGTGGCGTATTTCTTGCGGCCTGGGCAGCCATTTTCTTCACCGATTTCTTCACTCATCACCGCCACAATGGCTATACCGTACAAGAATTATACGGCGAAACGGGTATCAATAAGCCAACATTGAGTTGCTGGATCCTCGGCGCACTCTCGGGATTAATGGTGACCAATACCGGCTTTATTGATGGTCCTTTTGCGGTGGGCATTTTTGCCAGCTCCAGCCTTGGGTTGTTTGTTTCCTTCTTTGTCAGTCTGGTGGCCTACCGTCTGTTCAAAAAGATCACCGCATAATTTTCAGGGGGTATTATGATTGACTTCCAATCCCTTTCTGCGCAGCGCCCTGTCATCGTGATCGGTGCTGCCTTTGGTGACCTGATGCTCGGGCTTGATCAACTGCCGCAAAGCGGCAGCGATGTCGTAGCTGAGGAGCTTGGCCGTCACATCGGTGGCTGTGCGTTCAACGTTGCCCGAGCAATGAGCCGAATGAGGATTCCGCCCATCAATGCGATTCCGGTCGGCAACGGCAGTTGGGGACAAGCCGTTGAAGTCGCGATGAAACGCGAAAACCTGCCTGTGCTTTTGCGTCATCCCAGCCATGATAATGGCTGGTGCATCGCGGTGGTTGAAGCCAGTAAGGAGCGCAGCTTTATCACGATTGATGGCTGTGAGCAGCACTGGAGCAACACCCTGCTGGCGCAGATCCCAATGCCTGACAATGCGATTGTCTACGTCTCTGGCTATGAGCTGGTCAGCCCGCAGAGCGAACCACTGCGGCAGTGGCTGTTAGCGTTAAGTTCGGATAAAACCCTGTATGTGGATTTTGGTCCACGCTTGACTGATATTGATCCGACATTTATTGAGCAACTGTTGCTCAAAAAGCCGATCCTGACGCTCAACCGGGATGAGTTAAAGATGCTCAATCCACAAGGGACGCATCAAGCAACCATGCAAATTGAAGATGCCTGTGCCTTTGCCAACAGCTATCAACTCAGCCTGATCTGCCGATTCGATAAAGATGGGGCCACGGTCTGTGAACCAGGTAAAGCACCAGTGCATATTCCTGCTTTCAAGGTCGAGGTGGCGGACACCATTGCCGCTGGAGATAGCCACTGTGCGGGAGTCATTGCAGGCCTCTCAGCCGGACTTCCCCTGCCGCAAGCAACCCGCTTAGGTAATATGGTAGCCGCCATTGTTGTCAGCCGACAAGGATCTGACGGTGCACCAACCCGCGAGGAGCTAATGGCATTCCAGATGCGACAGCAATAACGCAGTCCCCAGAGTAATCAAAACAATAGCGAAAACACAAACAGGCGCTGATTCAGCGCCTGTTTTTTATCTCCGCTCAATGCACCACCGTTACCTCAATGGCCCGATGATAAAGAGAATATATGCGGGATCTTTTTTCCTCTTTTTGTCTCATCCGAACAAGGATCACGGAACAATGATCACGAAGCGATGATCATAAAGACGAGTTCAGATTCACCTTGATCATCGTTCCTGTTTTCAGCAGGTTTTGTTTAATAATCGCTACCTCTATACTTTATCATGCCATATAAAAAACCCCAGCAGAGCTGGGGTTCTTCAATGTTTGTTAGCTGTGTTGATTGAGGTAATTAACTCCCCTATCAGCCAATGATCCACTGCCCCAGCACATAGCCGAGTGAGCATGCACCAACCACACAGATCAAACCAACAGACATAAACGAATGGTTAAAGTACCACTTACCAATTTGGGTTGTTCCCGAGGTATCAAAGTTTACCGTCGCAATATCTGACGGGTAATTCGGAATAAAGAAATAACCGTAAACGGCAGGCATAATACCAATCAGTAGTGCGGGCTCGAGGCCAAGCTCAAGGCCGACCGGCAACATCATGACAGCCGTGGCCGCCTGTGAGTTCACGACCACTGACACAATGAATAATGCCAGAGCGAATGTCCACGGATAGTTAGCAACCATTTCCACAATACCGGCTTTAAATTGCGGCATCGCATATTGGAAATACGTATCGGACATCCACGCGATACCAAAAATTGCAATCGCCGCCACCATACCGGATTTAAATACGACGCCGTTTGGCACTTCTCGCGGTACGGTTTTGGTGGCCAACAGGATCACCCCACCAAAACACAGCATCATCATCTGAATAATAACCGACATGCTGATCGGTTTTGTCCCCTCTTCAATAATGCGGATCTCCGGCACCATGGCGATCACGACAATCATCAAAATTGAGGCGAGGAAAATCAGTACTGCATTACGGGCAGAGTTCGGCAGTTTTTCGTTCAATGACGTTGCCGTGGTACTCAAAATGCGTTCGCGCCATTCAGGATCTTTCAGACGAGCTTGATAATCTGGATCATCATCTAACTCTTTGCCGCGCCTTAAGCTATAAAGCGACATTAACAGGGTACCAAACAAGGTTGATGGTACCGTCACCATCAATATCGAGATCAACGTAATATCCGTTTGAATATTCGATAATTGTGCTAAGTAGTAAACCACCGCAGCAGACAGCGGGGATGCTGTAATCGCAATTTGAGAGGCGATAGACGATGCGGCCATAGGACGCTCTGGACGAATACCATTCTTCAGGGCTACATCACCAATGATAGGCATGATGGAGTAAACCGCATGCCCCGTCCCTAACAGAAATGTCATCGCGTACGTCACAAAAGGAGCAATCAAAGTAACGCGTTTAGGATTTTTCCGTAGTAAGCGTTCTGCGACCTGCAGCATGTATTTCAGCCCACCAGCAGCTTCTAGAATAGAAGCACACGTCACGACCGCCAGAATGATAAGCATGACGGTAACAGGCGGCGATGAGGGGGGCATTTTGAAGATGAAAACTTCAATGACAAGGCCGATGCCAGAAACAACCCCGAGGCCGATACCACCGTACCGAGAACCAACGTAGAGCATCAAAAGCAGGAATAAAAATTCCAAATAGAGCATGTGAAAATCCCTTATTTAATTATTACTGCAAATATAATCACTTCATTTAATTAAAAAAAACGGATTTAATTTCACATAATGGCATATTAATAAAAGAGCATAGTATTTATCAGACATCAAACACACTATTGCCATATTCATCAAACGACGGCTCACGCCTGCACCGTATTCATTAAGAGCATTAGTTTGGTGATATACCAATCTGATCAACGGGTGTGCTTTCATGGCTGATATAATGAGCGGGTCACGAAATCACAGACAAAAAAAAGCGAGCCAATGAATGGCTCGCAAAAAACTCAGATATCGCATTTCGAGAGAATAACAAGACAACGTCCGGCGTCCATGACGGTAAACAGCCTCACTCATCGAAGGGGACAAAGGTCATATCCAATGCTATTCTTCACCAACACCCCGTCACATTGTCAGGATACGGTCAGAAATACTGTCCTTTTAATCCATTTTGTCTAACGGGTTCCATTTTATTCACCGTATCTAAAATCGGTGGCATCTGGACTTCGACTCTACATTACACAAGCTAAATGTTGTGCACCATGACGTATTAGTTAAACGCACTGCCTATCGAAAAATAGACTGAATTCTGACCGTTTTCCGCATAACCATAGGCAAGGTAAACAGGCCCAACAGGCGTATCTAGACCAATAAATACACTCCCTGCTGACAGGCTATTCTCAAGGGCGATATCTTGCTGGTTATCCCACACCCCACCCTGCTCTAAGGAGCCCCCCAGATAAACCGGGATTGATAAAGCACCAAAATCATTATCCAGCAGACGATAGCTATAAATTAACGCCCCAAAAGCCCGATAACGGCCATTCAATTCATAGCGGTGATAACCGGACATGTTAAACAAGCCCCCCAGATCCTGCACATAAACAGGCAGCAAATCATCGGAATCATAGCCGCTAAATTTCATGATTGTCACCAAACTATGGCGATCATAACTGAATGGCAAGATGGTCTTTATATCAAAAAATGCATTTTCACCTGACACATTATCCGCCCCATTCACCGAGCTACGACTGCTCCCTATCCCGACCTCGGTTTCAAATAAGACGCCATGGCGAGGAAAATAAAAACTATCAAGATCATCAAAGACAAACGATGCATACGGGCCATAAATGACATATTCTTGGTGGTTATCAATCCCCACTTCTTTCACATCACCGCTGGCACCGCGATAACCAATTGATAGCGCACTCCATGGCTTAAGGTTCCAGCCTATTTCAGCATAAGCATTGTAATTGCTATATTCCGTCTCGACCGTTGCTCCCGGCTGGCGATCAATTAAGTCAGCCTGCTCCGGCGACAGCGTAAACCCCCTAACCTCTCGGCT
This sequence comes from Photobacterium nomapromontoriensis, assembly GCF_050336815.1. Taxonomy (NCBI): domain Bacteria; kingdom Pseudomonadati; phylum Pseudomonadota; class Gammaproteobacteria; order Vibrionales; family Vibrionaceae; genus Photobacterium; species Photobacterium nomapromontoriensis. The sequence continues at coordinate 37,086 of NZ_JAKJSL010000031.1, forward strand.
CCAGCCGATACCGGCTGAGGTGAACATTTTCTTCTGGTAATCGAGCGGGAAATAGACACTGGAATTGACATTTTTCCAGCTACCCAACAACCATTCAAACTGCCACTCACCGCCCATATCGGTTAAATCTGTATAGATATACTGGGTGCCAAAAGCAAAATCAGATCGGTTGGCTAGATCGTCTTCGAAAGAGAACTTAAGATTGAGGTAACCCGGCCCCCATGATTTCTCTCGGATATCCATTACCAGTACATTTTCGTCCTGATGTTGCTCGATCTGATACGTGATCCGCTCAAAAATATCCTGCCGATTAAGTCGTTTAACGGCTTCATCAAACTCTTGATTGGTTATCACCCGATCCACATCAAGATCCAGCACCGCAAGTAATGCCTGATCCGAGCTTCGGGTCGTGTTGTTGATCTCGATCCGATCGATATAATAGGCACTGCTGGCCAGCAATTGGCTACGGCGATCCAATTTATGTTTCAAGTACTGCGCGTACTGCTCAGGAGTGAGCTGATAGCGCATCAGTTGAGGTAATGCCGCCAGCGCAACTTGCCGTCCGGCTGCATAGGCCTGGTCCATTTTTTCAAAATCCGGGGCCAGCATGAACGAGACATCGGGCTGAAGGTACACATCATGCTCATCCATTAACGCCTTTTGCTGATCAGCACTGCTGTTCGTCATGAAGGTCGTTAACTGACCAACAATATTGAATGCGCTATTAAGATCCACTTCACCATACAGCGCATCACGCAGATCCACCGCCACAATCACATCGGCGCCCAGTGCCTGTGCTGCATCCACTGGCATATTATTGACGACACCACCATCAACTAAAATCTTATTATCTATCCTTACTGGCTGCAGGGCGCCGGGTACTGTCATTGATGCCTGCATTGCCGTTGCCAAGTGCCCTTTTTCAAGCACCACAGGTTTCACCTGTGTAATATCAGTTGCTACCGCACGGTAAGGGATGGCAAGGTTGTTGAAACTATCAAGAGCTGGCAAATTGTCAGTCAGTTGCCCTAATAATATCGCCATCCCCTGACCTTGAAATGCACCGGGCTTTGACTGGTAATTTCCCTCAAGATCGATACCAATATCCGTATATATTTGATAATTATCGTTTTGCTTTTTACGCCGTAGCTCCAGATCATTACGCCCGACCCTGTCGCTATAGCCATGCTGCCAATCGGCCGCCATGGTTCGCTGCCGCACTTCTTGTGCAGACAACCCCATCGCGTACATCCCGCCGACATACGCGCCCATGCTGGTACCTGTTACCACATCGACCGGGATCCGGTACTCTTCCAATACCGATAGCACACCGATATGGGCCGCACCTTTCGCCCCGCCACCACTCAATACAACCCCGATTTTTGGGCGAGATCCATCTTGTAGGCTTTCGGCCTCAGCGATAATAGGCGAGATCCCCATAACAGACAGTACTATGACACCGATCCAGTGACGCCATGGCTCCAGCCATTTCATGACAAACCCTCAACAAGACAACGAGACACTCTATTGCCAAGCTACCTCAAGAGGCGCTTTTCAGCGAGCAGATATTGGTAAAAAAAATCCGGTCACAGCCCATTGCCGTAACCGGATTATCAAATAGTGCGAATGACTGTCGGATCAGACTCCGCGAGCAACATCATCCAGTGCCGTCAGCACCTGCTCATTGATATGCCCTTCAAACACGAGTTTGCAGACCTTGCGACGTACCGCAAGCCCTGAAATCAGTTTTTCAATCGACAGATGACGCTCATTTTGCTGAGCGTTATACAGCTCAATCGTTCTACTCAGCGTTTCATAAGGCAATGGTTCGCCACTTACGCGTAGCCAATCAAGCTTCTCTAACAGTCCATGGCATTCTTCGCTAATTGATGCCGCCGAATGACCTGTCATAGCCGATAACGCCGTTATGCTGCGCTGTAGAGCCTCTGGTGAGGTATATTTTGATAATGTAATCGTTAATTCGTCTGCATTTATCTCAACCAGATGCTTACGCAATTTCACCCGACGACCGAGGCGACCTTTAGTCCGGCCCTCTTTACGCTGAATAGGTTCAAACTCACCATCAATAATTTCGGAAAGTTGCTCAAGTTCACGTCGAGGCAAGATCTCATTCCGTAATGGGTTTGGCATGGTTGGCGCCATCGAACGCTTGCCTTCGTTAGTGGTTTTCGCACGTGAAAAGCGGATCACCTCATCAGCATCACAACGAATATCAATTTGATAATCGCAATAACGTTTATTTTGCTCATGGGGAGTGATCGTCAAATGATACCCCCAAAGATTGACGGCAATGACATCATTAGCGATTTTTCCATCCGCCAATTTTCGTAGCTCTCGGATCAAATCGGACGAAAAACGGCGCCATTCGATGTTTCTCGCCAGTTTCTGATTCAACTCACTCAATAGCATCGAGTCATTGATCCGGCGTGACATACGGCTACGGAAGAAAGTGTATAACTGAAACACCAAAGTATGCTGGCGCAGGATTTCTGGTGGGAACAAGAAAAAATAATCCCGGGTCAAAAGCTCATCAAAAAATGACGGCTCCCAGACCAAAATATACAAATTAGGTTTGATCCGGATCTCGCCATCCTCACGCTCCTGTGGTGCTTCTTCCGAGGCGGTGATCGTTCTGGCAAGAAAACGGAAGCGATCACTCTTGAATCCTTCCGGCATATTGTCGCTCATCCAGCGACCCGTCAGTTCATGCAATTGAAAGTCAGTAAATTCAATACGATCAATACTTTCGCGAATAGAATCACGGGCAGGCCCGCTGTCTTTCTTGCCACGCAAGGCCAGTATATCGGTAATATACACTGGCGTTTTATTCGTCATGCTCCGAGTTTGGATCTCATAATCTGCAATATGGTGATCATGGTACTGCACTGTCAATGTAAACAATGCAAACAGGGTCATCAGATCATCCACGGTCATGATCGACTTTGATGATCGTGTTTCAATGATCGCTTTGGTACCACTGATCGCGACCATTGATTTTTGGTAGCTTTTTTTTGTTCGGGGTGGAGCCAAAGCTTGGTCGATGATCCCAGCCCAACTTGTAGGAGACACCACAATTTGATCGGCTTCATCAGGCATCATAGGGGGAGTCCCCAAACCGTGCTCACTGAGTAGCTGACGATTCACATGATTTTGTGCCAATGCCTTTGAGCGTTTTTGTTTTTCTTGGGCTTTACTTTGCTCTGAATTTAAGCTGCCAGTACCTAATTGAGAAATTAATAACGCCGGATTGATAAAGTGATGCAGCATGGTTTTGCCTGCCAGACCTTCTTCAAACCGGACCGGCTGTTGTTTGAACAAACCTACGCTAACTGCCGCTCGCAGCCGTTGCTGAATAGCTGCACGGGTGAGCTGTCCTTCGGTTGCTTCGACTAATTCGGTTGTTGACACAATCCCATCTTGGCTCGATAAGCCACGCAATGAAATGAGATTCAGTAATTCGATGATACTTTTTGTTACTCCCTTAAAGTGTTGATACTGGGGCAACCAGTCAATAAGGCTATTGGGAATAGCAAAAAGATGACCATCTTTGTGGGATCGTGGAGCTGAGATCAATATTTTTTCAGTATGTTTATTATTGGGTGTTGTCGCTGAATTCATTTGTCATTAGCCGTAGATGTGTCATTTTTCCGTGAAAGATTAATAGAAAAAGATCCAGAAAGAAAGCTCTTTTTATGATGTTTCTTTATAACTGATCTTTTTGATTATTCTGATCTTACTGATTATATGATCTAATGATCTGGTTTGAAAAAATCACGTAACTTATTCTATTTATTGGATTTTAAATTTAGCACAAAGGGAAGCATGATCAACGGATCCAAGGAACGATGATCATTGTTATCGCGAAACAATGATCATTAGAGGCAAGGAACGATGATCATCACTCGACTGAAAAGATGATCATTGTGCTAATGAAACGATGATCATGGTAGTCATACAGGTTACTCACAATGTTATACACAGCCACTCGGGTTGTCCCGGGAGAATCGTATAAAATTAGCCACTTCTCCCTCATTCTTGCAATATTTTTTAGTGGAACAATGATCATGAAGTTGTCGTTCGATGGTTATTTTGTGTTTTGCTGGTCGTTGATGCCTCTATGTTGCTGACTTTTTGTTCTATTTCAGAATGACACTCACCGTATTGTAATGGGAGTTTATCATGTGTCCGGCTTGGATCAATGATCAAGGTTCTCATTGTGTATTTCAATTTTTGTTATTAGGCCCTGTCCGCTAGCTTATTTTCGCGGTAATACGGCTTACTATCCGCCACAAAGCCTTATTCAATCAGCATTCTCCGTAATTTAGGTGCGAATACTCATGCTTCCGGTTTTCGTGATAATCGCTGATTTTTTGTGATCGTCATCTTGATCATTTTTCCGATCAATATATTGGTGATGACTCTGTGATATTGATTAAATTTACAGTCAAAATCGCCTTGATCATTGTTTCAGATCTTACGCAATCTAATGGAACGATGATCAAGAGATTGCAGAGTTGATTATCGATATTTTTTTCTATTGTCCTATTTCAGGCTGATTTAAAGTGGTTATATTTTGATAAATTCAACAAACAGGCTGAAATTCAACGTATTCGCAGTTTAAAATGGGATTTTGTTAATGATCAGCCTGAAAAGTATTGGATCCGGAGTCTGCGTGGGCGTTGGTGTGTTTTTCAATTGATAATACACCTTCCGTAATTTAGTGGATAAAAGATACGCTTCCGGCAATATCGATGGGATCTCTGATTTACATTGTAAAATTGTGACGCTGTAACACTTTTATTCTGTCATGTGTTCGTGTGTAATTACGCTCAGGATTAACGTAAATACACAGTGCGAATGGTAGATTTTTGCTAAATATTTCCCTTTCTGCTGAGATAAATATCACAGAAGTATGTTCAGCTTTTTATTGTTTATGTGTTTTTTTGCTGTACAATTGATGAAAATCTTTAATGGCGAATAAAGACAATGAATAGGGAACAGACGATAGAGAATTTGCTCAATATCGCAGAGCAAACCAAGCAAGTTCAGGCCGATCGAATTGAAATTGTGCTTGAAGAGCGTAGGGAAGAACTTTTTCCACCAATGTCGAAAGCGTTGATGGAAACACGGTCAGGGTTGACCCGCCGTAAACTGGATGATGCGATTTCCAAAATGGAAGCGACGGGGCATCAGTTTACAAAAAACAATGCAAACCATTATTCTATTACGCTTGAAGAAGCGCATAAGTTGATGGCTGCAGCTAAAAAGCCGGCTTTTTTTGAGCGTGAAGGTGCCGGGCGTAAGCCTTGGATTGTTAACGTGCAAAACCAAAAGGGCGGGACAGGCAAGTCGATGACGGCTGTTCATCTTGCTGCTTGCTTGGCGCTTGATTTAGACAAACGTTATCGTATCTGCTTGATTGACCTTGATCCGCAAGGTTCTTTACGATTATTCCTTAATCCGCAAATCAGTGTCGGGGTACAGGATACTATCTACTCAGCGGTTGATGTGATGCTGGGAAATGTCCCAGAAGGTCAGGAAATTGATAAAGAGTTCTTGATGGGTAATGTGGTCATGCCGACCCAATACCCCAATTTGAAGACCATAGCAGCCTTTCCTGAAGATGCCATGTTTAACGCCGATGCGTGGCAAGATCTAGCTGAAAATCAAGATCTTAATATCGTTCGTTTACTTAAAGAGCGAATGATTGACAAGATTGCTGATGAATTCGATATTATTATGATTGATACTGGCCCGCACATTGACCCGCTAGTGTGGAATGCGATGTATGCATCGAATGCGCTGCTCATTCCTTGTGCGGCTAAGCGTCTGGATTGGGCATCTACCGTGAACTTTTTCCAACACTTACCTACTGTGTATGAGATGTTCCCAGAAGAATGGCATGGGTTAGAGTTTATTCGCCTTATGCCAACGATGTTCGAGGATGATAATAAGAAGCAGGTATCTGTATTAACAGAGATGAATTACCTGCTGCGTGATCAGGTCATGATGGCCACTGTGCCTCGTAGCCGTGCATTTGAAACCTGTGCGGACACCTATAGTACGGTGTTTGATCTGACTGCAGCAGAGTTTGAAGGGGGCAAGAAAACCCTATCTACTGCCCAGGATGCAATTCAACGTGTTGGCCTTGAGCTTGAGCGCGTGATGCACAGCCACTGGGCTAATTTAAACCGGGAGTAAACTGACAGATGGCAATCAAAACCAAAGATCTTAATGCGCGTCTGTTTGGCAAGGCGGATAAACGCCGCGCTACAACACCAACAGAAGCGCAAACAGCTGCACGAGATAAGGCTGCTGTTATTGAGCTGGCGGTCGCCGGTGAGGAAACGGTTGCTTTTGAATTAGTCAAAATCAATGCGTCTGACGTTGCCGATAAGACCCGTGTTTTTGCCGAAAATGCCCGTGAACAAGCGTTTCTTAACGAGCATGCGCTAGCTGATATCCTGACGACCCTTAAGGACCGTGGCCAGCAATATCCCGCAGTTGGTCGCTGGCTCGAGGATGGACGTATTGAAGTACTTGACGGTAGTCGCCGTCGAATGTCCTGTATTCTGGCTGATAAGGATTTCTTGATTTATGTCGGTAAAGGGATCAATAGCGAACACGCTAAGTTCCTTTCTGATGTGGCAAATGCTCACAAGCCATTGTCATTGTTTGAGCGTGGCAAAGAGATGCAGGCGCTGCTTGATTCAGGCAAAGTATCTGATCAAAAAGAATTGGCGAAATACTGTCAATGCAGTGAAGCGTTGGTGAGTGGTGCGCTAAAAGCCGCAGCATTGCCAATGGAGTTGCTGATGGCTTATCCAAGCGTGGGTGAGCTCGGGCGGCCGACAATTGTTAAGCTTCATCGGTTGTATTTTGGATTGGACCCTCAGCAGCAAAGTCAGTTTGTCAGTGAATTAACAAATGGCTCGCAGGCGATGTGGAAGAGCATTAATGCGTCGGGTATCACCCGCATTACTCGTGAAGTGACCAATCAACTTGAACATTTAGGGGAAACATTCCACCCTAAAGTTGAGGTTGAGAAGCCTAAACCGCAAGAGTTGGTGCAAGGCAAGATCAGTTATGTTCGAGATGGCGATAAGCTGCAGCTTAAATTGAAGAAGCTATCGGAGCGTCAGACTGAAGATATCTTGGCATATTTAGCTGATTATCTGAAATAACCTTTCAACCACGCTTTCTAGCGTGGTTTTTTTTCGCCTACTGGCTTGGCAAATTGGTATTATTTGATGGTCTAGTATTATCGAGTAAAACCATGAATGCGCTGAATGATTTTTGTGTGAATCTCTCTTCGATAGCCAAACAGCGACACTGCCGTTATTTGGTTGTTGCTCAAGGCAGCGAAGAGTGGGGGAAAACCATTGCTCATGCTTTTTGTCAAACCTACCCTCGCGCCTTAGTATGTGGCGGTAAAGATTTCATTGATTTGCCCGTTGTCAGTTTTAAAAAAGCGAAGCAATGGCTTGGTCGTGAATGCGACTGTTTGATTTTCAATGCGCATGATGGTTTTCACCCCGAGGCATTTGGGGCGTTGTCAGGGACGATTGTTGGTGGCGGAATATTATTGTTGCTACTCCCTGCCGATTTTCGCCATGATCCATGCTCTGCTTTTAATCGTCGAATTGGTCGGTTATTCCGTGCCCCAGAGGTTGTTGTGATCGAGCAAAACTCCCCTTTGCCATCGCTCGCTACCTGTTTAATAACGTCATTGTCATCTGTTCCTGTCGCGCCTAATTCTGTTCAATGCGATGATCTCAATGGTGCCGATTCTGAGTGTTATGGCGCACTGACGGCATGCCAGGCAGATGCCATTAGTGCTGTGCGACGTGTTGTAACGGGACATCGGAAACGTCCTTTGGTACTCACGGCGGATCGAGGTCGAGGCAAATCCTCTGCTTTGGGGCTGGCTGCTGCGAGTTTACTGGCGGAGCGCAAGATCAATATAGTGGTAACCGCTCCTTCTTTTGCGGCTGCTGAAACGTTATTTCGCCATGTGGCCGAGCAGTTTTCAATTGCCTTTGATGGGCAAAAACGGCTTGCGGTTGGCTTAGGCCAGATTACATTTGTCGCTCCGGATCTGTTGGTTAGTGACAATATCGCGGCAGACTGTTTGCTGGTTGATGAAGCGGCTGCTATCCCTGCTCCATTATTATCTGCAATGTTGTCACGTTATAGCCGTATTGCGTTTGCCAGTACTGTGCACGGTTACGAAGGTACCGGGCGCGGTTTTGCGGTTAAATTTCGTCAGTTGTTGGATGTGGTTACACCTCAATGGCGGGCAGTGGTGATGCATCAGCCTATTCGCTGGGCGGTGTCAGACCCGCTTGAGGAATGGGTGTTTAAGGCGTTAATGCTTGATGCTGAGATGGCCGAGTTTACTGATCAGCCATTGGTTGCTGAACAGCTTAGTTATATTCAGCTTAAACCACAGTTACTGGAAACTAATGATACGTTGCTATCTCAGCTGTTCGGGCTGCTGGTGAACGCTCATTATCAGACGTCGCCATCAGATTTGGTCAGTCTGTTGGATGATCCCAACTTGCATGTGTTTGCTGCATTGTCCGATCAGTCGGTAGTGGGTTGCTGCTTAGTGATGGAAGAGGGGCAACTGGATGCCGAGTTGGTGAGTCAGATCCAAATCGGCAAGCGACGGATACAAGGCCATTTAATGGCACAGTCGCTTGCAACCCATCTTGGTATTAGCGAGGCAGCGACTCAGCACTCGGGCCGAATTTTACGTATAGCGATAGTGCCTGATTTTCAGCAGCGCGGTATTGGCAGTCGGTTATTGCAAGAGGTTCAAGTCTGGGCGGCTCCGCGCCTTGATTTTCTTGGAACCAGTTATGGTTATGTGCCTGAGTTATTGTCATTCTGGCAAGCGAACGGCTATCAACCTGTACGGCTTGGACTGACGAAAGATGCTACTAGTGGCTATCCATCGTTACTGTCTCTTATGCCGCTTTCGGCGGCGAGTGCGGCATGGTTCAATATCGCTAAGTTATTATTTTCTGCAAGTATCTATACCCATGCTGCTGATGGCTACGACGATATGTCGCCAATGCAGCTATTACCGCTTTACCTTAATGCATTGCAATCCCGCGAGCCGGTGAATAATTTGCCGTCGTCGTTAATGTATCAGCAGCTTGATTTATATTGTCGTGGTGGCCTAGGGTTCGAAATCGTACTTCCTGCGTTGGTGCAATGGTTTGAAGCAGTGGTTCCAAAGCTGTACTGTTTTGATGTTGATAACCTCGAGCTAGTGCTTGCCAAAGTGATGCAGCGCAAGTCATGGTCTTATATTGTGGAGCATTATAACCTCAACAGCCGTAAACAAGCGGAACAACTGTTACGTCAGTTCGTCGCGAATAATCTTCCGTATTAATTTTTGATCTGCAAGGAGCTCGTCATGAAATTTGTTGTTGATACCCATACTCATACTTTAGCCAGTGGGCATGCTTATAGTACCTTGTTAGAAAATGCGCAGGCTGCGAGCGAGAAAGGACTAGAACTTCTTTGCGTCACCGATCATGCCTCGTCCATGCCCGGTGCGCCGCATTTTTGGTATTTTGCTAATCAACGGATCTTGCCGCGTTTCTTGCACGGTGTGGGTATTGTCCGAGGCGTTGAGGCAAATATTCTAAATCACGAAGGTGAGATTGATTTACCGCCTCAAGCGTTGGAGAGTTTAGATTGGGTTTTAGCTAGCTTTCATGAACCTGTTTTTCAACCATCATCAAAGGCGATTCATACCGAAACGTTATTGAATGTGATCCATTCTGGCAAAGTGGATGCGTTGGGTCATTTAGGTAACCCCAATTTTGATTTTGATTTTAAACGCGTGATTAGTGCCGCGGCTAAAGCGAATGTTGTTATTGAAATTAATAATTCATCGTTATCGGGTTCACGAGTGGGAAGTGCGCCGCGTTGCCAAGAAATTGCAGCTATTGCTAAATCGGTTGGTGCTCGCATCACAACTGGATCTGATGCGCATTTTGCCAGTGATGTTGGCAATTTTTCTTCGGTGGCTCAGTTGTTAGCACGTATTGAGATGCCTGAAGAATTGGTGATTACGAGTGATAGCCAACGATTTCTCGCTTTTTTGAACTATCGAGGCCGTTCTGCTATTCCTGAATTTCAACATGCAGATTGATTTACACTGTAAATTTCAGTGATTGCTTGGATATTAAGGAGTTAATAACGTCACGCGAGTGGCGTTTTTTTTGATCGTTAAATATTCGTTGGTCATCGATTTACAGTGTAAATCAATCACTGTCTTCTTGATTAAATTTGGCAACAATTCAACCGTTTACTATGCTTAAGTATTGGTTGATGATTTCGCTGTGCTACGACGAAATCTCATAAGTCAGGAAATACCGATGATAACAAGGAGGTATAATGTGCTTAGTAAAGACCTTTCCCCCTACAACATGTAATTGGGATCCTTCCGTTCGATTTAAGCCTGCAACAGAGATGGGATGTTACTCTGTTGGGAAAGACGGTGTGGCAGGGCGCTTAATTACGCTTGATTCAGATAATTGTGACAACCGTACGCATCGCAATCGAGGCGTGAAAGTATTGATCAACCGTGTAAGCCGTAATGCGTTGTACTTTGAGCTGGATGATGAGCTACCGCTGACAGCAAATTATCATCTTGCAGTACAACCATTGGGCCTCCTTGTTGGTTATCTTCAAAGAGATCATCAATCTTTGGATGTGGGCTTACCACCAAATCTACGCTATGTCTTTGTAACCGACAGTTGGATTCCGGAAACAGCGCTACTTAGGCTGGTGATTGAATAAGCACGTTTTGTCTGGATTCAATTGTACATAGACAAGAGACAAAGCAGTTTCATTACGTACCATGACTTATCTTCATATTTATTTAAAAATAGAGACTAAACTGTGACTTAGCAAATACAGGGTTGTTAGTTGCTTGGGTTAAGATTGATCTATAGATGATAATAGTTGGTATAAGGTGAAGGTGTGGATATGACAGCTGCTCTGCGTATCTCTGAAAACGGACAATCAGTGCTATTTGATGCTGAGCGAGTAATGGATGAGGTGTTTACACGCGATCAACTTATATCCCAACTGGCTAATTTGGGAGCGGAAAGGTTTTACTTGTTTGATAACGCAATCGATACCGTCGTGGTCGCTCTTCAAGATTCAAGCGTTGCTAATGAAAAAGAAGCTGTTGCAGTACTTAAACCCGTCATTGTGGCCGAACGCCGTGATGCATCGCTACTGGTTAAGATTGATGCTGATCAGATGAAGGCTTCAATCTCCGTTACAGCGCCTTACGGTGGGAATAATATCACTGGCCAAGCTTTGCTTGAGGCATTGAAAGTGAATCATATTATTAAAGGCCTCCGTAAATCTCAATTACATGAACTTCTTTTGCAAAGCCAAACACTCTTACCGGGAGAAAAAATCACGCTTCCTGTAGCTTTTGGTCGATTACCGGAGCACGGACAAAATGCACGCTTTGAGTTATTGGTCGAGGACGGTGCCAGTCGTATCTTAACGCCTCAGCAAACCGAGGACGGTAAGGTTGATATGCTCGACTTAGGTGATTTAATCACAGTGAAGCCGGGCCAAGCTTTAATGCGACGTATTGAGGAAACGACTGGTGTTGAAGGGTTTACGGTTGATGGTAAAGTTTTGCCCGCAATAGCAGGCAAACCCATTGAATTTAAACCTGGAGAAGGCACATATATCAGTGACATTGATAGTAATATTTTGGTTGCTAGTAAGTCAGGGATCCCTGTTCAAAAGCCTCAAGGGATGCAGGTCGATGATGCGTTGATCCTGAAAGGGGTTAATGTTGCAACTGGCCATATTCATTTTGATGGTAGTATCTTGATTAAAGGCGATGTGACGCCTGGAATGAAAGTTTCTGCAACCGGAAATATTACTGTAACGGGGTTTGTTGAATTAGCGGAACTCAAGGCAGGTGGCAATATTGATGTTGTGAAGGGGATTATTGGACGTAAACAAGACGGTAAAAAACTGGCTTGCGTCATTAATGCGACTGGCAGCATTACCAGTAAGTTTGCACAATATTGTGAAATCAGCTGTGGTCAGAATGTGACACTGACACTTCATGCATTGCACTGTATTATTCGTGCAGGTGGTGAAGTCTTGGTTATGGATCAGCTAAAACGTCATGGTATCTTAAGTGGGGGTTGGATTGAGGCTGGTTACAGTGTGCGTGCCGTTACGATTGGCGCATTAGCTGGCGTGCCGACGACGGTTATTGCTTTTGCTGAATTTGGCGCTTTTATTGAGAAAATGACAGCCTTGAAAAAGCGCTATGAGACAGAGCTTCTCAACATAGCAAAGATAAAAGAGGCGAAGATAAAACTGCTTAAAATCCCGCAACAGAAACGGCCGCCTGAGCTCGTTGACAGAATAAGACAAACCGCGCTGCAACATAAAGAAGCGGTAAGTTCAATCAAAGATGAGTATGAGCAGTTGCGAACTGAATACGATTATTTGCGTGGGCTGGTTTCAATTACGGTTTTCAAGCGGCTCTATCCCGGCGTTGTTTTGCGGATAGAGAAATTGACTCTTGCGATCAGTCAAGAGCATGGCCCTTCAAAAATACAAATTAGTGACACAGCCCTTCAACGAAATTCTTTATGATTTACACTGTAAATTTAATTTACAGTGTAAATCATTCATCCCTTTAAGCGGTGTTATATTGCGTTTTAGCTTAAATTGAAAATGGTGAATGGTGCCGTTTTACCGCGTTAGGCTGCATTTTCTCGATGATATAACCTTGGAAGCCACTAACGAATAGATCCGCGAGTCGATCTAATTGTGTTTCAGTCTCAACCCGTGTTGCGATTGTCATTATATCTAAACTGTGGGCTGTACGGGAGATTGAAGAGAGTAAATTGATTTTCATTTGATCATTGAGCTGATGGGTATATGAGAAATCAATTTTAACGTAGTCAGGGCGAAACTCTTTTAGGTAATCAAGTGATTTCAGGTAGCGACCATAGTTATCAACACCAAAGCGGAATTTATAGAAACGAATAGCCGAGCAAAGTAAGCCGCATGAATCTGGTGTGCGGACAAAACTCGTTTCCGGTATTTCAATAAATAGCCTTGATGACAAGCGTTGATTTCGGTCCATGATTTGCGTTAGCCAACGAATGAATGCAGGATCGCTGACGCTATTGGCGGTGATGTTGATCGCAATAGGACCTTGCCGAGGATTTGCATTAAGTAGGTTGATATGATGAGCAATAACATGACGGTCAAATAAAACACCTGCCCCCACATCTTCAATGGCACCGAGGAACTGGTTTGCACCGTAGTGTTGCTTGTCTTTGCAAATGGCAGAGAATACCTCGTGATGATAGATAGCTTGCGTGTCATCGGCAACGGGCTGATATTGATACTGAATGAGGTTATGATCAATGGCATCAAGTAACAGTGATTTCCATTGTTGTTTACCAAAGGCGATTGCATCGGGTTGCTGGCTATCATCGACGAGGGCAAAGGGGTGATCCGGGGTTCGAGCTGCTTGAGCTAATACGTTGTCTAATTGTGCAAGCAGTTGGCTCGCACTACTGGGATTGCTGACCATAAGCATACCTAGACAAACACTATCTGGCAGTTCAACCTGACGTTGCAGTTGTAACTCAGTGTGGACGGTATGCATCGTTTCACTGATGCTCTTGAGCTTACTGGCAGTAATATTGGGCGCAAGAACCGCGAATTCATCGTACGACAGGCGGGCGAGGGTGATTTCACTGTGGATGATATTTGCATTTAACTCTTCAGCTAATGAACGAACAAAGCTATCACCCATTTCAAATCCTGTTCGCCGGTAGATGTCATCAATCAGTGTCGACTTAAGTAAAATTAATCCACCTTTAGAAGAACTACTGAGCCAAGAGCTAAGTTGATTAATAAAAAAATGGCGGTTGCCTAATCCTGAAACATTATCACGGTAAGCTTGTTCTTTGAGCTTAATGGCTTCCGTTGCCTGCCGTTTGAAGTTAGCTTCTAGCTGCGTTGTTAGATGATTGATCATCTTTGTAATCGCGCGACATTCGGTATCTTGCGGAAGAGGCAATGGGCTCGAAAACTGGTTAGAAGTGATCGTATTATAGTGATCAGCGATAACACTGATTGGGCGTAGTTTGCGTTTTAGTATTAGCAAAAGCGGGATCATAATGAAGAGATAGATAACGAAAGCAATGTAGGTAAATAACAGCAATTGCTGGCCAATTTGACTTTGCAGCGGCGATGATGACAGCGTAAGTCTAACGGTTGCTATCGGACTCTGGTTTTTATAAAGCGTGCGGGATGTTTCAAGTGTGTCAAATTTGGCGATGCTGCTTACCCAGGATGATGTTGTGTTTTGCTCGATTGGGTGTTGGACAAAGGTTTTACCTGTAGATGCTAAAACAAGTTCAAAGGTGGTCTCGGGTTGAGATTGTGCTAGAGACGTGAGTTGCTGTTTTATGTTGTCAGGTGTCAATGTCGTGAATCGGCTGAATGCATTGTTGAGAACGGCTTCTGAGAGATAGGCCTGTGATTGAAGTTGTTTTTCAGCCAAATGCAGTTGGGCTGACTTTACAACAAAAAAATGACCGATTATAACGCTAAGCAATAAAAGGCTTAGACCGGAAAAAATCCAAGTGAATGTGTATTTGGTTATTGTCATTTTTATTCTCAAATGGCACGGAAAATTGTAGGTTTTGCAATAGTAAAAAAGAATGCACGTTATATTCGGGTAACACCTAGTATAAATTATCAAACAACCCAGAATATGCGTGGTACTATCGCCTTAAACATTCTTAGAATTGAATCTTTGTCTAGATTATTTGCAAGGCAATTTAGCTGTTACAGCCTTGAATGAAGCAGAACGCAAATCAAACAGTTAGCTGTCTTCACCTTCGGAAAGCAGGGTATGATTGGGGAAATTTAACTATCACAATCTCACTCATTTTTAAGATGTAAATTGATGATGTGAGAGGGTGACTTTAGGGGGATGCTGATAGTTGTCAACTCGTTACTTTGCATCCGCGCCTTGAGTGAAATCAATAAATTTTTGTATAACTGCGCATATTGAGAGCGCTTGGGTATATAGTGACAAATAGAATAACTAGCGGAGATAACGATGGAATTGTCTGATATGCGTCGTGACTACACTCAAGGTGGTTTACGCCGACATGATTTGCCGGAGCATCCAGAACAACTGTTTGCAAAATGGTTACAGCAAGCTATTGATGCACAGCTGACCGATCCGACCGCTATGACGGTTGCCACGGTTGACAAAAATGGCCAGCCCTATCAACGCATTGTATTGCTAAAGCACTTTGATCAATCAGGATTTGTGTTTTATACCAATCTGGGAAGCCGCAAAGCCATACAGCTAACCGATAATGCTAAGATCAGTTTACATTTTCCCTGGCATCTGCTTGAGCGCCAAGTGCATATTACGGGCAGCGCCGAAAAGTTATCTAAACTGGAAGTGCTGAAGTACTTTTCTACCCGGCCGAAAGAAAGCCAAATCGCGGCTTGGGCGAGTAAGCAAAGTAGTCGTTTGTCTGCCAGACAGGCCCTCGAAAGTAAATTTATGGAAATTAAACAGAAGTTTGCTCACGGGGAAGTACCCGTACCAACGTTTTGGGGGGGGTATCGGGTAAAAATTGATTCTATTGAGTTTTGGCAAGGAGGGGCTAATCGTTTGCACGATCGTTTTCTTTATACCAAGGGCGATGAGCAACCGGACGAGTGGCTGATAGAGCGTCTTGCTCCCTAGTTATCCGTTAAGGTAAAAGATGAAAAAGCAGCTGTTGCTGCTTTTTTTGTGCGTTGCGAACTCGCTATTCTTTCAAGATAACGGATAATTGGCGTTTTAACATGCTTTCTGGAATTTGAGAGCCAAAGCCGAAATCCAAGGCAAGATCAATGAGTTCACTTTTTGAATTGGCGTTAAATTTCTCTCGTAGTCGAATGACATAGTTTTCAATGGTTTTTACTGAAACCCCAAGTACTTTGGCGATATATTGCGGTTTTTTACCATAAAGAAGCAGAAATAAAACTTCTGATTCACGAGTGTTGAGGTTGATGGCGTTATGGTTGAAATCTAAGCTAAAGGACGTTTGTCCTTTCGGAGCAATACCTGCGGCGCGGCAGATCCAATGTCCGACTTCGAGAACAGCAGTATCTTTGAGTTCAACACCAGAAAAAATAGTACCAATCGTTATGTTACTTTCATTTTTCCAAGGCGTTTTAGTGAATAAGTGTGCACGCCAGCTTCCATCCGGATAAGGGTGAATATCCAGTACTCGCATCTTTTTACCAGAGGCCACGACGATATTATCCTGTTTTTGAAATGCATCGGCACACTCCGCTGTTGGGCTTGGCATATCAAAATCAGTACGGCCAATACAATCTAAATGATGGTCGACCCCAATAATTTTCCCATATTCTGCATTGGCGTAAACAAAGATAGAATCCATATCTTTACATCCCCAGCAGCCTGGTAGTTGGTTGAATATATGCAATAAAGATGGATCAACATTATTTGTCACTGTTCCGGCCTGAGTTAATTGGAATCATTCAATTAATGAAGAAAGTGTAAATGAATACTCTGAGGTTACAATATCCCTATGGCGGGTTTTTGGACAAACAAAGAGAAAAAATAAAAAAAAGCCGACCTAAGTGGTCGGCAAAGACAAGAGTTTCACTCCGAAGAGCATAATCCTGTACGACGTGTAGAAGAGGTACTCAATTTAGTTCATATGTTTCGGTATGAGGGTATATAACGAAACTAAACCGAATTGAGTTGTATCCAAAGTTGGACACGGCTGGAAAGATCGATATTTATCGCAACTTGCCAACAAAATAGAATATAACCTAATCAACTTGATAGTGTAAGGGGGGGAATCCCCTATTGACAGTATATATTGATTATGAATGCCAAAATATACCTTTTTGGAATGCATAAAGTAACCTTCAATTTATTGAAATTACTCGATAACTGTGGAGTGAAAATAAGAGTGGTGAAAGTACACTATTGATGAATTATTCATATAAATGAATATGCACAGCTGAAGGCCGTATTTAGCTATACACTCGTCTAACTGAGTCATGTTGCTAATGTGTGATGGTCGTTTGTCCAGAAATTTATGCGCAGGGGATATTGACCAAAGGATAACTCTTACTATTTGGTAATAGCTGGCGGCATAGATTAAGCGGCTGTATATGTTGTTTTGAAATGGTCATCAATGTGTAAAGTGTTGCATTTAAGTTGTTGATTTGTAGTGGAACGATATTCATAGGACAAAATCTGACGGAGAATGTATTTTCAACAGGAACGATGATCAAGTTATTTAGGCTGAACTCGTCAGTTCTTTCGGAACAATGATCAAGGAGACAGTGAAGTGCTTTGATTGAGAACAATAGAAATGACAGTCCACGATATGAAAATCACCCTAAGTCATGGACATAATAATTTGACAATTAACAATTTCTAATTGAAATCACATTGGCCGTAAGTTATCTGTTCTTGATCATCGTTCCACTATTATTCTTACCTTGAAGATGTGATATGATCGCGCTATGAATAACACTATGACTCACTGCAGTTATTTCGCATGAATGAAAAGCAAAACTTGTCCCTCTTTAAGCCTTCTGAGATCGTAAAGTTACCGGAGCAGATGGATCACCACAACCATGGTTATAATCAAGTGGTGATTGGTCTGTCGGGACAAACAGAATTTGATATTGAAGGGGTGGGGAACTTAGTTTGTCCGGGTCAGGGGTGTTTGGTGACGGCTGATTCAGAGCATGCTTTTTCAGGGATCGGAAATAATGAGATCTTAGTGTTAAATGTCCCTGTAGAGCAACGCTTGTCAACGTACAGTGGAGAGGGTATGACTCGGCTGTTTGAACAGTCTGGTTATTTTCATTTAGATCGCCAAGCTCAAACTTTGATTCAGGTATTAACTGCTGAAATGACGGCGCATCCCGATGATTTATTGTTGAGTAAGGCGTGTACAGATACACTGATGTGTGTGTTGCATCGCCATTTTAAACCGCTCAATAATAATAAGCCATCCCAGCGGCTGAATATGGATGTTATTGATCAATATATTATTCAGCACTTAACTCGGAAAATTACCAATACTCAGCTTGCTGGTTTGAATTTTCTCGGCGAAAGTCAATTTCATTGCTTGTTCAAAGCACAAACCGGGGTGACGCCGCATCAGTATGTGCTAAAAAAACGGTTAGAGTTGGCTAGAGAGTTGATAGAGGAGTCTCTGCTGAGTATTGCTCAAGTGGCGCAGAGTACGGGGTTTGCCAGTCAAAGTAGTTTTACGCAGGCGTTTACTCGACAGTATGGTAAGCCACCCGCTCGTTATCGAAAAGATGCACCTTAATTGTTGTTACTCAATGGCTGGGCTTTAAGCCAGCCACCGAGTTTTTTTATCTTTTTTCCTTTTACCCACTCTATTCCTATTCTTTTTGTGATCACTCTGCCATTGTATCCGATACGCCCGCTGCTGGCTGTTAGGTGATACCCTCGATCGTGATGATCATCATTTTCTTCTCTTATCTCTTCTTGATCATCGTTCCTATATTGCTGCTTTATTCATCAAATCCGCAGTGGCAGTTTCTGTTAAATGCATTTATTTTAATTATTTGATGTCTATTTTTGTTAAATAACGGACTTTTTCTAAAAAGTATCGGAGAATAGAGCAAGACTATCGGAGTGGTGGAAAATAAAATCCCCTCAATAGTAACAATGTCGCAACATCTGGCCTGGCGATGGATACCGAGCAAGTAGTTATGCTGGTCCCCCGGTTAGGTTCACTATTGAGGGAATCACTATGTTTCATGCAGCAGATGTACTTCAGCCTGGTTTTATTAAACGTCCATTGGACGATATTTGGTCGTTGATCTCACCGCTTTACAGTGTGGACGAGTCACAATGGCTGACACAGCTCATGCCGTTAGCGCAACCATCAGATCAAGAACGTTCGCTTATAACCGAGAAGGCGACGACATTGATCGAACAGGTACGGGCAGATCAACATGCGATACAGATGATAGATGCACTGTTGTTGGAATATAGTCTAGATACCAAAGAAGGGATCTTATTGATGTGTCTGGCGGAAGCTTTGATGCGGATCCCGGACGCAGCTACTGCGGACGCCTTGATCCGTGACAAGCTGAGTGTGGCTGATTGGAAATCACACCTTAAACATTCTGACTCATTATTTGTTAACGCCTCAACCTGGGGCTTGATGCTGACGGGTAAGGTGGTCGCGCTCGATAGTCAGGAAGATGGGACACCCAGTCATGTGATCAACCGCTTAGTCAATAAAATGTCTGAGCCTGTGATCCGTCAGGCGATGAACCAAGCCATGAAAGTGATGGGTCACCAATTCGTGCTTGGTCGCACTATTGAAGAAGCGATAAAAAACGGCAAGCCCAAGCGTGAACAAGGTTTTACGTATTCATTTGATATGCTTGGTGAAGCCGCATTAACTGCTCAGGATGCACGAAAATACTTTGATGACTACGTTATGGCAGTAGAGGCGGTTGGCCGTGACTGTTATAGCAAAGGCCTAGCGAATTCTATTCACTCGTCCGCACCGACAGTGTCCATTAAATTGTCAGCATTACATCCACGGTATGACGTAGCTAATGAAGCTCGGGTACTGACCGAAATGTATGACTCGGTACTGTGGTTGCTTAAGCGCGCACGGGCGTTAAATGTTGGTATCACAATCGATGCGGAAGAAGCGGATCGCCTTGAGCTGTCACTTAAATTGTTTGAGAAGCTGTATCGATCCGAGACGATAAAGGGATGGGGGCGGTTTGGCTTGGTTGTTCAAGCCTATTCTAAGCGTGCATTGCCAGCTTTGGCTTGGCTTGCCGCTCTTTCTCGTGAGCAGGGAGATGTGATCCCTCTTCGCTTAGTAAAGGGGGCATATTGGGATAGCGAGCTTAAGTGGTCACAGGAAAATGGTTATTCTGGTTATCCTGTTTTTACTCGTAAAGAAGCAACAGATACGTCCTATTTGGCCTGTGCGCGTTTCTTGTTATCGCCCCATATTCAGGGACTGATTTATCCTCAGTTTGCCAGCCATAATGCTCATACCGTGTCGGCAATAATGGCGATGGCGGGTGAAAATCGCCATTTTGAATTTCAGCGGCTGCATGGAATGGGGAATGCTCTGTATAACCATGCCATGGCGATGTTCCAGACCAACATAAGAATTTATGCCCCAGTGGGCAGTCACAAAGATTTACTTCCTTATTTAGTTCGGCGCTTACTTGAAAATGGCGCGAATAGTTCGTTTGTTCATCGTCTGGTCGACGCTAGCTGCCCTGTCGAGAGTTTGATTCAGCATCCGCTTGATACTTTGCGTGCCAGGCCGACATTACATAATAACTTGATCCCACTGCCACCTAAGATTTTTGGGCATGAACGTCAAAACTCTGCTGGGATCAATATTGATATTGAATCTCAATGGCTGTCGTTTAACGCAGAGGTAAGTGCCTTTGCCAATATCCAGTGGCAGGCAGGACCGATAATTAACGGCAACACAATCTTTGATACTGGGATCAATTATTCAGTCACGGCCCCTTATGATCGCCGCGAGAGCGTCGGGCAGGTTGCCTTTGTGAGTGATGAATGGGTCGCTGCTGCGATTGATGTCGCTGAGATGGCATACCCGAGCTGGTCACAGCGGCCGGTTACGGAGCGTGCAGATTGTCTATTACGTTTGGCGGATTTGCTAGAAGCGAATACGGGAGAGTTGGTAGCACTGTGTCAGCGTGAAGCGGGTAAGACAATTCAAGATAGTATTGATGAAATTCGTGAAGCCGTTGATTTTTGCGGATTTTATGCCGAGCAAGCTGTCACTAACTTTGGGACACCACAGTCTGTTACTGGCTTTGACGGAACCATTCAGTCATTTCTTTATCAGGGGCGCGGCGTTGTTGCTTGTATCAGCCCGTGGAATTTTCCATTAGCGATTTTTCTCGGTCAGATCACCGCTGCACTGGTTGCCGGAAATACAGTTATTGCAAAACCTGCTGAGCAGACGTCATTGATTGCTTTTCGGGCGATCACGCTGATGCTTCAGGCGGGGGTGCCAGCAGGGGTCATTCAGTTATTGCCGGGTACGGGAGCCGATGTTGGTGCAATCTTGATCTCTGATCCGCGCATTGCTGGTGTCGCTTTTACCGGTTCGACTGAAACGGCCCAGCGGATCAATCGTGCGCTTGTTGCACGAGATTGCTTGCCCGTACCATTTATTGCTGAAACTGGCGGCCAGAATGCAATGATTGTTGACAGCACCGCACTGCCTGAACAGGTGGTGCGTGATGTTGTGCACTCTGCTTTTGCGTCTGCGGGCCAGCGTTGTTCAGCACTGCGGGTGTTGTATATTCAGCAGGATATTGCCGATCGCGTGCTCAATCTGCTCAAAGGTGCCATGGCTGAACTGTCGGTAGGGCGGCCAGAATTACACAGTACCGATGTCGGCCCCGTGATAGATGCAGAGGCTCGCGATAAGCTTCTGACTCATATTCAAACCTTAAAAAATCAGGCGACGTTAGTCGCACAATCACCAATGGCCAAGAGCTGTCGTCATGGCGACTTTGTGCCACCTACTGCTTTTGAAATTCCGTCGATTGAAATACTCAAGACTGAGCACTTTGGCCCGATCCTCCATGTTATTCGTTTTAACGCTAATGAGCTTGATGGGGTTATTGACCAAATAAATCAGACGGGCTTTGGTTTGACGATAGGGATCCATAGCCGCAATGAGCGAACGTATCGCCATATTGAGCGTCGTGCACGGGTAGGTAACTGTTATATCAATCGGGATCAGGTTGGTGCGGTTGTTGGCGTTCAGCCGTTTGGTGGGCAAGGCCTGTCCGGGACGGGCCCAAAAGCGGGAGGGCCGCACTATGTGTACGCCTTTACCTTACTCGTTGAACAAGCCCAATTGCCGAAAGTGATGAATTAAGGAGTGATCATGACTATTCAGACAATGATAAATACCAGTGTGGCGGCATGGGAAGGCTGGAATAGCCTTGGTTACGATGCCCGCTTACGCATTTTGCGCCACTGGGCTGATTTATTAACGCCTGAGTGCCGAGCGATGGTGGAATTTCAGTGCATTCATGCCAAGCAGCACGTGGCGACAACCGCCGTACTGTCCGGTCCTACGGGGGAAACCAATGAGCTCTACTGTGCTGGACGTGGCTGCTGGGTGGTAACTGTAGACAGCGATACCTCTTTGGTTGCGGTGATCGGACAATTGGCTGCCGCATTGGTAACCGGTAATACCGTATTTGTTTATCTGCCGAGAGGATATGACTTGTCGGCGAATGAACTGATCACACAGCTGGAGCAGTGTGGCTGTGTGGGTGGTGTGATCACCGCCATTAATAACGATCAGCTCGCTGATTTAGTCAGCCATCCTACGATTGCAGGGGTGGCGTATGCAGGCAAGCGATCGACCACGTTGGCGTTAGCTCGTCAACTTGCTGCCCGTGATGGACAGTTAGCTCAATTGATCAGTGAAACTGATTGTGAGTTGCTGCCTGTTATCGGCAGCCCAACCTATTCACTGCATTTTGTAACCGAAAGGACACGAACCAACAATATTACAGCGGTAGGCGGTAATGCGACGCTGCTGGAGTTGGGCAGTGGTGAGCGATATTAAATTTTAACACGATAACCAAAACGCTTCTGCCATGGACAGGGGCACTATGTAAGGGAACTTTAACCATGATCGAAAGTAGCTTTGCGATAACGGCAACGTTTATCGCTTATTTGATTGGTATGTCGGCCATTGGCTACATGGCCTACAAGCGCACGTCGAATTCGGCAGATTATTTTTTAGGGGGACGCACTCTCGGACCTTGGCCTGCCGCGTTGTCAGCGGGGGCTTCTGATATGAGCGGCTGGCTGCTTTTGGGCTTACCCGGCCTAGCCTATATGGCTGGTGTTGAGGCATTTTGGCTGGCTGGTGGTCTGCTGTTGGGAACATGGCTGAATTGGCTGATCTGTGCCAAACGGCTGCGTACATATAGTATTACTACTGATAACGCCTTGACAATACCCGAATTTCTAGCGCGTCGTTTTGATGATAAATCTAAGCTGCTACAAACTATTTCAGCCTTCTTCATTTTGCTATTCTTCCTTTTTTATACCAGCTCAGGTTTAGTTGCAGGCGGAAAATTGTTTGAAACCGTTTTTGGTCTGGAATATTCGGTTGCCGTTGTTGTCGGTACCTTGTGTGTGGTGTCTTACACGTTGTTTGGGGGCTTCCTGGCTGTATCTTGGACGGATTTAGTGCAAGGGTTACTGATGTCGGCGGCATTGATGATCGTGCCTCTTGCCGCCATGCAGGGCGGGGTTGGTGATCTGGCTATCGCGCTGGAAGCAAAGAACCCTGAGTTAATGACGCTATTTAACGATGTTAAAGGACAGCCGTTATCGGCGATTGCCATTATCTCACTGGTGGCTTGGGGGCTTGGTTATTTTGGTCAGCCGCATATTTTGGCTCGCTTTAAGGCAACCCGCAGTAACGCTGATATTGCGACGGCGCGTCGTATAGCGGTAGTCTGGACGGCACTGTCAATGATGGGGGCGATCTTAGTTGGATTAGTCGGGATCCTGTACGTAGATAATCAGATGTCAGGGACCTTGGATGACGGCGAGCGTATCTTTATGTTATTGGTTAATACCATGTTCCACCCTGTGATCGCCGGTATATTGTTGGCGGCTATTTTGGCGGCGATCATGAGTACGGCTGATTCTCAATTGCTGGTCTCTTCATCTGCACTGGCTGAAGATTTCTATAAGCAAGTATTCCGTCCACAAGCAAGTTCCGATGAAATTGTGAAGGTCGGTCGCTTTGCGGTGATCATTTTGTCGACGATTGCGACGATGCTGGCAATGAATCCTGATAGTACGGTTTTGGGGCTAGTTTCTTATGCGTGGGCGGGTTTTGGCGCTGCATTCGGCCCGGCGTTGTTGCTGAGCCTGTTCTGGAAAGGTATGAACCGTAATGGTGCGTTGGCGGGTATTATTGTTGGGGCACTGACCGTGGTGGTATGGAAGCAACTAACAGGAGGCATTTTTGATCTGTATGAAATTGTCCCTGGTTTTATTTTTGCTTCGGTAGTGATTGTTGTTGTGAGTAAGATAACTGGTGGTGCTTCTAAAGAGGTTGAAGCACAGTTTGACCAATACCAGAAAAACCTGATCGAATTTAAGTAAGTACTTATTACGTACTCCGTACAATAGAAAACAGTCGCTATTTATGCGACTGTTTTTTTTGGTATGTACTGACTCATTGGCGAATTATTCGCAAGGCGGGGCTAGGTGGATCATCGCAAGGCCTCCGAGTGAGGTTTCACGGTATTTTTTATTCATATCCTTACCGGTTTGATACATGGTTTCAATGACTTTATCGAGGGAAATAAGTGATTTACTGTTACGTTTTAATGCCATGCGCGATGCATTAATAGCTTTCATGGCTCCCATGGCATTGCGCTCTATGCAAGGGATCTGGACCAAGCCCCCGATGGGATCACAGGTCATCCCTAGGGAGTGCTCCATCGCAATTTCTGCAGCCATGCAGATCTGTTCGTTACTCCCGCCACGAAGTGCGGTGAGGCCGGCGGCGGCCATTGAGGATGAAACGCCGATTTCACCCTGACAGCCCACTTCTGCACCTGATATTGATGCATTCATTTTATATAGCATGCCAATGGCACCGGATACGGCAAGAAAGTCTTTGATCTGTTTTATGTCCAGTTCACAGATAAACTGATCGTAGTACATCAATACTGCCGGGATCACTCCAGCCGCGCCATTGGTGGGAGAGGTGACGACTTGACCTCCTGCTGCATTTTCTTCACTGACAGCAAAGGCAAAGAGGTTAACCCAATCAAGGATAACCATAGGATCATTCTCGATATCTTTATTCGCTTCCAGTTTTTTAAGCAGAGCGGGGGCCCGGCGGGTCACATGCAGTCCGCCGTCTAGAATCCCTTCGGTCTGAAAACCTCGCATCATACAGTGAGTCATGACATCCCAGATTTGAGCCGCCTTACTATCTATCTCATCTTGTGAGCGAAAAGCCAGTTCATTACGCAGGAACATGGCACCGATACTGAGTCCTGCTTTTTCGGTACCATTGAGAATATCCTCTGCGGAATTAAACGGATAAGGCACGTTAATATCCAAGCTGGCCTTGCCGTGCAGCAGTTCATCCGCCGTGGCGATAAATCCGCCACCAATGGAATAATAGGTTTCCGTAAAAAGAGGCCGCGCCTGCTGATCAAATGCTGTGATTGTCATGCCATTTTCATGTAGCGGGAGGTTGTCAGTATGGAAAAGGATATCGGTATCTGGGTCGAAATGAATGTTTTGTTGATTGGCCAGCCGCAGCGATTTTGATGTGAGCCCAGCCGTCATGGCTTGATTAGCCGCCGTAATATCAACGCAATCGGGTGTATTGTGCATTAAGCCCAGTACCGTGGCTCGATCGGTATGGTGTCCCTTGCCCGTTAGTGACAGTGAGCCGTACAGATCAATCTGTACGCGTGTGATCTTGTCGAGTATTGCTGTCACTTTCTGACAAAAATCGAAGCCCGCAAGCATTGGCCCATTGGTGTGAGAGCTCGACGGGCCAACCCCGATTTTGAAGATATCGAAAATGGATAGCATCGTAACTCCTTCAGCCTCTGTTAGCCGTTGTGGCAATAATATGCCGTGAACTTACTGTGAACCATAGGATTAGGTTGAGTATAGATGATGTAAACACGGATCAATGATCAAGGAATAAGTAGTTTTGCCAGCTCTTCATTCGGATCAATACTTTCCGCATGACAGCGACATGTTCAAATTGGTCAGAGTAGACAGCGATTTCGACATTGGTGCCTTGTGGGAGGCGATACTGGCTGAGATCGTCAGTGATTTTTAATTTGATCAACGGACGTCCCTGTTGCAGCAGTAAGTCACTGCCATAGAGCGTGCCAGTCGCTTGCACTTGGTTTTCACCAATGGCGGGTAATACCTCAATCACTTCGCCCTGAAAGGTTTGTCCGGGCAGGGCTTTAAAAATGAAGTCGGCTTTAAAGCCCGGCTCTAAACGTAATAATGAGTTTTGTCTGAAGGCGCCAATATAATATTGCTCTTCCAGATGAATAAAGGTCATGACAGGCCGCAGTGGCAGCGAGACCGCCATCATTCCTGGCCGAAGTTGTACTTGAGTGACATAGCCATCGGTCGGGGCGTGGACCACTGTTTCAGCTAAATTAAATTCAGCTTGGATCAGTTGAGCGCGGGCTTTGGCGATAGTGGTATTTTCACCCATCACTTCGGACTCATACATTAATTTTGCACGGTGCTCTTCCGCTCGGGCTGCAGATAATGCAGCTTCAGCACTACGGTAGAACTGGCGACGGTTATCCCTTTCTGCGGCGGTAAAGGCCCCGCGTTTAAACCCTTTTTCATAACGTTTGTACTGTGCAAAGGTACGGGTTTGTTCCGCGATGGCCTTGGCTGTGGTCGCTTGAGCGGCTTTATAGGCGGCTTTGAGTCCGAGTACACTTTGCTGTGCTTCAGCGAGAATAGCCTGCTGAAGCTGAACTTCGGCCTCGAAAGGAGTGGCATCAATTTTAAATAACACTTCGCCTTTTTGAATGAGCTTATTGGGTGTCACTGCCACGTCGATGACCTTGCCCTTAACACCGGGTACGATTGGGGTTGTGACGAAGACTTGCCCACCTTGCGTCGTATAAGGGTGGTTATAGTTCATGAGTAATATCAAGGTACCAATGAGCACAACACCGCCAAGTACGGCGGTGGGTACGGTCCATTTATTGAGCGGAATGTTAAATATTTTAAATATGGCAATGCATAAGGCGGTATAAGTAAGGATGAGTAATAAATCCATTAGTGCTCATCTCCTGCGGTTGGGGAAGACGGCGAACCCGCTACGGGGGGCTGATAATGTTGGGCTTGTTTAACCTCAAGTGTGGCGACTTTTTCGGTTAAATGTTCCACTTGTTCGGTCAGTTTGAGGATGTCATGGTGAAGCTCGTTTTGCTCATTTTGAATTTGGGTGAAGCCCCAGCCTCGGTCTTCTCGCCACAAGGTGGCCCAAATCCACAAGAATGGCCACAATACATGAAGGGTAAACAGACTGACCCACCCAGCGTAATGGATGGCATCTTGATGCGGATGGTTACGTGATTTTGAAATTTCATACGGAATATCGTGGATAGCGATGATCCCGTAAAAAAGAAAAATAGCGACAAAGCACAACACCCCTAAGGCAAAATAGTCAAGAAACACTGCTCCTCCTTATTTTGGTTATTTTTAGAATACCCTCGCTATAAACCTAGCACCTTATGTATACGACTGGGTTTTTAGATTGAGGCAGCAAATGGTACAAAGGGTGTTTTTCTGTTATTTAAGTGAAATATCAATATGAAAGACAGTAAAGAGTACTCTAGCTATTGGTTTATTGGTCGATATATATCCAAGTGGCCTAAATCATGCGAGATTCACACCCGCTGGATGCGTTGTCTTGAGGGGGAAGCTTGAGGTAATTAGGGTATACAAGCTGTCGCGTTTTAGACGTCACAGGGGTATAGCGGTCAAGTGTCGTTCTTTAGTTGAAAATGTTTTAGGGGGTGTATGTCTACGTTACTTGTTGGTCTTGGTGTTGTTGGTGGATTACTGGCGTGGATACTATTTCGCTATTTTGCGGCGCAGAAACGGCGAGAAATAGATGCGGCAGCACGGCGTGTGAAAGAGAATAACTACCAACGCGTTCTGGAAAAAGCCAAACATGCTGAGCATGAGGAGAAGATATTTAAGGCGCAGACCGGCCATATCCTCAGTCAGTTGTCCTTGGCTAAAGAGTATGAACTAACCAATATTCATGAGGCTCTGAAGTGGTATTACAAAGCGGCCATACAAGATAACATTATTGCTCAGAACGCGCTGGCGCGTTTGTATCGGATGGATAACGAGGATCCTGACGGTAATGCTAAATCGGCTTATTGGTCAATGGTTGTCCAGGCAAAGCAACAGGAACCGGCTGCACAGTTTGAGTTAGGTCGATATCAAATCCGAGGTTATGGTTCTGAGGTCGATATTGAGAGCGGGGTCGCTAATGTGTTGGCTGCGGCTGAGGTTGGATATTTACCAGCACAGCTGTTTCTTGGTGATTGGTATGTGTCAGAGAATGTGCAGTGTAAAGAGCCGCAAGAAGCATTTCACTGGCGGATCAACGCCGCGCTTCACAATGACCCACAAGCTTGTATTAATACCGCGTACTGCTATCAGGCTGGTATGGGGATCACCAAGAATAAACTGTGTAGTGTGTACTGGTTAGAGCGGGCGGCTGAACTGGATAATGCAAAAGCGCAGCAGTTAGCGGCGAAAATGCATATTGGTTCCGATGCCAATAATGCAGCTGTTGCTTATATTTGGTACTCGTTAGCCTATGTGAACGGTAGTCAGTCGGCTAAAGAAGAGCGAAATAAGCTGGCACAAGCAATTGGAATTGATGAAATTCTTGCCGTACAAAATGTTGCCAATACGGTATTTAAGATGATTAAGCATGAAGCTTATCAGCCGCATAAGGTTATAACCGTCTTAGATCGGGTATATGGTCGTAAGGGTTACCGGCCAACAGAGGAGATGTTGGCCGGATTGGCCTCACGGGATGGGCGGGATGATACAGTCACAGATGGTGATCTGCAGGCTGAGGTTATTGCTGAGACGTCTGATGACCTGAATGACAATAAGGGTACTGAGCGTAACGAAACGAGCCCACTCAATGTTACCGCCGCCAAGGAGTACAGCGATCAGAATTGGCAGGCGTCATGGAGTAGCTTTATGAGTGAAACGGATAAACCGTAAAGTATGGTTGGGATAACCACAAAAAAGCCCGTATTGGGCCTTTTGTGGCTAGATTTGCGCTATTGAGGCCGGATGTGATCCAGCAGTTGCATCATCGTCGTGAGTGTCGTGACGCGGGGGTGATCAATATGCGGTGCATGGGGGGGGGCGGCATAATGAAACGTTGGTATATTGGCATTGATCCCGGCTTGTACCCCTTTAAGCGTGTCATCAACAAAGACACAGTCTTGTAACCGATAGCCCATATGCATGGCACTGAAATGAATGAGATCAGGATCGGGTTTCCAGCTGCTGGCCTCAAAACCACTAAAAAGCTTACCTTCGAAGTAGTGGAGCAGATTAGTGAGGCTAAGGGTATGCTCCATTTTATGCACTGGGCCGTTGGAGGCAATACACATGTCAATCCCCATGTCGGTGAGTATTGCCAACAGCTCGGGTACGCCCTCAATGGGTTTAAGCTGTTGCTCGAATAATATACGGCATTCTTCGCGATACATAGGTTCGAGTATATCGATAGGTAGGTTTACGCCAGTACGAGCCTTTGTCTCAGCCAGAATATCGACAATTTTACCGCCTTGAAAATGCGCGATGCATTCATTAAGACTGAGTGTTCCCCCCTGACGGGAAAATATATTGACTAAGGCCTGATTACACAGGACTTCACTGTCTACCAGTGTGCCGTCACAGTCAAAAATAACGCAACGGATGCTATGCGCCTGATCGTTCATTGTTCTAAGTCCTGTCACGATTATGTCTTTGATTGTTAATACAGAGAGCGGCTTTCTACAACTGAATGATTGGTATTTTGTTAGCGGTATCGCTTGTTCATTATTTTTGTCACAGAACTCTGCGATTTAACCCTCATTCTGCGTTGGCGTAATGCCAGTGCCACTGTGTGCAATGTTCAAGGCTGAAGACGTATTACTTTTACTGATATTGGTCTGAGATAAATGTCTCTAGTATCGAGACCCCCGATCCTGTTGATTGCTGTTCAGCCTGGAGAAACGCATAAATTGCGTCCTCGTGTTGCTGAACTAAGTTAAACAGCTCGTGATGTTCGGTGGCTGTAGCAGCCTGCTCTTGGTATTTCTGAGCATAGGGCGCAACCCATGGTAACAAGGTATTGATGAGGTCGTTCCATGGTAAATCTAGCCATTTTTCAGCGTCTTGTTCGCCTTTATTTTGCATAGCAAGATCGTTTTCTGGGCACGATAAGCCAACGGCATCTAATCCTGATTGGAGCTTCTGCGCCGTAATTTGTTCGATTTGTATCAAAAGTTGCCATTTCTTGATATGCGTATCATCACTATACTTCTTGGCAAAAGCCGTGAAGAAGGCTATGCCGTAAAGTTCACCAAGGTAGGCGGAATAAAGTTGGTTGAGTGACATTGGGATACCTCTGTTGTTAGCCAGTCGTCTGGTATTAGAATCAATAGTCTGATGTGCCGCGCCGTGAGCGTAAGGCATACATTATAAGGGGTGGCTATGTCATCATCCATTTTTCCTTCATGGCTGGGTGGCTATGAAGTTAGGGAACATGTACGAAATCCCAATATTATTGTTGGGGAGCATACTTATTATTCGGGGTATTACCACGATAAACATTTTGAAGATCAGTGTGTTCGATACTTACTGGGAGATCATTCCAGCCGTGCCGTGTGGGAGTCGGGGATCTTTGGTCAGGTCGATCAGCTGATTATCGGTAAATTTTGCTCGATAGCCTCAGGAGCGACCTTCATGCTTGCGGGGAACCAAGGGCACCGCCATGACTGGGTTTCATCATTTCCGTTTGACGTGAGTAAATTTGGTAACAAGGTCAAATCGGGCTTTGAACGAGCGGGTGATACCGTGATTGGTCATGATGTCTGGATTGGCTCTGAATGCGTCATTATGCCAGGGGTGACCATTGGTGATGGGGCAGTGATTGGAGCTCGAGCGGTTGTGACCAAAGATATTGCGCCTTACTCTGTCGTGGTAGGTAACCCAGGACAAGTCGTCAAGACACGCTTTGCTGGTAAGCACATCGCCATGTTACTTGAGATGAAATGGTGGGACTGGTCAATGGAGCGCTTACAGCGCAACATGGATGTGATGTGCAGCAGCGATATTGATGCCCTATATCAGCGCTATAGGGCCTTCAGCTCTGACTGAACATGACGACTTGTAATGGCCAGAATTATTTTAACTGCTGCCAGCTCTGCTGAAGTGCCAGCTCGAGTGGGGTATGGACAACGATTTTTTTGGATTTATTTGTACGGTGGATGGGTAATTGAACGCCTTGTTGCCAGGCGCTTCGCATTTTGATGAATCCGCGGAAAAGGGGTGAAAAGAGAGAGATGAGTTCCATCAGGGTCCAGTGCAACTGAGTCACGGTAACGGGTTTGCCACTGCTTAAGGCTAAACAGCGGGCAATATCTTTTATGCTTGCCTGATGGCCTGGATAATACATGATATCAAAGTGATTGACGGTATTTGATTGGGTTGAAAGATGGTGGACAATGTTTTCCGCTAAATCTGGCAAGAATGTCCAATAGTGATTGATGCCGTAGGAGCTAGGTGATTGCAGGATGAGCTTTTGTTTCGTTTCTTTGATCAGTATACCTAAGTAACTCTGTTTAATGGCACAGCTTAAACTATGCCCACAGCAAAGTACGGTTATTTGGGCCCCGGCATCGGCGGCCAACTCCAGCCGGGATTTCAGTTTGGTCGGAAGAGCAATGGTAATTGGATTTTTTTGGCGCCAGAAAGTGAATGTTGAAAAAGGGGACGATTGTGTGTCGTAAAAGTTGGTGGTTAGCATTAAGTGACGTTTGTGTTTGGTGACGAGCGTCAAAATTGCCTCAATGGATAGTATCACTTGCCCTTCAAGAGTGGGATCTGGCAAATGGAGAAAAACCGTATCACAATTGGCGATGAGCTCATCGAGCAGAATTGCATCATCGTTGGCTAGCTCTGCCAGCGTCAGGTTACTCTGCAGCTCGACAGAATGGCGAGGATCATCAATGGTCGCGGTGATCGTCCAATTATATTTGGCTAAAGATTTACACAGTAGACCGCCCATTTCATACTCAGCGCCAATCACTAATGCTCTTTTCATTATTACCTTCAACCTTGCGATTCAATTCAAATACTTACTTATTAGTTAAGGGCTTTTTAACGGTATAGTAAATAGACAAAATGACATGGTGGTATTTGATAATGCATAGAATGGATTGGGATGGCATTCGCATTTTTTTGGCGGTTGTTGAAGAAGGAAGTATGTCAGCGGCAGCACAGGTATTAGGATTGTCGCAACCCACGATAAGTCGCCAGATTTCGGCGCTTGAAGAGAAATTTGGCTTTAACTTATTTGATCGGTCATCGAATGGACTGAAAGTCACAGCGATGGGGGAAAGCCTGTTGGAGTCGGCTCAGCAGACGGCGAGAGGGGTCGAATGCTTTTTGCGTAAAGTGAATGCGGGTAGTGATAATCATGAAGGGCATGTCAGGCTAGCATCCGGCGAGGTCATGGCTTACCATTTTCTTCCAGAAGCGCTGAAAGCTTTTAATCAACAGTATCCCAACATTGAAGTGGAAATATTAGTTGAAAATAAAGATGTTAACTTGAATAAGCGAGAAGCAGATATATTAATTTCGCGGAGTAAGCCAACTCAACCTGATTTAGTTGTGAGTTTTCTGCACCAAGAAGCCCTCGGTTTTTTTGCCCACCATGCATACCTCAAGGAGAAGGGAAGGCCGAAGACAGTGCAAGAAATGCATAGTAATCAATTTCAAAGGATTGGTTATGATCAGCTTGATATGTATATTCAGGCCGCAGAACAGTTTAGTGGCCGTATACTGACGCGATCACAATTTTCATTTCGAACCGATAGCTTTAAAATGCAACTTGAACTTGCTCGTGCTCAAGTGGGGATTGCCGTTATATTTAGGCAAATTGCACAACGTTACCCTGAACTTGTGTGTATGTTACCTGATGCACAATTGCCAGTTGCGCAGTGGTGGCTCGTTTGTCATAGAGATGTCCATATTAACCCTCGCATCCGCAATTTGATGGTTTTTCTTAGCCAATGGTTCCATGGTGATAAAGCGAGACTGTTATCAAACATATAAGTCCATTTTTATGGTGGGTAATTTCCTCATTTAGTGGTCAATCTCTTGCTCATTCGCGGTGATGCGCGAGACTCTTCTGTGTTAATTACCCCGCCTCATTAATCATCAAATTATCCCCCTGGTGAATAAACTATGCATTTTGTTTAAGCACCTAAGCAATAGTTATATAAATAACACCGCTTTGGTTGTTTTTTCGGCAGTGAAAACGTTTTCGTTGGTCTAAACTTGATCTGAACCAGTGATTTTTAAATTATTTACAATTTTATCGAAACAAAAGTTGAGTTATTCAAAAAAAATTGAATAATGTAATTAAAAGATATAATGCTGAGAAAATGATGCTCCACTCGTTTTCATCGGCAGTCGATAAAAGACGTGTAACGGGACATGAAATTGTCCTAAAGCCCTAAATAAATCTGATGAGATAACCATGAGCAACTCTCTAGTACTTGTAATCAACTCTGGCAGTTCTTCATTGAAGTTTGCACTAATCGATACAGTAAGCGGTGAAGCGACGCTGAGCGGTTTGGGTGAATGTTTTGGTCTACCTGATGCTGTTGTCAGCTGGAAGATCAATGGTGAGAAGCAGGAATGCAAACTTGAAGGCGTGGAAAACCACCACCAACAAGCTGTTGACCGTATTGTTGCCCTGCTAGAAGAACTAGGCATCAAGCAAGATATCGTTGCTGTTGGCCACCGTGTCGTACACGGCGGTGAGAAGTTCACTAAGACCGTAAAAATTGATGAAAACGTACTGAACGAAATCGACCAACTGAGAGACCTGGCTCCGCTGCACAATCCAGCACATGTGATTGGCATGCGCGCAGCGATGCTCGCTTTCCCATCGTTGTCTCAGTACGCTGTATTTGACACTGCATTCCACCAGACCATGCCAGCGAAGGCATACACTGGCGCTATCTCTAGCAAGCTATACGAAGACTACGGTATTCGTCGTTACGGTTTCCACGGTACCAGCCACTATTTCGTAAGCCGTGAAGCCGCTAAAATGATCAATAAGCCTATCGAGAAGTGCAGCTTTATTTCTGTTCACCTTGGCAATGGTGCATCAGTCTGTGCGATTAAAGACGGCCAGAGTGTTGATACCAGCATGGGCTTTACACCGCTGTCAGGCCTAATGATGGGTACCCGTTGTGGTGACTTGGATCCAAGTATCATTGAGTTCTTGCTGAAAAAAGGCTGGTCACAGGAACAAGTCTTTAAAGAACTAAATTCAAACTCAGGCTTCCTGGGTGTGTCTGGCTTGACCAGCGACTGTCGCGGTATTATCGAAGCGATGGAAGAAGGCCATGTAGGAGCAACACTGGCGTTTGAAATCTTTACGTACCGTGTAGCGAAATACATCGGCTCTTACATGGTGGCACTGGATGAACTAGATGGCATCATTTTCACCGGTGGTATTGGTGAGAACTCAATGCCAATCCGTAGCCAAATTCTGAAATCACTGAAGATTTTTGGTTACAGTGAAGATGAAGCAGCCAATGCCGCAGCACGTTTTGGTAACCGTGGTATCATTACCAAGCCAAATACCCCTGTTGCAATGGTGATCCCAACCAACGAAGAGTGGGTTATCGCAAAAGAATCAATGGCGCTACTACACGCCTAATTGATTTAGCCCCGCCAGCTGAAGGCGGGCTTAACCAGGCAGGCTAAAAGCTTGGTTGATTCCTACTTGGAATACCATTGGATAATGACGAAACGTAAAGCGGCCCTTAGTGTATACTCAGGGCCGTTTTTTATGGGCGTGAAGTTATCACACCCAAAGGGCGAGTTTTATTCTGCATTGCAGATTTTTAACGTAGAGCCACTATGTCTGTAAATCTACGCCTTACTTAACATCCAATATTTTCATTATTGATATCCGTTGAGGATGCTGAGTATTGGCTTGAATAGGAACGATAGAACTCAATTGCTATGAATATAACAAACGCTCAATCTAGCAACGAAAAAGAATTTTCCGATGATGTTAATCTGATTTCGACTACTGATCCTTCCAGTATTGTGACTTATGCAAATACTGTTTTTTGTGATATTGCTGGCTATCAAGAATCTGAGTTACTAGGCAAACCTCATAATGTAGTACGTCACCCAGAGATGCCTAAGGCGGCATTTAAGCAAATGTGGCAAACCATTCAGTCTGGACGAAGCTGGATGGGATTGGTAAAAAATGCCCGTAAAGAAGGTGGTTTTTATTGGGTTTCTGGTTTTATCACGCCAATTACTGATGCCGCTGGTCATGTTATTGAGTATCAGTCGGTGCGTAGTAAACCTAAACGAGAGTGGATCAAGCGAGCAGAACATTATTATGGTCAATTGCGTCAAGGTAAAACGCCAACCAAACTAAAATTTCCAAGATTCAGTTTCAGCTGGGGACGGAATATAGCCGCTGGTATTACGATAGCGAGTTCGGTAGCCGTCATTGCAGGTGCATCACCCGTACTGTGTGGATCGGTGTCATTGCTAGCCATGTTAGGAATGGCAATTAACGGTTTATTTCATCGTCGTCGTTTAAAAGAGGTCATAAAAGTGGCATCAGGCGCTTATGATAACCCGCTAATGGAGTTGGTTTATATAGGACGTTATGACGAATACTCAGTAATCGAGTTAGCGTTGCATAAACGTAAAGCTGAGATTCGAGCGATTGTTGGTCGAGCGACTGAAACATCAACAGATATTCATGTTAGTGCTCAACATGAACTCTCTAGCCTAGAGCAGATGAAAACCAACTTAGCTCAACAGGGTATGGAGACCGACTCTGTTGCTACCGCTATGACTGAAATGGCCCACTCGATTCGAGACGTTGCAGACAATGCGACGGAAGCATCATTGCTGGTTGAACAGGTTAATCAATTAGCTGGTCAAGGTTCAATAAATGTTGAGACAACAATAGATTCAGTCGCTGAACTTCACAAGGCACTCGAAGAAGCAAAGACTATCATTAATGACTTGTCAGTAAGCAGTCAGCAAATTGGAACGATCCTTGAAGTTATTGGCAGCATTGCAGATCAAACGAATTTACTGGCTCTTAATGCGGCGATTGAGGCAGCACGAGCGGGTGAGTCTGGTCGTGGTTTTGCCGTGGTTGCGGATGAAGTGCGATCGCTAGCCTCTAAAACACAGGCATCGACAGAAGAAATCCAGAGCATGATCGCTCACCTTCAAAGTACGGCAAGTCAAGCTGTGACAGCGATGGATCTAGGTACTAAATTGTCTGATACTTGTAGAGACAATGCGATAGGTACAGGTGACGTGTTGGATCGTGTTAATACAATGCTTGGTGATGTAACGAGTACTAGCCATCAGATAGCGGCTGCGGTTGATCAACAAGCGAGTGTAACCGAAGAAATAAATAACAATGTTGTTGCCATTCAGCAGTTATCAATATCGAATCATGAACTGAGTGATGCTTCTGTGGGTCGGACGGGTGAACTCGTGGGTAAACTTGGTGATCTTCAACGCTTAATTGCGCAGTTCCAAAAAGATTGATCTCACGGTAAATCAATTGCTTTTTTGACGGTTACCGTCGATGATCTTACTGCAAAATTGAAACGGCCCTGAGTTCAGCTCAGGGCCGTTTTTTTATTTCACCATGCTTTTTATGTACTCACCCAGTTCTGAATGATGCATAATTTTTGATACTGGGACTATCTGGTTGAGTGGTCCCCAAGCAAAAACATTGACAGGGGTATGTGTGTGAGTGCCTGTACCCCAAACCGTATTTTGGCCTGTTGCATGTTCCCGAGCTAACAGATTTCCACGATCATTGTATGGAAAGAAGGCATCAAAATCATTGATTGTTGGTACATCGTCAACGGATAGGTATTTATGTTTGTCATGATGATGTGGATTCGGTTTGGTCGCTAATATGTTAGTCGCCTGCGCGATTGTTATAGGGAAATCGCTATTTGCGTTGACGATCTCAGCAAGACTTTTTGGTGATTGCTGTTTTTTATCAAGCTTATCGAACGCACCAAACATCGACCCATAACTCATCTTTTGGTTATAGAGCCCGTCTAAGATCGCAAACCTCCCAAAGTTAAAATTGGGCGCGTAGTCGCGATTTTTAAAGGCTTCACCTAAGCGGCGTTCTGGTTTAGGCAAATTATTTGAGGAATAGCTAAAGCCAAAAGAGCCTGTCTCGTGATCTGCCGTGACAATGATGAGGGTATCATCACGATCTTTGGCCCATTCGTAGACAGATCCTATCGCTTCATCAAACTTGATCATTTCATGTAGCATGGTGCCCGCGTCGTTACTATGCCCAGCCCAGTCAATTTGACCACCTTCTACCATTAAAAAGAAACCGTCTTCATCTCTTGAAAGCAACGCGAGCGCTTTTTCTGTCATCTCTTTTAATGTTGGTTGTGTTCGATCCGGCGAGTTTTTAGTATTGCTATAAACAATACCATCATGCATGCCGGAATCGGAAAATAGGCCCAATAACTTGTTACCCTGTGCTTGCTCTAGCATGTCTCGATTGAATGCCAGTGAATAACCGTTACGCTGTGCTTCTGTTATGAGATTACGTTCATCGTTACGTTTAGACTTTAGTTCCACATCACCTCGTGTCAATGCCATGAGTTCGTTATATCCCCCCAATTTATCGTTGGTGGATTTAGGGATCCAATGACGTAGACCACCAGAGAGCATGACATCAACACCCGTTTCCAGCATATCAGATGCGATGTCATTCTCTAAAGAGCGGTGTGGCTGATGAGCGGCGAATGCGGCTGGTGTAGCATGAGTCAGGCGAGTATCAGAGACTAAGCCTGTCGCTTTACCCATGTTTTTTGCTTTTTCCAGTACGGTTTCAACAGGATCACCGTCTGAATTGATCCCAATGACTTCAGACGCCGTGTATATGCCTGTGGCAAGCATGGTCGCTGAACATGCGGAATCTACCACTATTGCGTCTTCTGGGTGAGTTAATGATGAACCGATGACGCCCTCTTTGGCGAGTTTATATAAAGCGGTGGACTCACCATTGTAGATTGAGTGCGGCGCATTGTTGGCGTAGGTTTCTAATAAACCGACTTGCTGCGGTCCCATGCCATCACCGATCATTAGGATGACATTTTTGATTTCTGCCGATAATGCAGAAAAGGAAATCGTAGTCGTTGCTGCCACAAGAATGAGAGGTCTAATAATGTGTTTCATTTGATCATCCTGATATATAAGTTCGGCATCAGTTAATCAACACGTTATGAATATTTCATTACAGTTATAAGTATTAAATATGAATCCGGATAAGCCAATTGCGGTCGGTAAACGTTATCCTCAATTATATCAAAAGACTTTCTTCATCATGAGTGGCAAGTGCATCTCTTTTAGTTGTAAATATGCTTTATAAGCATGCCAATTGCAGCGTCATTTTCCTGAGATAGTTATGGTGTTTCTATATGTATGAATACTGTTACAGTATTTGTAAATATAAGATTTAATATTGAATTCTTATAGTTAGTAATCGTATTGGAATGAAATTGATAAGAATGATAGTGATAATTAAATCTTAATACTAAACTAAATCTCAGTAATATTACGTTTTGTTTTAATTGGTATTTGTGAATTTGAACGTGTTTTAGGAATTACTATTAATGAGAGCAATTTAATAGTAATTCCTACTACTTTTAATATGGGTGTTTTATTTTCAGTGATCGTGTGAAGATATATTGATAGTTATAGGTGATCAATCAACAACTTATATTGTTGGGCTGTAGGATAATAACATAAATAGTTTTACTAGGTTGATAGTTATGTCGTTTAGGAATGATGAGTTTCAGTGTTGTTCAACGCGCATATATAAAATCAGGAGTTATTGATGGATAACGTATTCAGAATTGTCTCATTAAGAGCAAAACCGAGAGTGTCAAAGTATGTTTCATCGCTTGGTTTAATATCAAGTGCTATCTTTTTTTCCTATGGCGTTCAGGCCAATGATAGCGAATTATCTTATTTGGAAGAAATGGGGAAACGTTTATTTTTTGAGAATATTTCTCTAAATAATAATATGTCATGCTCAACCTGCCATACGGCATCAACGGGGGGAACGAACGGGGACTCTGATACTAATTTAGTTGACGTTGCTGTTACCGGATCAGACGGTGTACTTGTGGGGGCATTAAAGCCACCCACAAATCAATATGCTCAGTTTCATAATGGTGCTGGTGGTATTGAGGGGCTGACAAACTTTGATCCTAACTGTCCTACATTTGGTGGGCCAGCACCCTGCGGAGGGGCTTTCTGGAATGGTAGAGCAGAAGGTGATCTTATCGAAAAATTTCACAAGATAGACTTGTTTGGTGAGCTGAGAAGTAAATACGAGACCATGTACCGTAAGTACTTAGGTCCACTGGCTGATCAGGCCCATGCCAGCCCTTTTATTAATCCGCTTGAGCAAGCTAAACCAACGAAAATATCAGTCTGTGAGCAGGTAAAGAAACAGCTATGGGGTCAGCAACTGTACAAATATGCCTTTGGAACATCGTTGCGTTGTCGTGAGCAGCATATCGATAAGGTTTTCGCCCGCTTTGCGTTGGCTTTATCTGCTTGGCAGATGTCGAGTGACAATAACCGTTTTGATTCAAAGCGGGATATTGCGCTAAAGAATGACACAGATGGTGCATTTCCTTTGGATGACTTTACTGATGAGGAAAATCACGGCCATGATCTGTTTTACGGAGTGGGCGTGCCAGCGGCTGGAGCTCGTTGTTTTTTCTGTCACCAAAGTGGTAATGATCAAGGGGTCGGTGAATTTGAGCGATACACCAACGATGAATACTTTAATATAGGTGTTCCCCGTAATCATGATATTCCCAATAACCCTGAACCAGATGTTGGGTTATTTGCGATGACATCGGTAGAGACTCATCGAGGGGAGCATAAAGTGCCGACGCTGCGTAATGTTGATAAACGGCCCCATGCCAGCTTCGTAAAAGCTTATACCCATAATGGTTGGTTTAAGTCTCTAGAGGATTTGGTGCATTTCTATAATACATCCTCTGTACCTGTAACACCGGCACAAATTACCGCCTGTGATAATGCCAGCACGCCAGCACAGAAGATGGCAGTATCTGCGGCTTGTTTCTTTGGTAAAACGCGCTGCATTGATAATACATTAACCTCTGCTGAAGCTATTGCTGCGAATTGCTGGCCAGAGCCGGAGATCGACCAAAATATCCCTGGATTCCCTGTCGGTAATTTAAGGTTAAACCAAGATGATGAAGCGGCTATTGTTGCTTACCTCAAAACACTCAGTGACGAGTCTCATGTTGAGGTTCCACAACCATACCAGTTGCAGCCGCTTGATGAACGCCGTTTAGAGCCTCAGTCGCATAGTGAGTCAGGGGTTCATTCACCTCAACCACGTGAAAGGCATCGTCGATAATTCAGTATATTGACGTGAAAGTTCTCGCTATTTAGAACCCTAAACGCCGATGGCATTCTAGCCATCGGCGTTTTTACAATTGTTGTTTAAGTTGATGAGCCATAGTGATTACGCTAAAGCAAATTAGTGCCGTTATCGATAATGTCTAGCCACCATACCTGTAACAGGGCTGGCCATTGGTACATCTGCATCAGGCAAGGGGTAAAATGAAATTATGGACGTTATAGACCAATAACTCACCATGGGCGATGCGCTGGCTGACTTCCTCTATCATCTCATCGCGCGTTTTATGATGTTGTAACGGCGTCGGGTGAAGTTGGTGATACAGTTTGAGCAGATCAAACCGGTAGCCCCAGCGGTTTGAATGCGAGCGCAACAGGTGCTTGGCCCAGTATCGATTTTTGAATTGTGCCTTAGCAAGGCTCGAGTCACCTTCTAGTGGGCGATTGGCCGGGGTGATGACAAAGCACAAACCTACCGGACTAACCAGCAATGTCTGGTTAAATTTGGCATTAGAAAATGCGTGTTCAATGTTCACACTCAAATGTTCCTTACCGTTCGTACTGTATTGCTGGCCCGGTAGGTGGGCCAGCTTCGTTTTTGCTAATGAATGCGGTTAATAGGTTTTCTTCGCGTCTTCTATCTGTGCGAATAGTAAATTGGCTTCTTTCATGGCTGCGCTGGAAGAGCGTTTTTTACGCACCTGTAAAAATTCATCGGAAAACTTCAAATAGCGGATCGCCATCGACAGCCTGATCTGAACCAGAGGTGAAAAATCACCCGGCACGGACTGAGCCAGTGACGTCACGTTCTTATTGAGCTGCTGAAGCCCGCTAAAGGTCGTGACTTTCTTAAGCGTGGCCTCAAATTCGCTAAACTGGTTGTTGTAGAACAACACTGCCGCTTTGTAGGGGAAGGGGGCTGATTTACCTTGTTTCGTTATGGTTTGGTAGTTTGTCATCTGTTGAATTGATGATTGCATTTCGGTTGCAGAAGCCAGTAATGCACGTTGGCTATCATTACCCGAGAAGAATGTCTTACCTATCAGCAACAAGTGTTTAATTAACGCTAAATCCAGGGTTTCCGTAGCACTATTGAGAGCAGTCGTAAAAGCCTCTTGTGCCTTTTGACTTGGGGTGAAAACATACTGGGTATTCAATAACCGTAAGTCATTGAGTAAGACGTCAATGTCATCCCCGTTGTCCTGTGGGAAATATAAGCCTTTTTCGAGAAGGCTGTTTAACCGATCTTGCAGCATATCAATTGTTGATTGCCAGCTATGGGTAATACTTTCCGATATGGATGCCAATTGCTGCGAGTCAGGATAAAAAGCCTGCGCGGCAAGGAGCTGCTGTTCTACTGCATAGTAATCTGGGTAACGGTTGTCTCGATTATTGAGTATGGCATTAATGCGCTGCTCATACATTGCTAGGATCTGGGGCTGTTGGTAACGGAGCAGGCCATTTTTGAGTAAGGCTTTTTGCTCCGGTAGCGACGCAATGGCTGTGACTAATTCCGATGCGGGGAGTTTAGCGAGTTGTTGCTCGGCTGATAAACGTTGCTCGATACGAGCCAGTTGATCGAGTAACTGGGTGTGTTCATTATTCTTCAGCCAGAAACCATATCCAACAGCACCAGCAAGGCAGCACGCAGCAGTCAATGATGTGACAAGCGGCCAGCTGCGTTTATGAAGCCGCTGGGTAAATTCAGGGAAATTGGCGATTCGCTTGGCTGCTTGAAATTGCAGTCCGCTGCGTAGTGTTCGCCATTGCTGCGCGGTCAGGTGCTTCGGCTTGGTGGCCGACATGTTTTCTTTTTCGGCCTTATCAGCAGGCTTACGCTGATATGGGTGATGGCTGGTTAATAGTTCATAGGCAATGCAGCTAAAAGCAAAGATATCGTCTTTAATTTCTGGTTTTTCCCCTTGCAACAAGCTGGGGGATGCATAGGTCGGGGTATACCCGCTTAGTGCGTTGGTTTCATCCTGAAGGTCTGCGGAATAGTAGTCAACATTGAGCCTAAGTGCGCGGGAAACACCAAAATCAAAGATCTTAATCTCTCCCTGACGGGTAAGCATAATATTGCTAGGTTTGAGATCAGCATGAACCACGCCTTGCTCATGCGCATAGGTCAAGGCGGAAATGACTTGGTTGAGAATGTTCATTGCCTGATTGAAGTTTAGGCCGCGTGGGCGGGATCGTTGAATGACTTCTTCAAGCGTTTCGCCGTCAATGTATTCCATGACTAGATAATGGGCATTTTTTTCAACTCCAACGTCATACACCCGAATAATATTGGGGTGGCTGAGTTGCTGGGTTTTTTGTGCCTCACGGATCAGGGTCTTAGCTGCATCATGCTGGTTGAGAAATTCTTTTTGTAGCAGTTTAAGTGCCACCGTCGGTGAACTGACTCCCGCAGATTGAAGCAATAGATCGGTTGCTCGGTAGACATCACACATTCCGCCATGGCCAATCAGGGATTCAATATTATAACGGCCCTGAATGATTTCACCTTCAATGCTATTACTCTCAGAGTCTGATTCATGATCAACTTGACTGGGCTCAGTATCACCTTGATGCGGCTCTGTGTGATCTGTCGGTAATTTGAGCAGTGTTTTATCTGATGATTCAAGGTCAATATCTTGTGGGCTGGCCGGTTTTGATATGTCTGTAGATGACTGCTTTGGTTGATTGTGTTTTGGGTCGTCCATTCCGATTTTAACTCCAACTTTCCATGACATTGCTATGACAGCGTTCTAAATACCAAGAATTTGGAATGTAACCTAGAGCAAGAGAATGAGATTGCGGTCGATCACAAACTTATCTTCGTTGCATGCAATTAATACAATATTTTTTTATGAGGTGAGTTGAATAATTTAATGGGGGTGGAGTTGCTATGTTGATATTTTAACAGGAGGTTTTTAATATCATGATTCCTTCATAATACGCGTATGTTCAGTATATTTATTAGTTATGAAGGCAAAGCATTCTTTATTAGCACATTTGTTAATAAGGGCTTTTCTTATATGTATCCCTGATCGCAAAAATAGTTAAATATGGATGATATTGGTTATGGAATTGACGCTTTCAGTTGTGAGTTATCACCGCTTTACGTCTGATTTAGAAGTAAAAAAATCATTTTTGATGAATGATAAATTGCAAAGCTATTCTATTGGCCGATCTCAGCAATGTGACTGGTGTTTACCCGATCATGAAAGGGTAATATCAGGCACGCATGCTCGAATTGACTGTGAATCACGTAGTTTTACTATTACCGATGTGTCGACAAACGGGGTGTTTATTAACCGCTCGGTAACGCCATTAGGAAAAGATAATTCACACACATTGCGCGACGGTGATTTTCTTTCTTTTGGTGATTATGAGGTAGAAGTCTCTCTAAGTTCGCTCGAAAATGATGTGTTTTCTGGGTTTGATAAGCCAGCAGAAAATAATCGTGATCCGATTGGGCATTTTGATTTCGATAATCAAGATAACCAAACCGTACCGGAAGAGTGGGACTTTGGTATATCGACCACTCAGCTAAACCCAATGGCAACGGCACCAGCGGCTCAAAACATTGAGCCGGTAGCGATAATTCCGCCATCAGCAACACCGGCCACGCAAGCTTCATCTCCCGTATTTACTGGAAATATTGAAGATAGCTTTATTGCTCCTTCAAAGCAGAATTCAGACACTGATGAAGACCAAGACACGTTGGCGATACCAGAAGATTGGAGTGTGAATATACTCAGTGAACCGACCATTCCGCCTCCTACCCCACAAGTTACACCACCAAAACCCGATCCAACACCA
Source organism: Photobacterium nomapromontoriensis (assembly GCF_050336815.1). NCBI lineage: Bacteria > Pseudomonadati > Pseudomonadota > Gammaproteobacteria > Vibrionales > Vibrionaceae > Photobacterium > Photobacterium nomapromontoriensis. The sequence goes on from NZ_JAKJSL010000031.1 coordinate 81,394, forward strand.
GCGTCTAAGCCAGCTATATCTCCCGTGGCTGAACCCCGCTCTGCGGCCGTGTTTACCGATAAGGCTCATTCTCGTGAGGATGTTCATAAGCTGAGAGATGAGGTTCGCGCTGAAGATTATGTACTCGGTCAGCCCGCCACGCCCCCCCCCGTATTGCACTCGACGGGTTCTGCACAGGCAATGGCGGCTTTTATTCAGGGGTTGGGTATTAGCCACAATATGGTTCCGTCAGAGAATGATGAACAGTGGTGGTTTGAGCTTGGAACATCAATGCAATACTTGATGACCGGATTGATGGATTCGTTGCATCACCGCACCGAGTTTAAGCAGAGCAACCGATTAAATCAGACGCTCTTTAAGCGGCAAGAGAACAATCCGTTAAAATTTTCTGCTTCCCTTGAAGATGCTATTCATAATTTATTCAATCGTAAAAGCACCAGTTTTTTACCGTCAGATCGTGCGATTAAAGAGGCATTCTCCGATATAGACAGCCATGAGCAAGCGCTTTTAGCTGGGGTTGATGGGACGGTTAATGGCATGATGAAGTTGCTTTCTCCAGAATCTATTGCTGCCAAAACACAGGATCAGGCATTTTGGGGGAAATTAAATCCTGCCCGTTCAAAAGCTCAAAATTGGGCAAACTATGAAGCCATGTATCAGCGATTAAATGAAGACTTACAAAATGCAAGTAACTCATTTTATCTTGATGATTTTGTTAAAGCCTATGAGGCTCATTTGAAAGCAAATAAAACTAAGGGGTAACATCAAAATGATATTACGTATATTTACGCTGTTGGGATTTTTAATCCTTATTAGCGGTTGTACAGTTGCTAATTATCTTGTGCCAGCATATACCAGTTTAAATTTTGAAATATCGCAAGATGTTAATCCCGATTTAAATGGACGGGCTTCACCTGTTGTTGTGAAGGTGTTTTCATTGTCATCAAGAACATTATTTGACAGTCAGGATTTTTTCGCCCTCTACGATGATCCACAGCAAGTATTGGGGCCAGATTTAATTGAGAAAAGTGAATTTGAATTCTTGCCAGGATCGCAACATCAACATGAATTGAATTTAGCGCCGGGTGTTCGTTATGCCGGTGTGTTAGTGGCCTATCAGGATATTGAAAATGCCCGCTGGCGCGAAGTGGTTGAAATCGATACGACGGCTTATAAAACCTACGACCTCGTTATTGGTGAGTTAGCTGTATTTGTTCGTCATCCTTAATGAGTGATGTCGCAGTCTGGGAAAAAATAGCATGAGTGATTTTAGTCGGGTTGCCTGGTGTGAGGGGATGTTTTTACGTCCTCAGCATTTTCAGCAGCAAGAACGTTTTCAATTATATGAACTGACCCAAGTTGTCAGTCATATATCCCCTTACCTTTGGGGGATCAATGAGCTGCAGTTAGATGATGCGTTATTAAAGCACGGTCAGGTTGGGATCGCGCGGGTCAGCGCCATTATGCCAGATGGGAGCGCGGTGGTGAGCCCTAAACGAGAACGATTACCCCAATCACTGCAGCTTGATAAAAGCGTCCGTGAGCAATTGGTATATATGGCTATTCCGGTTGAAAAAGCGGGTTCGGTAAATATCAGTACTCAGGATAGTCCACAAATAACCCGTTACCGGTTTGATGATCACGAAGTGGCTGATTCGGCTATCGGTACTGAGGCAACAGAAGTCTTGCAATTGTCTCAATTAGCGGTCGAGCTAAAGCTCGCTAGCGACAGTTTGTCTGGTTACATTACCTTGCCAGTCGCGCGAGTGCGTGAAGTCACGGAAGAAGGGCGGGTTATTCTTGATGAGAAGTATATCCCCCCTTGCCTCAATACACAGAAAAACCCGGTGATAAAGCGCTTTATCACTGAACTGCGGGGCATGATTAAGCTACGAGGCGATACCATTGCGGGGCGTTTAAGCCAAGGGCAGGGCACTGCAAGTTCCATCGCTGATTTTCTGATGCTGCAGTTGCTTAACCGTTATGAGCCCTTACTGTGTCACCTTGATATGACGGAAGGCCTGCACCCTGAATACTTATGCCGACAGTTATTTTCAATGGCAGGTGAACTGGCTACCTTCTCTACCGATAAGAAGCGTCCACCAGAGCTACCCGTCTATCTGCATGATGATTTAACGCAGGTGTTTGGCAAGATAATGATCGTCTTAAATCAATTCATGAGTGCTGTACTTGAGCAGACGGCGATCCAATTACCGATCGAAGCGACGAAATTTGGGATTCGAGTGGCTGCTGTCGCCGATAAAGCCTTACTTGAGCGTTCTACGTTCGTGCTTGCCGTGAAAGCAGATCTTCACCCTGATGAATTACGTCGTCGTTTCCCGGCACAGGTGAAAATAGGGCCTGTTGAACATATTCGTGATTTGGTGAATAACCAGTTGCCGGGTATTGCGACAACAGCGCTACCCGTTGCACCTCGGCAGATCCCCTATCATGCGGGGTATCATTATTTCCAACTCGATAAAACCAATGACTATTGGCGTCGGTTAAGTGCCAGTGGCGGTATTGCTTTGCACCTTTCGGGAAAATACCCAGATTTGGATATGCAGTTGTGGGTAATTAATCAATAGCAATGATGTGTAAATCAAGGATTGATGGCTATGTCTGAGGCAACGCTAGTAAAACCCCGCCCCGGTGTGCGTGGCAAAGTAGAAGAGGATAAGCGAGCCGCTAAATCCCCACCTTCGAAGTCAGCGGATCAAACGCTGGTACTGGGGAAGGGCAGTAGTGGAAGTAATCAGCTTCGGTTACCGCCATTGGGGCCAAACCCGCTGATAGAAGAAGCGGGCTATTTACTGTCTATGGTTGGGCAGATCCGTAGTACCACGCATCATCGTGATGTCGCGTTTTTACAGCAAAGTTGTATCGATAAAGTGCGTGAATTTGAAACCCGCCTTCGAGCGCAATCGGTCAGTGGTGACAAAATTGAAGCCGCGAGATATTGCTTATGTTCATTTATCGATGAGACAGTACTCAATACAGTGTGGGGCGGCCAGTCACTGTGGTCAACAGAGAGTCTGTTGTCGACCTTTCATAGCGAGACATTTGGTGGTGAATATTTCTATACCCTGCTCGATTCTGCCCTCGCAGATCCTCGTTCAAACCAGCATCTATTAGAACTGCAATCTCTCTGTCTATCACTGGGTTTTGTCGGCAAGATGCGCGTGATGGAGCGGGGAATGGACAAGCTTGAAAGCTACCGAGAGCAAGTACACCAGGCACTCATTAGTCTCGTCGGAGAGCCTGAGCAAGGCCTTTCGCCTGAATGGCAGAACGGCGTGTTGCACGGTGTTGAACCGCGGAATGAGGTTCCTCTATGGGTGATGATGTCAGTGTTATCGGTGATGGTATTGGCTGTTTATATGGCATTTAGTTATCACATTAATGAGTACTCGAACAAAGTGTTTAACCAGATCAATGGCATTGCTCGGTGGGAGCCGCAAGCTCAACACCAGCAAGTATCAGTCGCCCCTACCTCGTTACGCTTGCAGCAGCTGCTACAGAGTGAAGTGGCAATGGGCAGTATTGAATTGGTGGATCTTCCGGATCGGGTGCGAATTATCCTTCAGTCAAGCGAGCTATTCTCATCGGGGAGCGCGGAGGTTCAGGAGGCGGTAGTGCCCATTCTGTCTAAAATCTCTCGCGCATTAGAATCCACTGATGGACGAATATTAATCACCGGTCATACCGATGATCATCCAATTTTTACCAGTAAATACCCCTCAAACTGGCATCTTTCGTTAGCGCGTGCGACTGCGGTGGCAAACACCATGGCGATGGGAACAGATTTGCATGGACGCCTATGGCCAGAAGGATTAGGTGAGTCCAAACCGCGTAATGCAAATGATAGTGATGAAAATCGGGCGAGAAATCGTCGGGTTGAAATTGATTTACTCATTGTAAAATAAGGGATTAGGCACAAGGCATGTTCAAGAAAGGATTTGTTAGCCGCATCGGTACCGTGCTCTGTTCGAGATGGGTGGTGTCTTTGCTCGGGTTGTTCGCTATTTCATTATTGATCTGGTTTGGTGGTCCGTTAATTGCGATTGCTGGTGCGGAACCATTAGCTAGCCAAGTCTCTCGACTCGTGGTTATGTTGGTTCTTGCTTTGCTATGGGGCGGGATCAATATCGGCCATCAGGCGAGGAACAAGCAACAAAATGAAAAAGCGGTAAAAAAACTGCTGGATGGTAATGATGAAGCGTCATTATCCGATGAGGCGACGCAACGTGAAATTGAAACATTACGCTCTCGAATTGTACAAGCACTCACGGTACTGAATGGATCAAGCTTAACGCGTGGGAAAAGTGTCTATCAATTGCCGTGGTATATCTTGATTGGTCCCCCAGGGACGGGCAAAACCACCGCACTGCATAATTCAGGGCTGGAGTTTCCCCTTAAAGACAAACTGGGCGATGACCCACTGGCTGGGGTGGGTGGTACGCGTCATTGTGATTGGTGGTTCACCAACCAAGCCGTATTGATTGATACTGCCGGGCGTTATACCACTCAAGACAGTAATCGGGAACAAGATGCTAAAGCGTGGTTCGGCTTTCTCGGGTTACTCAAAAAACACCGTACTCGTCGGCCCATTAACGGCGCGATCATTACCGTTAGTCTGGCCAGCTTACTTACTCAGACTCGTACTGAAAGAAATCTGCATGCGCGGGCGATAAAGCACCGTATCCAAGAGTTGAAAAATCAGCTTGGTATGCATTTCCCTGTCTACGTCATCATGACTAAAGCTGATCTTGTTGCGGGTTTTAGCGAATATTTCGCCGATCTTAACCCTGAGCAGCGTGAGCAGGTGTGGGGGATCACGTTCCCTGAGCAAGCCGATGATCCTGAACGTGGCGTGGTCGGGATGTTTAATAAGGAATTTCATCACTTATTGGAGCGCCTGCTCAGCCGCATGAACGAGCGGATGCAGCAGACCCGTGATATCGACAAGCGGACATTAATTTATGAATTTCCGAAACAGTTGCGGTTAATTCAGTCGGCAGCGGATGATTTTCTTAAAGAGATTTTTTCACCGAATACGTTTGAAGAAGTTCCGATGTTGCGTGGTGTCTATATTGCGAGTGCTACCCAAGAAGGGGTGCCGATTGATCGCGTGATGACGGAAATGGCAGGGGGGCTAGGATTAGGTCCGGTGCCATTACAGCAACCAGGCGGTGAGAGCAAAGGCTTCTTTATTAAGCGTCTGTTTGAGGATGTGATTTTTCCTGAGCAATATATTGGTACCGTTAATCGTCATCATCAAAAGCAAAACCTGTGGTTACGGCGGGGCGTGTTAGGGGCTTGTGCGGTGTTAGTGGCGGTCATGGGGTCGTTGTGGTTCACCAGCTATCACTGGAATAAGTCATTGGTTGATGAGGCCGCTGCTGCAGTAGAACAATACCAGCAAGTGGTTGCACCGGAATTAACGGCTGAAACCGATGTGATCACCTTAGCCCATGCACTTGATTTACTGAAAGACTTACCCGCAGGGTATAGCGGAAAAATGCTGGAGTCAGATACGCTTAAGCGGGCAGGGCTTTACCAGGGCGATAAAATTGGTCAGCCGGCCTCTGCCGCGTACGAACGTGGCTTGCAAGGTTTTCTCGCGCCTTATTTAGCCAATGCGCTTAAACAGGATATGAAAGAAAACAGCGTTTATCTGGAATATCTGTATGAAACATTGAAAACGTATCTGATGCTATTTGATAGTAGTCATTATGAAGAATCACAGGTGTTGGGTTGGTTTGCGTTGCATTTTGAACGGGCCTACCCGGGGGAAATCAATGAACCATTACGTCAGTCATTGACAGCTCACACCATGAACTTATTAAAGTCAGGGTTAATCGGTGTACAGCAAGATGATGATGCGATTGAGCTTGCTCGCAGTGTATTAACCCAGATGCCATTGGCTGAGCGGGCCTATCAGCGCCTGAAAATTGAATTTACGGATAGCCACGTTCCTGACTTCCGATTAAGTGATGTTTTAGGTTCACAAAGCCAGACTGTCTTTGAGCGGGCAAGTGGCAAATTATTGAGTGAGGGGATCCCGGGCTTATATACCTACACCGGTTTTCACAGCGTCTTCCAGTTAGAGAATCAACGCATTGTTAAGCGCTTGACGGAGGATAGCTGGGTTTATGGTGATAAGTTGCAGCTGGGTGAAAGCTCGATGAAGGAAGTGAATGCTGCTGTTAGTGATAAATATTACCGTGATTATATTTATCACTGGACTCAGCTGCTGGGTGATATACAGCTCATGCCTTATCACAATGCTGAAGACGGCTTATATCAGATCAAAGTCCTTTCGGGTTCTGAAAAACCATTGCAAAGCTTGATTCTCAGTTTCCAAAAGCAGCTGCGATTGACAAATTTGCCTATTAGTGAAGAAGCCAAAGTGGCTGGTGAAGTGGCAAGCCACGCGGCAGGTGTTGCTTTGGAGCATAAAAAATCCAGAATTACCCGGTATTTGCCGTCGGAGATGCCGTCTGTCGATGTGGCGTTGCCGGGTAAGATCATCGAGACAGAGTTTTCCGATATTTTGGCTGTTGGCGAAGTTGAGCTGAACTCGCTCCATGAGTCATTGATTTTATTACACAACTACTTGGCTAAATTGAGTTCGACGGGTGATAACGACCGGGTGGCTTATAAGAGTCTGTTGGGGGGCGATAGCCAAGCCAGCTTAGAGACAAGCTTAACGCGGGCGAAAGATGCGATGCCGGTTCCGTTTAATCAATGGCTCGGCGGGCTTAAAGTACAGACCACCAAGCTGGCAAAGCAAGGATCAAAAGTTCATCTCAATACCATCTGGCAAGATACCGTGGTGAGTGAATTCCACGCCTCAATTGAAGGAAAATATCCGTTTAACAGTCGCTCCAAAAAGGACGTTAAGCTAAAAGATTTTGGTCGCTTCTTTGGCTATGACGGCATCTTGGATAACTTCTTTGATACTTACCTTGAGCCGTTTGTTGATACGTCGAAGACCCATTGGCGCTTTACCAAAAATATCGGTGTCAGTGCAGAATCTTTACGTTTGTTTGAGCAGGCACAGCGTATTCGAGACGCATTTTTTGAGCCGGGTAGTAAGACACCGTATGTTGAATTTGGGTTGAAAACGGTATTTTTAGATCAGCACATCAGTAACTTCAGGTTTGAGTTTGGCCGTCAGGCGATGACTTACCGGCATGGGCCTCCACGCGTATCGTCTTTCACCTGGCCTGATCGCAGTCAGACTGCACCCGTGCGCTTGGTCTTTACACCTCCGCAATCCGGGCATTCGATCACTAAAACATACAGTGGTAGTTGGGGTCTGTTCCGCTTGCTTGATGAAGCGGCACGACATCGGACCCAAACACTGAAAGACAAAATTGTCAAGATTGAATTGAAAGGGAACCGAGCATCGTTGCAGCTGTTGCCTAATAGTGTTGTGCATCCTTTTTGGTTGAACGAGATAGAGAGATTTTCATGTCCAACGACCCTGTAGCTGCACGGCTAGGATATTTCGGTAAGGTACCAGTGCGTGGTGATTTTATTCAGGATCACCTGCCACTTGATTTCCTCGATGCTTGGAATGAGTGGTTACAGGCTGTACTGGCGGTTAGCCGTGAGCAGTTGGGAGAGCAGTGGCTGGAGTGTTACCTCACTAGCCCGGTCTGGCATTTTGCGTTATCTCCAGGGGTCTGTGGTGAAAAAGGCATGATCGGCACATTAATGCCAAGCATTGATAACGTCGGTCGACATTACTACTTCACCTTGGCGACAGAGGTGGATCACGTTCCTGTGGTTTATTGGCAGTCTCGGCAATGGAGTGAGGTGTCAGAGGAACTGGTGCTTAATTTGTTGGATGATGAAATTGATTTAAGTCAGTGGCTAGACACACTACAGCAGACGGATTTATTGACGGATCCGCTGATACCGATCCCTCTTGTTAAGGTCGAATCTGGAGTGAGTGATCAACTGGTATTAGGAAGTGAAGAGCGCTTGCAATCAGGCCATTTGCTTCACCATGCTTATCGGTCACAGTTTGAACGGTATTGTATCTGGTGGACGGCAGGGTCCGAACGAATGCAAGGCGCAACCTTGGTGACTAATGGCTTGCCATTAATCAGTCAGTTTGCCGCCATGCTAGATGGTAATTGGGAACAGTGGGGATGGTAATGCTTACAAATACGATGAACTGGCATTTTTTCTCTTATTCTCAGAGCCACACAGGGAAAGTCAGAGCCTATAACGAAGATGCCTGTCTGGATTGCCCGCATGAAGGTGTTTGGGTGGTGGCTGATGGTATGGGCGGGCATAAAGCAGGTGATGTGGCAAGTCAAATGCTGGTGGATATTGTACGCCAATATGTCAAAGCCCTACCGAAATCCTCATTGAGTGTCGGGTATTTAGAACGTGCGATTCAAGACGCAAATCGACAAATTTATGACTATTCTCAGCGCTACTTTCAAGGAGAAACCGTCGGTACGACAGTAGTACTGCTATTTGTCCAAAATGGTGAATATCACTGCTTATGGGTAGGGGATAGTCGTCTTTACATGCAACGTCAGCAGCAGTTAGCACAAAAAACGCGTGATCATAGCCAAGTCATGGACATGGTCGAGCAGGGGCTCATTGCCGCCAGTGAAGCAGAACATCATCCCATGGCGAATGTGATCACCCGAGCGGTGGGCGTTGCCCTTGATGTGGAGATTGATCAGGTTTCTGGCCAACTGGAATGGGGTGATCAGTTTTTATTGTGCTCAGACGGGTTAACCAAAGAGTTACCGGATAACCACATTGCTCATTGTTTGCAGGCTCAGCAAGTGACAGATGCTGGGATGGCACTGATGCATTCAGCGCTGGTGCGTGGCGCAACAGATAATGTCACTTATGTGTTGGTCAAAGCGGCGCAGATGGATGTGGAAGATACGGTTAGTCACAGTGAGGACGACACGATTCCTATCTTTGTAGGAAATAATCGTTAGTCGATTTTGCATAGATTAAGCGCGCTATTTTAGATATTGGAACTCATGTATGAATTCGGATGTTATTGATTTTGAAGCCTTGAAAGTCCCTATTGCGGATAATAATCCGACTGGAGATGACCCGCGTAATGATACGTCGCCATATTCTGCGTACTTTTCATTAAAGGATGTGCGTAATACTGCGCGTGCCGCTGAGCGGCATGCGTTAGTGGACAATGAGCCGCTGTTCAATTTCTCTCATCAATGGCACGACATTCTTGAACAGGTCCCTTCAATATTAACCACACAGTGTAAGGATCTGGAGTTTACCGCGTGGTTTATTGAAGCCTTGGTTCGCAACCACGGTTTTCATGGCCTTGTCGTTGGGTTTAAAACGGCGGCTATCTTGATCGAGCATTTTTGGGATGATCTCTATCCGTTACCTGATGCTGATGGGATAGAGACGCGGATCTCACCATTGGTAGGGCTTAACGGGGTGGAAGGTGAAGGGACGTTATTAATGCCCATTGCCTGTATACCGATAACGGAGCTGCATGGCGAACAGGCTTATTCGCTGTGGGAGTATGAGCAGGCATTAGAAATCGATCGCCTTGATGCGGATAAGAAGAAACAACGTATCGATATGGGCGGGGTTGATCTTCAAGAGCTTCAGGCGGCAGTGAAGGCGTCTGATGCCGGTTTTTATCATCAGCTCCTGCACGATATTCAGGATGCAATTCAATCTTATAGTGACTTGGTTGAATTGATGGATCGTGCATGCGGTTATCCATTGCCGAGTTCTCAAATTACCAAGCGATTACAAGCGACCTTGAATGCGGTGATGTATTTAGCTGAGGATAAATTGAGAGTTGTTGCCCCGATAGAGGAGTCGACAGCGGTCAGTACGGAATCTACGCCAAGCGAATCATCACCGAGGTCTGGAATCAATGCGCAGCTTGATACGCGTCAAGAAGCGATCGCTAATCTGAGACTTATTGCAGATTTCTTTAAGAAAACAGAGCCGCATTCCCCAATGGCTTATGCCATTGATCAGGTGGTGCGTTGGAGTGATATGGCATTACCTGATTTGCTCCAAGAGCTGATCTCAGATGGTGATGCAAGAAAGGGATATTTCCGTCTGGTTGGTATTGTGCCGGAAAATCAACAGTCATAGTTCACCGAATATAGCGTTTGTAGTATATCGCTGTCAGAAGACTGAATTATCAGAGTTAGTTGTTATAAATAGGGAGATTCAAATGGGAAGTATCCACGGGAAATTATCACGGGTACGTAAGCCTAGGGTACACATTACCTATGATGTTGAGACTGAAGGGGCTAGCTTAAAAAAAGAGTTAGCATTCGTTGTCGGTGTTATGGGTGACTTTGCTGGACAGAATGTCGATGCATTAAAGCCAATTAAGGATCGTCGTTTTATTCAGATAGATCGGGATAATTTTGATGACGTGCTTAACCGAATGAATCCAAAGTTAAAGTTTCGGGTTGATAATAAGCTTACTGCTGATGATACCCAATTGGATGTTAATCTCACTTTCTCATCAATGGCTGATTTTGAGCCTGCTGCGATTGTTAATCAAGTTGAGCCGCTGCGTAAATTAATGGAAACACGGAATAAACTTCGTGACTTGATGACCAAAGTTGATCGTTCTGAAGATTTAGAGAACTTATTAGAAACAGTATTGAATAACACTGCGGATCTACAAAAGTTATCGGATGAATTGAATCAAGGAACGAAGGAGCCAACGCAATGAATACTCAAGAATTAGAGCATCTTGATGCGGCGGTTTCTGAAGGCACTGGCTCATTATTGGAAAAAGCAATCAGTGCAACGAAGCAGACAGAAAGTTCACGCGCTGAAGAGCTATTACGTACGCTAACAGAAGAAGCATTAAAAGGGACGGTAACTTGGAATAAGAACCTGACCGTAACCTTTAGAGAGGCGATAACGTCATTAGATAATGCTATCTCACAGCAATTAGCTGAAATTATGCACCAAGAGCAATTTCAGAAGCTCGAAGGCAGTTGGCGAGGGATGCATCACCTGGTGATGGAATCTGCAACGGGTCAGACGTTAAAAATCCGCATGCTGAACATGAGCAAAAAAGAGCTGCATAAAGATTTGAGCAAAGCGGTTGAGTTTGATCAAAGCCAAGTGTTTAAGAAAGTGTATGAAGAAGAATTTGGTACACCGGGTGGTGAACCATATGGTGCACTGATCGGTGATTATGAGTTTACCAACCATCCTGAAGATATTGAAACATTGAGCTTGATGTCAAATGTGGCAGCAGCCGGTTTTGCCCCGTTCTTATCCGCGGCGTCATCATCATTGTTTGGTTTTGACCACTGGGATGAATTAGGCAAACCACGCGATTTGGAAAAATTATTTGAATCGATTGAATATACCAAATGGCGATCATTCCGTGAAAGTGCAGACTCTCGCTTTGTCACGTTGACCATGCCTCGGGTATTGGCTCGCTTACCTTATGGTGAAGCGACGACGCCAATTGAAGAGTTCCGTTATGAAGAGTTTGATATCGATCCTGCTTCAGGCTTAGCTGAGAATGTGGAGCATGACAATTATTGCTGGATGAACTCATCGTATGTTCTAGGTTCTCGCCTGACCGATGCGTTTGCACAAAATGGCTTCTGTACCGCGATTCGAGGCGCGGAAGGTGGGGGGCGAGTTGATAATTTACCGTCACATATGTTTGTTAGTGATGATGGCGATCCCGATCTGAAATGTCCGACCGAGATTGGTATTACCGATCGCCGTGAAGCGGAATTAGGTAAGTTGGGCTTTTTACCGCTATGTCATTACAAAAATACGAATTATGCCGTCTTTTTTGGTGCTCAGACGTGTCAAAAGCCTGAAGTTTATAGCTCACCCGATGCGACGGCTAATGCCGCTATTTCGGCGCGTTTACCTTACATCATGGCGACATCACGCTTTGCTCATTACTTAAAAGTGATGGCACGAGATAAGATCGGTAGTTTTATGGAGGCCGAAGATGTTGAAGCTTGGCTTAACCGTTGGATCTTAACCTATGTCAATGCCTCTGAAGGTGGGGGGCAAGAAATTCGTGCGAAATACCCACTCGCCGCAGCAAAGGTACAAGTTAAGGAAATTCCAGGACAGCCAGGAGCCTACAATGCGATTGCTTGGTTGCGTCCATGGTTGCAGATGGAAGAGCTGACAACTTCATTACGATTGGTTGCTAAGATCCCTGAAATTGGCTGACACGCAATAAACAGAAAGCTGGTGAGTTGCCAGCTTTCTATTTTAGACAGGATGTCGAGATGCAATCAACGCTTCGTTTTATTGATACTGAACAGTTAGAGGCTGATTTTCAGCCTGCCGCAGGCGACGCAGCGTGGTGTGCCCAGACAGATGTTGTTGATCAGTTTTTGGATAATAAAGATGACTATTGGGCATTACGGATCTGGCTGGAAAAAGAAGGCGATTTTTGTCGGTCTTCCTGTACCCGCGAGAGTATTCGTATGTTACTCCTGCGCTCAATCCAAGGCATTGATGAAAAGATCAATGAGCAGGTCAATAGCATTTTGCACCATGACAGTTTCCAGAAACTAGAGGCGAGTTGGCGTGGTTTGTTTTTTTTGTCTGACCAAATGGCAGAGTTTGATAGTGAGCTTGCCTGCAAAATTAAAGTGCTGAATTTATCATGGGAAGAGATTAGTCGAGACATTGGTCGAGCAATTGAATTTGATCAGAGTGACTTATTTGGGCTGGTATATAATAATGAACTTAATATGCCTGGCGGTGAACCTTTCGGATTGTTGATCGGTGATTATTATATTTCACACAAATCAAAGCCAGGTGTGAAATATAATGACATTGATACCTTAAGAGGAATATGTAATACCGCTGCAGCCGCATTTGCTCCCTTCGTTACGGGGACTGATGCCTCTTTATTTGGGGTTGACCATTATTCTGATTTAGCAAGTGTAACCGATATTCAGGCGCAATTTTCTCAAATTGAATACCATAACTGGCGAAGTTTAAGGGATCTTGAAGATTCTCGTTTTTTGGGTTTAACACTGCCCCATATTTTAATGCGAGAACCTTATCCTCAGGATGGATCTCGTAAAGAAGGGTTTTATTTTAAAGAAAAAATCAATGAGCCTCGAACTGATCACTTGTGGGGTAACGCCGCGTACGGCTTTGCTACTGTGGCATTAAAAGCGTTTTCAGAGTCGGGCTGGTTTAGTCAGATTCGAGGGATTCAGCCTGGACAGCTTAAGCGAGGATTGGTTTTTAATTTACCATCTTCAATGTTTTTTCCGTCACGCCGAGTACCACAAGCTAAATCATCGGTTGATTTACAAATTGGAGATAAGCTGGAAAAGCAATTATCAGATAGTGGCTTTATTCCGGTATCACCGGTGCCATATAGCGAGCACTTGGTTTTTTTTAGCAATGCATCTGTCAATATACCTAAACATTATGATTTGTTGGGGGCTCAAGTAAATGCGAGATTGTCATCGATGCTGCAATATATCTTGTGCGTATCACGCTTTGCGCATTATATCAAAGTGATGGGGCGCGATAAGGTCGGTGTTTATACCACAGCAGAAAGTATTGAACGCGAGTTCCAACGTTGGATTTTAAATTATACCACGGCATCTGAAGATGCTTCGGATGCGGTACGATCGCGTTATCCATTGAGTGAAGCTCGCATCCAAGTAAAAGAAAAACCGGGCCAGCCGGGCCATTACTATTCGATTATACATTTACGACCACATTTTCAACTTGATCAGATGGTATCAAGTATTCGTCTGATCACAGAGCTCTCACCAATACAGGGCAGTACGGGGTGATAACAATATGAAAGAATTACATGCATTGATCCAACAAGCCAAGCTGACAGAAGCGATTGAGTTGCTCACCGGTCAGCTACAGGAGAAACCGCAGGATGTTGATTTGCGCAGCAGCTTTATTGAGTTGTTATGCATTGATGGTCAGTTTGAAAGGGCTGATAAGCAACTTAACCTGTTGGTCAAACAGCATCCAGATTGTTTGATTGGGGCGACGAACTTAAGGCAATTGATTCGCGCTGCACAATCGAGGCTTGATTTTGAGCAGGGGGCTGCGACTGCCACCTTGGTGAAAGAGGCCGGTGATGCTTTTGCCGCATTGCTACGCCTGCGTTTAGCTCTGACTGAAAATGATGCCGTACAACTGGTTAAAAGCGCCGAACTGCTGGAAGCTAATCGACTCAATGTGGCCATGGAAATTGACGGACAAATCCGTGATGTGGTGCGGGATCTGGATGATACGTTAGCGGGTTTCTTGGAAGTATTTGGCACTGATGGAAAATACTATTTGATCCCGTTTGATATGTTGCTCAGCCTAGAGATCAAGCCTGTGACATCAGTGATCGAACAGGTATGGCGTAAAGTTGATATTGATATTGATGGTGGCTTGTGTGGCGAGGCATTTATTCCGATTACTTATATCAATAGTCAAACCGATGCGGAAAAATTGGGCCGGGAGACAGATTGGCGTGAAGTCCTTGGTACGGATGTTTGTGCAGGCGTAGGGCAAAAAATGTGCCTGTTTGGTGATGAGGCCGTGGTGCTGTCACAAGTTAACCACCTGAAAAACAAAGTGTCTGCTGCAGTTTAACGGTTGTCATCGCGATGAAAACTACCCAAGCGCTGATGCCTTCGTTGTTAGATCGGTTACTTGATGATTCGCCGGAAAGCTCAGTCAATTCCCATCGGACATTTACGTGGCGGGATATGCGCCACAGTGTACGGCGTGATTTAGAGAACTTACTTAATGCCAAGGTGCATTGGTATGTGTGGCCTAAGTATTACTCAGAACTTGATTGTTCTCTCTTTGCCTATGGTTTACCCGATTTTTCGGCAATGCCCGTTGGAAGTAAAGATGGGCGTCAGGAGTTGTGCCAAATCATTGAAGAGACCATCCGTAAATTTGAGCCTAGATTTGCAGATGTCGCGGTCACAGTTATCGGTGATGAACAGCCAATTGATCGGATTTTGCGTTTGCGGATCCATGCGCTATTTCATGCAACCCCTGAGACCGAAGAAGTGATCTTTGATTCTGAAATTGAGCCGATTTGTCTAGGTATTCGAATTAGTGAGTCATAATAATGAGCGATGAAATACTCAAGTACTACAACCGTGAGCTTGCTTACATTCGCCATATGGGCGCTGATTTTGCCAAGCGTTACCCGAAGGTTGCCGGGCGACTTAAGTTGAGTGATGAGCATGTGGAAGATCCGCATGTCTCACGGTTAATTGAAAGTTTTGCGTTACTGACTGCACAGACGCGTCGTTGTTTGGATGATAGTTTCCCTGAGTTAACGGAAGCGCTGATTGGTCAGTTGTACCCTGATTACCATGCGACGATTCCGTCGATGGCGATCATTAAAATGACCACTCAGAATATTAATGATAATGGCTTTGAATTGCCTCGGGGAAGTGCGGTAGAGAGTCGTGTGGATGGGTTTAAAACCTGCCATTTTACGACTTGCTATGATACCCAGCTTTGGCCCGTTGAAGTCACTCGTGCCTCATTTGAAAATGCGCCATTTAAAGCACCACGGGCTAACTTCCAGAAACAAGCACAATCGGTATTAAAGCTTACGCTCAGCTGTGAATTTGATAATACTGAACTTCATGAACTGGGTATCAATAAGTTGCGTTTTTATCTCAATGGTCAGGCGCAGCTTAGTTACAGTCTTTACCAGTTATTATTTCGCTCGACGATAGGCATTGCGTTAGCGCCTCGAGGAGAGTTAGACGCGAGTCATTATTTACAGGAACGACATATCGTGGCGGTCGGGTATGATGACGAACATGAAGTCGTACCCTATCAAAAACAGAGTTTTAGTGGTTATCGATTACTCGTTGAACATTTTCTTTTCCCGGAAAAGTTTTTGTTTTTTGAGTTACAAGATCTCGATCCTGAATGGTTGGGGAATGGGCACGAAGTGGATGTGTATATCTACTTTGATGAAAGTGATGACTTTTTGCCCAAGCAATTAACGGCAGAGAATGTGTTGCTCGGTTGTACTCCGATCATTAATTTGTTTGAGCAAGAGCTTGAACCTTTCGCATTGCAACCCATTCAGAACGAATACCCATTGATCCCTCGCTATGAAGAAGCTGAAATTTGTGAAGTTATTCAAGTTCAGCAGGTTAAAGCGTTTGATAAGCATGATAACCGTGTCGACGTTACGCCTTTTTATGGGACCGGTCAGGCGAGCTATCTTACTGAAAATGATATGTACTGGACCCTGCGTCGTGAGCAGTCCGGTTGGGCTGGCGGGCATGATGAGCCCGGTTGTGAAAGTTATCTATCGATTGTGGACACCCATACCAAACCGATCGATGTGGATGAGTATGAGCATTGGTTGGTTACGGTAAAAGCGCTGTGTAGTAACAGGAATTTACCGGTTCGATTACCTTTTGGGGGCGGCCAGCCCGCGATGAGTGTGGTGCTGCGAACCGATTCCTTAAAAGAAGTGCGCTGCTTAACGGCGCCCACTCAACCGATACGTCCGCAGTTGCTAGACAGTACACGCTGGCAGTTTGCTAAGCATCTTACGTTGAATCAGTTTTCAGGGGAACATGGTCTGGAGACGCTCAAAGAAACGCTTAAGTTATATGATTTTGAGCAGACGCCGCAAAGTAAAGTGTTGATTGAAGCGATTACCGGGATGTCGGTGACCCCCGCTAATGCCCGTGTGGTGCAAGATGGGCGGGTTGGCTTCTGTCATGGCAGTGATATAGAGCTTGAGTTTAGTAATAACGAACTCTCAGGTACCAATCTCTTTTTCTTTGGTTGTGTGTTGTCGCAGTTCTTCTCTCAATATACGGCAATTAACAGCTTTACTCGTCTAAGCGTACGTTTCCGTGGTCAATCGGGTTGGCTGCATCGCTGGCCAGCCAGTGCCGGCGGTAAGGTGTTACTGTGAATATTACACGGTTAATTGGCAAAATCGATAAGGATGATTTTTATCGTTCAGTGTATTCACTGCAGCGGCGAATGATGGTGCCTGGCGGAGAAGATAATGAGCTGGGTACTGATACGTTGCCAGTAAAAGAGAGTATCCGTTTTAAAGCCAGCCAAAACTTGGGCTTTGCAGGTAGTGCGATTGATTCCGTTCGTGACGTTGTCGGTGAAGATGGCGCTAAGCGACTCGATATTCATGTCAATTTTATGGGGCTAACCGGACCGAGTGGTGTGTTGCCGCGGCATTATACGGAATTGGTGATGCAGCGGTCACGCCTAAAAGATGTCGCAATCCGCGAGTTTTTCGACATCTTTAATCATCGTCTGATTGCATTGCGTTACCGTGGATGGGAGAAATACCAATACCCCATTCAGCACGAGCGGTATTTAAACGGAAAACCGTCGGATATTGATGCCGTGTTACATGCTTTAACGGGGGCGAGCCAAGATGTCGATATTTTTACGGGTGGTCTGTTTGCGAAACCAGTACGAAATAGCCAGAGCTTGCGTCAGATCTTGATGTTGATTAGCGGGTGTGATGTTGAAATCCATGAATTTGTGGGTCGGTGGCTGCGGCTTGATTCGTCGGAACAGACTCGTCTGGGGTCCTGTCTTCAACCGGAAGGTCAGCATGCGCAGTTAGGTGTCAGCAGCATGTTAGGGCGTAAAGTATGGGATTTGTCCTCGGCAATAGAGATTGACTTGCATGTTCATGATCATGAGAAAACGGCTTTACTGATGACACAAGGGCCGTTACTGCAAACTCTCAAACACGTTACGGGTCATTATGTGCCACCGTCGATGCAGGTGAGTTGGCGATTGATCACTGCTTATCAAAATTTACCGGTTGCCAGCTTGAATAACCATGGTTTAGGCCTTGGCTTGGGCGCGGCACTGATGAGTGGTCACCAATTAAAACATAAGATGCTTAAGATCCCGGTAGGGTAAGTGTCGTCGTGACGGCATGATGAAAATGGCTTAAATCGAGATTCATTAAAATAAGGGATGGTTACATGTCAACGATGACGTTGAAATCGCTGGTCGATAAACTCTCACCACATTGTCAAAAACAACTTGAAACGGGTGCCGCACTTTGCAATAGCCGCAGTCATTTCAGTGTAGAGATTCAACATTGGCTATCTGCAATGGCAGAAGAGCAGGGCGGCGATTTAGCAGTCATTGCGGGTAGCTTTGATTTTTCCTTATCCGTGCTGCACAGTGAGTTACAGGCCGGACTGGAAAAACTGAAAACAGGCAATAGCAGTACTCCCGGATTATCTCCTCACCTGGTTACGTTACTGCGTACCGCGTGGCTGGCAGCCTCGATTGAGTTTGGTGATCAGCAAATTCGAACGGTCCATCTCATTTATGTGCTGCTCAAAGATGAAAGCCTTGGTTCATTGGTGTTACGCGACGCTCGTTCTTTAGAGAAAATCGATCCGGCACAATTATTGTCAGTTTGGCCGTCTTTGGCGCAGCAATCTTCTGAAACAAGCGGCGTGTCTCAGCATACTGAACAGGCCAATCAGTCAGGCGCGACATCGGCGCCAGCGTTGGCACAATATACGATAGATCTGACAGAACAAGCGCGACAAGGTCAGATAGATCCGATCTTAGGGCGAGACAGTGAAATTCGCCAGATGGTAGATATTTTAACTCGCCGACGTCAGAACAACCCGATTTTGACCGGTGAAGCCGGTGTGGGTAAAACGGCGGTTGTTGAAGGGCTCGCTCAGCGGATCAGTCAGGGGGATGTTCCTGACGCACTGAAAAGCGTTTCTATCCGGGTACTGGATCTGGCGTTACTTCAGGCTGGTGCAGGGATGAAAGGGGAGTTTGAAAATCGCCTAAAAGGTATCATCAAAGAAGTTAAAGCCTCGGCAGAGCCTATTATCTTATTTATCGATGAAGCTCATACCATGATCGGCAGTGGTGGTCAGGCTGGGCAAAATGATGCCGCCAATATATTGAAACCTGCATTGGCAAGGGGAGAGCTTCGTACCATTGCGGCGACGACTTGGGCGGAATACAAAAAGTATTTTGAAAAAGATGCGGCATTGACTCGGCGTTTTCAGGTCGTGAAAGTGGAAGAGCCAGATGAAGCAACCGCTGTGGTGATGCTACGTGGTTTATTGCCTGTCATGGCTGCGCATCACAATGTGACGATCACCGATAAAGCGTTACAAGCTGCCGTAAAACTGTCGAATCGCTACATTAATGGTCGCCAATTGCCGGATAAAGCCGTGGCATTGTTAGATACAGCGTGTGCCAGAGTGGCGATGAGTCAGGCAAGCACACCCGGAAAAGTCGAAGATCTCACTCGACGTCATCAGCAGTTGCTAGATGAAATCGCCGTGCTAGAGAAAGAGCAGATCACGGGCAGTGATCACAGTGAAAAATTGCAAGTATTAAGCGATCAGCTGAACGAGGTGGGTCAGGCGCTCAGTGAGGCGAAAGCGCTATGGCATGATGAAGCGGGTTTGGTTGCACAGGCCAAAACACTGTCAGCAAAACTGATCAATGGCACTGACGATCCTGAGGTTGATGCAGAAGCCGAGTCTGACGTTCAAGCTGATGGTGATGATAAAACACAGCTGCAAGCCATCAAGCAGACGCTCAATGAAAACACCGAGCCGATGGTCTTCCTTGAGGTTGATGAGGTGTTGGTTGCTGAGGTGATCTCTGACTGGACAGGGATCCCGCTGGGTCGAATGCAGAGTGATGAAATCGATACTATCTTAACTTTGAATGAACGCATGAAAACCCGCGTTATTGGCCAAGATCATGCTTTGGATCTGATTGCACAAGTGGTGCAGACCGCGAGAGCGCAACTCAATGATGAACGCAAACCCGATGGTGTATTCATGCTGACCGGCCCGAGCGGGATAGGAAAAACCGAATCAGCCCTCGCGTTGGCAGAACAGGTTTACGGCAGTGAAGATAACGTGACCGTGATCAATATGTCGGAGTTCAAAGAAGAGCATAAAGTGTCGCTTTTGTTGGGGTCTCCTCCTGGCTATGTCGGTTTTGGCGAGGGCGGGATTTTGACCGAGGCGGTCAGGCGTAAACCTTATAGTGTCGTGTTGCTTGATGAGATGGAAAAAGCGCATCCAGGTGTACAGGATATTTTCTATCAAGTCTTCGATAAAGGCACGATAAAAGACGGTGAAGGGAGAGATATCGACTTTAAAAACACCATCATTATCATGACCTCTAATGTTGGTACGGATACCACCATCGATTTATTTGAAGATGATGAAACTGTACCCACTATAGAGGGGCTAAAACAAGCGCTGCAAGATGATCTGCTTCAGGTCTTTAAACCCGCGTTTTTAGGCCGGATAAATGTGATCCCATTTGTTCCGCTATCCTCTGACGTACTGGCAAAAATTATTCGTTTGCAGCTTAATAGAATCGGTAAACGGATTGCGGAACATTATAGTGCGACATTCAATTATACGGATGCACTGACGACATATTTGAATGATCATTGTTTTGATAGCAATACGGGGGCTCGTGCAATTCAAAATAACCTGCAAAATGTATTATTGCCAATATTATCAACAATGATTCTAGAGAAATTAGCCAAGAAAGAGCGCTTTAATGATGTAATTGTCGATATTGAAAATGGCACGTACAAGATAATTTTTAAATGAAAACATACATTATGCATTAATTTATTGCGACGTGATTCATAATCCAAATTATCATGAGTTATTTTATCTTATATCCTAATGGATAATAGGATAGTTCTAAATCTATGAGTCTGATGATAATGGAATCATTATTACCTATTATCATTGAATAGTATTTATCAAGTCATCAATATATCTATGATGTATTGAAACAAAATGCCCATATGGGTGAACAAACAATGCTGCAGGAGATTAGCATGCAATCGAATACGTATATGGATTATAATAAAATCAAGGGTGAGACCACAGCTGCAGGCTTTAAGGATATGATCACGCTACTCTCTGTTGATTGGAGTGTTGGTCGTGAAATTACATCATATACTGGTACTTCACACGATCGTGAAGCAAGTTCAGCTCGTCTTTATGATATGACTATCACTAAACTTCAAGACCGTTCATCCACATTGCTATTTAAAGAAGCAACAATTGGTAAAGGTGTTGAGGTTTTCTTCCATATTACTAAGCAAGGTAAAGAAGTTGAAGAAATCATGAAAATCAAGCTGACTGATGCGATGATTTCCAACTTTAGCGTATCTATTCAAGATGATCGTCCTGTTGAAACTATCACTATTTCTTACACAGAAATGGAAATGACAGTGAATCCTTCAGACGATAAGAATGACTTCGATGGTAAGTTTATCTATGGTTATAGTGGCGTAACTGGCCAACAAATGTAAGCAAGAGAACTGCTACGGGGTAGAACATTTATGTTTTTATCCCGTATTTTCTTTTCGTGAAGTGGCTTGGATAGAATAACAATGAAAAAAGCAACACAAGATAAAAATATCTTACGTATTGATACCCCATTAGGTAAAGATGTTTTACATATTACAAAAGCTGAGGTGCAAGAAGGGATCTCAACGCTTTTTTCTATCCAAGCTTATGTATATACCAATGGCCAATTAATTAATGCAGACGATATTATTGGTAAATCGGTCACTATAACGTTACTTTACAATATAAAGTTTGCCGTGTTTGAACGCTATTTTAATGGTGTTGTTACGGCAATACGATCGACTGGAAGCCGTGTTACGGCTAACTCAGACGGTGATAAATATCAAGATTATGTATTAGAAATTAGTCCATCTTGTCATTTCCTCGCTCAACGAACTAATTGTCGAATTTTTCAAAAACTGAACGTCGAAGATATTGTTAAAAAAATACTTTCTGAGCATGGGGTGAAAATACAGAGTGAGATAAAGAAAAGCTATCCTATTTATGATTATAAAGTGCAATATCATGAATCAGATTTAGATTTTGTTAATCGCCTGTTAGAGCAAGAAGGTATTTTTTATTTCTTTAAACATGAGCTGGGTAATCATCACCTGATATTGGCAGATGATATTACGGCTTATAAGGAATGTCCTGAGGCACAGGTTGCGTTTACCACGGGGAGTTTATCAGAAGCGCATATCCATACTTGGTCTGGGGGGCTTGAAGTGACCCCTGGTAGCAGTGTTAAGCAGGGTTATGATTTTATCAAACCGATGGCGAAGCCCCTTGGGCAACATGCGGATGCAGGCTTAACGACTCAGCAAGCTATGACAGAAGTGTACGAATACCAAGCGGGATCAGAATTTAACGTTCGCGCTAAAGATGTTGCCAATATAGCGCTCGACGCGCTACAGCGTGATACCCAACTGTCTTCAGGCGGCAGTAATTGTCGTAGCTTCAGTGCCGGACAAATTTTCTCATTTAAATCTCATGAAGATAAACGATTAATCGGCAAAGGCTTTTTGATCACTCAGATTAACATGGAAGTGGCAATCACCAGCCAGACAGGTTCTAGCAAAAGTGCCTCACAAACGATTCAGAATCAGTTTACCTGCGTACCTAAAGAGACAATATATCGCCCGCTGGCGCTTACGCCAAAGCCACGTATATACGGCGCACAGACTGCTTGTGTTACCGGTGATAAAGGCGATGAAATCTGTATTGATAAATACGGTCGAGTAAAAGTGCTATTCCATTGGGACCGTGAAGGACTCTCTGACAGTACCAGCTCCTGTTGGATCCGCGTCGCTCAGAATTGGGCGGGTAATCGTTGGGGATCGTTTTTCTTCCCTCGAGTAGGCCAAGAAGTGCTGGTGGAGTTTTTGGATGGCGATCCTGATCAGCCAATCATCAGCGGTGCCTTGTATAACGGCGATCAGATGCCGCCGTATGACTTACCGGGTAAGAAAACGGTTAGCGGGATCAAATCACGCTCCACTAAAGAGGCAGGTAGTGCCAACTTTAATGAAATTCGCTTCGATGATGACAAAGGCAATGAGCTGTTTTACATGCATGCCGAGAAAGATCATCAGCTGTGGATCGAAAATAATCATCAGATCCTAGTCGAAAATGACAGTTTCCATACAGTAAAGAATAATGCCGTACTGAATGTTGAAAATAATTTACAGCGTGCAGTAAAGAACGATTTCACCTCGAAAGTGGGTAACAATCAGAGTGAGACCATTGGGAAAGAGTTGGTTATTGATGCGGGAAGCAAGATTGTGCTTAAGTCCGGCGGAGCATCAATCACGTTAACGAGTGATGGTTCTATTGAACTCAAAGGTTCAAATATAAAAATTAATGGCAGCGCAATTGCGTTGAAAGCCGGGTCAATTTCGCTCAACTAATCCTTTAGATCACGATGAATATTAAATCGCGATAACACCAGAAAATCGAATAAGGAGGGCCGTCTGACTGTACAGCTCAGGCGGTAGCTATCGATGGGTAAAGCGGCAGCAACGTTTGTAACCTGTGGTTAAGTGTCGATGGCATTTAACATTGAACATCATTGCCTATGGATAGGGCATGCGAATGACTATGAACAATCGCTAGGCTTGAATAATAATCAGATGATAGTGCCCACGATAGTGCAGGTGAATGAACAGCAAGTTCTGGCACTACCGATTACCACACTCAACGCTGACGATTATTTTTCACGCTTAACTACCGTACTGAAAACGGTGGTAAATACACTGGATATTGATTGGCTGTCTGCCCCTATTTTGGTGCTGTTACCTCAGCTTGGTACGGTTGATCAAGCACAGCATCAAGCATTGTATCCTCATGTTTGCCAAGCGATTCCTGCATTGGCATCTCACCCGCATTGCTATCTATACCCTTATGGGCGCAGCGCTATGATATTGGCCTGGAAGCAGATAGAGCGTTTGCTAAATCAAAAAAAACATTCAGAAGTCTGGGTATTGGCGCTGGATAGCGATCCAAGGCTAAGTCCACCGTTGTCAGGGGCTGCAACCCGTACACCGCAAGAAGCGGGTCCAGGGATGGTTGCCGCAGAAAGCGTGATAGTAGTGAAAGTCTCTGCGACGTCCACAGGGTTGATTCGGCCGTGGTTATCCTACGAAGCGTTGACCCGTGAAAAAGCCCGCAGTGTGGCGGTGATGGCATTGTTTCAACGCTATCAACACGCTTGTGGTCTTCCTGTCCATCAGTTTTATGCACCGTACGACGGTGATCAAGGTGGTGCTGACGAGTGGGCTGGTGCCTACCATCAGCTTCATGGCTGTGTTGGAAAATTTACCCAGATTGTAATGAATGGGTCAGTAATGGGCGAGTTGGGTGCCTGCTCCGGGCTGTATAACCTTCTGCATTTGTATGAGCGTTATCAGCGCGGGGAGTATCGGCATCCGACGTTGCAGTTAGAAATTTCTGAAAAGCTATACCGAGGCGCTGCCTTATACGCTTGGCAACCATAGTGGATGATTGTGGAATAACATGGACGGACTCAGACTACTGCAACTCAAGGCCAATGATGGCAAGGCGTACCAATTTGCGCTGGCGAAAAACGCCAATCCTAAAAATATTCCCATCCGGTTTGATACCTTACAGCTCGCCCGGCTGCATATTGATAAATTTGCGCGGTTAAGGGCTGCGCCTGGGGGAGACTTACTCGCCGTTTTGGGTTTGCTTGATTTTTCAGCAGAAAATAAAGCACGTACTGTTGGTCATAGTGCACTTAATCAGGCCAAAGAAACCCTGGCTAAGGCTATTTTTGATAAGACCCTGTCAGTTTATGAAGTCCCTGAAGTTGATCCGATGATCTTGCATCAACCGACTTTCATTGAACAGGTCGTTAGCACCAAGAAAAAAGCCACCACACAGGGCGGCAGGGAAGAAACGGTACCTGTGGGTGATGACAGTATCGCAGATAGTCCGACGGCCGCCTCGCCCGATGAGATGGCCTACTGTGGTGATCCGGTCTCAATGGCGACGGGCGAAGAAATCCTGACTCTTACCGATATTCATTTAACCGGCAGTGCATCAATACGTTGGGAGCGTCTGTATCGCTCCAGTTTAAGCCAACAGAATGTCGGCTTAGGCTATGGCTGGCGCAGTAACTTTCATTTTGAACTCACCCCGATCAAGCGTGCTGATGACGGCGTCACTCAGTGGCATTTTGTTGATCACCAAGGCAGTGTGTTGGTTTTTGATGATGTTGCTGCGGGGGCGGTGAGTTACCAACTTACTGCCGGCGCCAGTTTATTTCATGATCCTCGCGGAAGTTACCGCGTAACGTTAAATGATGGCAGACAGTTGCGTTTTGGCTATCATCACACCCGCTGGGTGCTGGAGCGGCTGCGTGAAAATGAAACGTTACAGTATCAACTCAGCTATTCCAGTGCTGGTCGTTTGGTTCATATTGCGGCCAATGGCTGCCAGCAGCTTGAATTACGTTATGATCGGGGGGGGAACCTGATTGAAGTCCAAAGTCCGGCCTGTGAAGAGGCTTCTTCATCACCGGGTGCACGACGCGATCGCAACACAGAACAAGTACTGGCCCACTATCATTACAATGCAAATCATGATTTGTGTAAGGCCAGCAATCGCCAGCAGCAAGTAGAAACCTACCTTTACAGCGATCATTTACTGGTGCAGCGTACTCGCCCATCCGGATTCAGCCACTATTTTGAATGGCAGGGTAAAGGTCCCACCGCACGATGCCGTGCCCAATGGGGGGATGAGGGTAACTACCATTATCGCTTTGAATACGACCTCGATAACCATACCGCCGTCAGTACCGACAGTTTAGGCAACCAGTGGCAATTTGAGCATAACGCTCAGGGGCGCTTATTGTGTAAGGTGTCACCTCTCGGGCACCGTTGGCAATATCACTATGATGCTCGTTCTCGTAAAATTGCCGAGATCTCCCCGGATGGCACAGCTACCCATTACCGCTATAACCGCTATGGTCAACTGCATGAAGAGCAGGCTCCGGACGGTGCGATAACGCGTTATTGCTATAACCGTTTAGGGCAGATGATCCTAATAGTCGATAGCGAAAATCGAGAGTGGCGTAACGACTACAACAGCTTTGGTCGGTTGCTGAGCCAGCATTCGCCCGGCGGATTGGAGAAGCATTACCAATATGATCGCCATGGCAGGATCACCCACATCACCCAGTCTGATGGTCGGCATCTACGCTATTGGTGGAATACAAAAGGGTTACTGGCTGCGGTTCAAGATGGTGAGTCGATCACCCGTTATAGCTATGATTCTTTGGGTGAAATCAACGGTATGATCAGCCATGATGGCTGGGTCACTCAGTACCGTCGTGAGCGTACCGGGCAGATCGTTGAAATCATCCAGCACTCCCAGAGCCAGCCCGATCAAGTCCGTCAGCAGTACATTGAATACGATTGGGCAGGCCGTCCGACCACCTTTACCGATGCTATTGGCCGTTGTAATAGCTTTATTTATGAAGGGTTAGCACAGCCAACCAAGCATATCCGGCCAGACGGTAGCTGGCTTGCGTTTGAATATGACAGTGAGCGTAACCTGACTGGCATTGAACGCAGTGACGGTGGCCGCTACCAGTTAGCCTATGACAGCGAAGAACGTGTCAGCCGGACCATTGGCTTTGATGGTCGTACCCAGCAATACCAGTATGATGGTCAGGGGCAGTTGATCAGCCTTGCTGAGCAGGGCGAGCGTTTTATCAAACTACGGCGTGATGAATGTGGACGAGTACTCGAACAGCGCAGCAGCGTGGCTGGTACGACTCATTCTAACCACTTCCAGTACGACAAACTGGGACGGTTACGCC